>NZ_JAOWGT010000072.1:0-46929 GCF_030333005.1 Citrobacter sp. Cpo030 | reverse complement strand
GTGCCCGCTATTTGTCTGCTGCGCTGCGCTTATCAGGCCTACAAACTCGATACGTGTCCGCTATTTGCCTGATGCGCTGCGCTTATCAGGCCTACAAACTCGATACGTGCCCGCTATTTGCCTGATGCGCTGCGCTTATCAGGCCTACAAACTCGATACGTGCCCGCTATTTGTCTGCTGCGCTACGCTTATCAGGCCTACAGCACTCGCTGATACCTTCGTAGGTCGGATAAGGCGCTTGCGCCGCCATCCGGCAAACAGGCATAAAAAAACCCCGCCGAAGCAGGGTTTTGTCATTCTCAAATATACGATTAGTGACGCGCGCGAACAATCTGGTATTTGCGTGTCAGATATTCGACCGGGACGCTCCAGATGTGTACCAGACGCGAGAATGGGAACAACAGGAACAGCGTCATACCCAGCACCAGGTGCATACGGAAAATGAACGCAACACCATCCAGATATTGAGACGCTCCGCCCTGGAAGGTCACCACTGTCTGCGCCCAGTTCACCAGCTTCATCATCTCACTACCGTCCATATGCTGGGCGGAGAACGGAATGGTCAGCAGGCCCAGCGCACACTGGATCACCAGCAGTGAGAGGATCAGAATATCCGCTCCGGTGGTGGTGGCCCGCACGCGTGGGCTGAACAGACGACGTTTAAGCAGCAGTACGCCACCAATCAGACACATCAGGCCACTGGCACCGCCCGCAAACATTGCCATCTTTTGTTTCACTTCAAGCGGTAGCCAGGCTTCATACATCCAGTGCGGCGTCAACATGCCAAGGAAGTGCCCTGCAAAGATACCCAGGATCCCGATGTGAAACAGGTTTGACGCCAGATTCATCCCTTTGCGATCCAGCATCTGACTGGAAGCCGCACGCCATGTATATTGCCCATAGTCATAACGCAGCCAGCTGCCGATCAGAAAGACAGAACCCGCGATGTACGGATAGATGTCAAAGAAGAACGTATTCAGGAAGTGCATTATTGCTGTCCTCCGGTGGTGATATTCAGATACTGCGGCGCAACGGCCCCGGCAAAACGACGCTGGTGAGCGGAGATTTCCGACTCGCCACACCCCTGATCGGCGAAGAATTTCACCTGCTCTTCTTCCCAGACCGCATCCAGCGCTTGTGGAGTATCGTCACGGGCTTCATCCGCAATTTTTTCAGCCACTTTATCGCTGTCGATAACGGTATTCGCCAGTTTTAACAGCAGATCGAACAGCACCGCATAACGGCTTTCACGCTGTTGCAAACGAGCGCTGAGCAGCGCCAGAATCGGCGCAATATCCTGTAAGCCACCTAGCGCTTCGCTTTTCGGCAGTTGCGCAAGGTATTCCAGATACAGCGGCAGATGATCGGGAAGTTCGCGGCTGTCGAGCTGCAAACCGTGCTGCTCATACTGTGCCATCAGGTCAACCATAGCCTGACCGCGATCGCGGGATTCACCGTGAACATGTTCAAACAGCAGCAGCGATGTCGCGCGGCCACGGTCAAACAGTTCGCTGTAGGCGGCCTGCACATCCAGCATGTCCTGCGCGGTTAGATCGCGCAGGAAAACGCCCAGAGCCTGGGCATCCTCTTTATCCAGGTTCTCAGATGACGCGAGTGCATCGAAAAGTTCCTGCTGATTCTGCCACAAGGCAGCATCCGGGTACTCGAGCAGACGCGAAACAATGACGAGTTCAATCATTGGTGCGGCTCCGTTTTGCTGGTCACATCGACAGCGTCGATGCGGCGGCTGTTGAACAGATTGAATTTAGTATCAGAACCGTGGCAACCGTCGCCGAAGGTAAAGCCACAACCGCTTTTCTCCGGGAACGCGTCACGCGCCAGTTCACGATGGCTGCTCGGTACCACGAAACGATCTTCGTAGTTCGCGATTGCCAGGTAACGATACATTTCCTGTGCCTGTGCTTCGCTTAAGCCCACCTCTTCCAGTGCACGGGTATCAACTTTGCCGTCAACAGTTTCCGCACGTTTGTAGTGACGCATGGCCAGCATACGTTTCAGCGCCAACAGTACAGGTTGGGTGTCACCTGCGGTCAGCAGGTTCGCCAGGTACTGAACCGGAATACGCAGGCTGTCAACATCCGGCAGAATACCGTTGCTGCCCAGCTCGCCCGCATCAGCAGCTGACTGAATCGGTGACAATGGCGGCACGTACCAGACCATCGGCAGTGTGCGGTATTCCGGATGCAGCGGCAGCGCCAGCTTCCAGTCCATCGCCATTTTGTAAACCGGAGACTGCTGTGCGGCATCAATGACGCTCAGCGGAATACCATCTTTCAGCGCCTGTTCAATAACAGCCGGATCGTTCGGATCGAGGAACACGTCCAGTTGACGCTGGTACAGATCTTTCTCGTGCTCGGTGCTTGCTGCACTTTCGATCGCATCTGCGTCATACAGCAGTACGCCGAGGTAACGGATACGACCTACACAGGTTTCGGAGCAAACGGTCGGCTGACCGGCTTCGATACGCGGGTAGCAGAAGATGCACTTCTCAGATTTCCCGCTCTTCCAGTTGAAGTAGATCTTCTTGTACGGGCAGCCGGTGATACACATACGCCAGCCGCGGCACTTGTCCTGGTCGATCAGCACGATGCCATCTTCTTCACGCTTGTAGATAGCGCCGCTCGGACAGGTCGCCACACACGCCGGATTAAGGCAGTGCTCACACAGACGCGGCAGGTACATCATGAAGGTGTTTTCGAACTGACCGTACATCGCCTTCTGCATGTTTTCGAAGTTCTGGTCTTTGGCGCGTTTTTCAAACTCACCGCCCAGAATTTCTTCCCAGTTCGGACCGCTGGTGATTTTATCCATTCGCTGACCGGTGATCAGCGAGCGTGGACGAGCAATTGGCTGTGCTTTGCTGTCTGCCGGGGCGTTATGCAACGTCTGGTAGTCAAAATCAAACGGCTCGTAGTAATCATCCATGCCCGGCAGATGCGGGTTAGCAAAGATTTTACCCAACAGCAGCGCTTTGTTACCCATGCGCGGCTGCAGTTTGCCGTTGATTTTACGGATCCAACCGCCCTTCCATTTTTCCTGGTTTTCCCAGTCGTTCGGGAAGCCAACGCCAGGCTTACTTTCGACGTTGTTGAACCAGGCGTACTCCATACCTTCACGGCTGGTCCAGACGTTTTTACAGGTCACTGAACAGGTGTGGCAGCCGATGCACTTATCGAGATTCAGCACCATGCCGACTTGTGAACGAATTTTCATTTTACGCTCTCCTGTACCTGGTCATTGCCTTCGCCATCCAACCAGTTAATGTTCTTCATCTTACGTACAACTACGAACTCATCACGGTTTGAACCGACGGTACCGTAGTAGTTAAAGCCGTAGGCCAGCTGCGCATAGCCGCCGATCATATGGGTCGGTTTCGGCGTAATACGGGTCACCGAGTTGTGGATCCCACCACGCTGTTGGGTGATTTCTGAACCCGGCAGGTTAACGATACGTTCCTGCGCGTGGTACATCATGGTCATCCCGGCCGGTACACGCTGGCTGACAACTGCACGTGCCGTCAGCGCACCGTTGCTGTTGAAGACTTCGATCCAGTCGTTATCTTCGATTCCCAGATCCTTCGCATCGACTTCGCTCATCCACACAATCGGGCCACCGCGTGACAGCGTCAGCATCAGCAAGTTGTCGCTGTAAGTGGAGTGGATACCCCATTTCTGGTGCGGCGTCAGGAAGTTGAGCGCTTTTTCCGGGTTACCGTTTGATTTCTCGCCGATCACCGCTTTCACCGAACGGGTGTCGATTGGCGGACGGTAAACCAGCAGGCTTTCACCAAAGTCACGCATCCACTGATGATCCTGATACAACTGCTGGCGACCAGACAGCGTACGCCATGGGATCAGCTCGTGAACGTTGGTATAGCCGGCGTTATAAGACACGTGTTCATCTTCCAGTCCTGACCAGGTCGGGCTGGAGATAATTTTGCGCGGCTGCGCCTGAATATCGCGGAAGCGAATTTTTTCGTCTTCTTTATTCAGCGCCAGATGCGTATGGTCACGACCGGTAAATTCACTCAGCGCAGCCCAGGCTTTAACGGCTACCTGACCGTTAGTTTCCGGCGCCAGCGTCAGGATCATCTCGGCTGCATCAATTGCGGTATCCAGCATCGGCTGGCCTTTTGCCGGACCTTCAGCCTTGGTGTAATTGAGCTTACGCAGCAGATCCATTTCGCTCTGGGTATTCCAGGCAATCCCTTTACCGCCATTACCGATTTTTTCCATCAGCGGGCCGATGGAGGTGAAACGCTCGTAGGTTGCTGGATAATCACGCTCAACGGTCATGATATGCGGCGCGGTAACACCAGGAATCAGGTCACATTCACCTTTTTTCCAGTCCTTCACGTCTAATGGCTGCGCCAGTTCGGCAGCGGAGTCGTGCTGAATTGGCAGCGTAACGACATCGGTTTCTTTACCGAGGTGGCCCACGCAAACTTCAGAGAACTTTTTGGCGATAGCTTTATAGATTTCCCAGTCGCTCTTCGATTCCCAGGCCGGGTCAACGGCTGCAGACAGGGGATGAATAAACGGATGCATATCCGAGGTATTCATATCGTCTTTTTCATACCAGGTTGCGGTCGGCAGCACGATATCGGAATACAGACAAGTACTCGACAGGCGGAAGTCCAGCGTAACGACCAGATCCAGTTTGCCGTCCAGTCCGTTATCCTGCCATTCCACTTCTTCCGGCTTCACGCCGCTCTGCTGGCCGAGATCTTTGCCCTGAATACCATGTTCAGTACCCAGCAGATACTTCAGCATGTACTCGTGGCCTTTACCGGAAGAACCGAGCAGGTTAGAACGCCAGATAAACAGATTACGCGGATGGTTTTTACCGTTTTCCGGCTGCTCTGCCGCAAAGCGAATTGAACCTTCTTTCAGGGATTTAACGGTGTAATCCACCGGCGTCATGCCTGCTTTCTGCGCTTCTTCGGCGATACGCAGCGGGTTAGTCCCTAACTGCGGCGCAGATGGCAACCAGCCCATACGTTCAGCGCGAACGTTAAAGTCAATCAAATGACCGCTGTAGCGGGATTTGTCTGCCATCGGAGACAGCAGTTCCTGCGCAGTAACCGTCTCATAGCGCCATTGGCTGGAGTGGTTATAGAAGTAGGAGGTGCTGTTCATATGACGAGGCGGACGCTGCCAGTCAAGCGCAAACGCCAGCGGCTGCCAGCCGGTTTGCGGGCGCAGTTTTTCCTGGCCGACATAGTGGGCCCAACCGCCGCCGCTCTGGCCGATACAGCCGCAGAACACCAGCATATTGATCAGGCCACGATAGTTCATATCGAGGTGATACCAGTGGTTCAGACCCGCACCGACGATAATCATCGAACGACCGTGCGTTTTATCGGCGTTATCCGCAAATTCGCGAGCGATGCGTACGATCTGAGAACGTGATACGCCAGTGATTTTTTCTGCCCAGGCCGGTGTGTACGCTTTCACGTCATCGTAGCTGGTTGCGCAGTTTTCATCGTTCAGACCACGTTCCAGGCCGTAGTTGGCCATAGTCAGATCGTAAACGGTGGTCACCAGCGCGGTAGAGCCATCGGCGAGTTGCAGGCGTTTAACCGGCAATTTATGCAGCAGAATGTTTTCCAGTTCTACTTTGCTGAAGTGCTCGGTGCCTTCGCCGCCAAAGTACGGGAAGCCCACTTCGGCGATATCATCCTGGCTACCCAGCAGGCTGAGCTGCAGTTCGGTTTCATCACCAGACGTGCCGTCGCGCTGCTCGAGGTTCCATTTGCCTTTTTCACCCCAACGGAAGCCAATTGAACCGTTTGGCGCAACCATATCGCCGTTGCTGTTGATAGCGACGGTTTTCCATTCCGGATTATTTTCCTGGCCCAGGGAGTCAACCAGATCCGCTGCACGCAGCATACGACCAGCAGCATAGTAGCCGTCGCGCTCTTCGAGCATCACCAGCATTGGCATGTCGGTATAACGACGAACGTAGTCGGTGAAGTACTGGCTCGGGTTATCGAGGTGGAACTCGCGCAGCATGACGTGGCCCATCGCCATTGCCATTGCCGCATCGGTTCCCTGCTTCGGTGCCAGCCACAGGTCGCAGAGTTTGGCGATTTCTGCGTAGTCCGGGGTAATTGCTACCGTTTTGGTCCCTTTGTAGCGAACTTCGGTAAAGAAGTGTGCATCCGGAGTACGGGTCTGCGGGACGTTAGAGCCCCATGCAAGAATATAGCTGGAGTTATACCAGTCAGCAGATTCCGGTACGTCAGTCTGCTCGCCCCAGGTCTGTGGGGAAGCCGGCGGCAGGTCACAGTACCAGTCGTAGAAGCTCAGGCAGGTACCGCCAATCAGCGACATATAGCGTGCGCCGGAAGCATAAGAAACCATCGACATCGCTGGGATCGGAGAGAAGCCTGCAACGCGGTCAGGGCCATAGGTTTTGATGGTGTAAACGTTAGATGCAGCAATCAGTTCATTCACTTCCTGCCAGGAAGAACGAACAAACCCACCACGACCGCGCGCTTGTTTGAAGCTTTTTGCTTTGTCGGCGTCTTCGATGATGGATGCCCATGCGTCTACCGGATCGCTGTGCAGTCTTTTTGCTTCACGCCACATCTTCATCAGACGTTTGCGCATCAGCGGGTATTTCAGACGGTTAGCGCTGTAGAGATACCAGGAATAGCTTGCACCACGTGGGCAGCCGCGAGGCTCGTGGTTAGGCATATCTGGACGCGTGCGTGGGTAGTCAGTTTGCTGGGTCTCCCAGGTCACCAGACCATTTTTCACATAGATTTTCCAGCTGCATGAGCCCGTGCAGTTTACCCCGTGGGTTGAACGCACGATTTTGTCATGCTGCCAACGCTGGCGGTATCCGTCCTCCCAGTCCCTGTTGGTATTGAGAAGCTGGCCATGCCCATCGGCAAAGGTTTCGCCCTTCTGTTTGAAGTAGCGAAACCGGTCCAGGAATTTACTCATCGGTTTTCTCCTGTAGGAGCCTGACGGCTCTCTGATAAATCGACATTGCTTGATTGAGAGCGAAGGTAACGCTCTGAAAGGGCGTGAGAATTGATAACGATCAAGGCATGCAGGGATGAAAACAGAGGGTCGATTTTCACATACCCCCTTAGTAGGATATTAATAAAACAGTCAACATATTGAATTTAAATGATTTTATTAAAATCACTTATCATACAAATGTTAAATTCTATATAAGTGGGTATTAAGGGGTATCCCCCCTGCCAGGCATATTACCAGCACCGTTTTCGCAGACTTTCGTCATGAGCTCACATATAAGTATGTTGTAACTAATTTAGAACAAAAAAAAAGCGCGGTCTAACACCGCGCAATGGATAATCAACTGCTACTACTTTTTTACTTTTTAGAATGACGTCCGTACACCGCCCAAGTGATGACCACACAAGCGACATAGAAGATCAGAAATACTTTCATCGCATCGACCGGAGAACCGGTTAACGCCAGAGACGTACCAAATGCTTTCGGGATAAAGAAGCCGCCAATCGCACCAATGGCTGAGATAAAGCCCAACGCTGCCGCAGTGTCTGTTGCTGCTTCGCGCATTGCTTTCTCTTCTGAACCGCCTTCAGCTTTCACTCTGTCCATCGTCAGCTTGCGGAAGATAACGGAGATCATCTGGAAGGTTGAACCACTCCCCAGACCAGCCGTCAGGAACAATGCCAGGAACACCGCGAAGAAGGCGATAAAGTTGCCGCCAACGCCGTTTGATGGCAGCGTCAGGAACAGTAAGGCACTGAAAATTGCCATCAGCACGAAGTTCACCAGCGTTACACGGGTTCCGCCCAGACGGTCAGAGATTGCGCCGCCCGCTGAACGAGCCAGCGCGCCAATCAACGGTCCAAAGAAGGCGTAATGCAAGATCTGTACCTCAGGAAACTGCGTTTTTGACAACATGGCAAAACCGGCAGAGAAACCGATGAATGAACCGAAGGTTGCCAGATACAGCAGGCTCATAATCCACAGATGCCCACGTTTCAGCACCGGCAATTGCTCTTTCAGCGACGCTTTTGAGGTTGCCAGTTCATTCATACCAAACCATGCAGCCAGCGTTAACACCGCAAGGAACGGTACCCAAATCCATGCGGCGTTTGCCAGATACAGCTGTGTTCCATCCGGTTGTTCAACCCCGTGGCTACCAAATGCGGCAAAGATTGACAGTGAAACCACCAGCGGCGCAACCAACTGCATCACGCTGACGCCCATGTTGCCCAGGCCACCGTTCAGACCCAGCGCACCACCCTGTTTCTGTTTTGGAAAGAAGAAACTGATGTTTGCCATGCTGGACGCAAAGTTCGCACCGGCGAAACCGCACAACAGAGAGATAATAATAAAGGTACTAAACGGCGTGGAAGTATCCTGCACCGCAAAACCTAACCATACGCAAGGAATGATCAGGATACCGGTGCTAAACGCTGTCCAGCGACGTCCACCAAACAGGGGAACCATAAAGGAGTACGGAACACGCAGCAGCGCGCCGGACACAGAAGGTAATGCCGTCAGCATGAACAGCTGTTCAGTGGTGAAATCAAATCCGACTTTCGGTAAGTTCACCGCCACGGCGCTAAATAACATCCACACGCAAAACGCCAGCAGCAAGCAAGGGACGGAAATCCACAGGTTACGGCTGGCGATTCGTTGACCACGCTGCTGCCAGAAGGCGGGATCTTCCGGCCGCCATTCGGTAATTACAGCTCCAGATGCCCTTTCCGGGGCAGATGAGTGACTCATAGACACCTCTGATACTTGTTTCGATGCCTGCAACATTAGGGTTTACAGCTGGAGGTAAGTTGATATAAATCAAAGGAAAAGGTGTCATTATTCATGCCTAAAATTTATCATTACCCTAAATGAGTACATAACTTCGGTAAAAAAGATGTGGTTTTTCACGCTTCTGTCGCCCCCTACTCCCCCTCGCCCAGGATCTCTCCCTCCACTGGCAATTAAGAGGTAGCCCGTTTGAGGTATGGGTATACTCCAGTGTATCGCCGAGAATAACGCCACTGCCTGCAGCAGAATCGTCATTCAATAAGGTTTTCTGTTCGACGAAAACCCGAAGGAACAAGTCACCATGTTTAAACGTTGTCTCTCCCCGCTTACGCTGGTCAACCAGGTGGCGCTGATTGTTTTATTGTCCACAGCCATCGGCGTGGCGGGTATGGCTGTCTCCGGCTGGCTGGTTCAGGGCGTTCAGGGTAGCGCCCATGCAATCAACAAAGCGGGATCGCTGCGCATGCAGAGTTATCGCCTGCTGGCAGCCGTACCGCTGGACGCTAGCGATCAACCGCTTCTGGATGAAATGGAGAAAACGGCGTTTAGCCCGGAGTTGACGCGTGCCGCAAAGCGAGACGGACAACAGGCGCAGTTAAAAGCACTACAGGATTACTGGCACACTGAACTGGCGCCGGGGCTTGCGCATGCGCAAACGCCTGATGCGGTAGCGCAGGATGTGACACGCTTTGTAGGCGGTCTGGATAAGCTGGTTACCGCCTTTGACCATACCACTGAATTACGCATTGAACGCGTCGTCCTGCTGCATCGCCTGATGGCCATATTTATGGCATTGCTGTTGGTTTTCACCATTATCTGGCTGCGCGTGCGCCTGTTAGAGCCGTGGAAACAGCTGCTGGCGATGGCGCGAGCCGTCAGCCAACGTGATTTTACCCAACGCGCGCGTATCAGCGGGCGTAATGAGATGGCCGCTCTGGGCTCGGCACTGAATAATATGTCGGAAGAACTGGCCGAAAGTTACGCCGTGCTGGAACAGCGGGTACAGGAGAAAACGGCGGGTCTGGAGCACAAAAATCAGATCCTTTCTTTTCTGTGGCAAGCCAACCGCCGCCTGCACTCTCAGGTGCCGTTGTGCGAACGCCTCTCTCCGGTACTGAATGGTCTGCAAAATTTGACCTTGCTGCATGATATTGAACTCCGGGTTTACGACCTGGAAGATGAAGACAATCATCAGGAATTTACCTGTCAGTCCAATGCCAGCTGTGATGAGAAAGGATGCCATCTGTGTCCTCGCGGAACGCTGCCCGCGATTGACGGCGGGATTACATTGAAATGGCGGCTGACCGATGCACATACCCAGTATGGTATCCTGCTCGCTACTTTGCCGAACGGACGCCATCTCAGTCACGATCAGCAGCAGTTGGTTGATACCCTGGTTGAGCAACTGACCGCAACGCTCGCGCTCGACAGACATCAGGAGCGTCAACAGCAGTTGATCGTGATGGAAGAGCGTGCCACCATTGCACGCGAACTTCATGATTCTATTGCACAATCGCTCTCTTGTATGAAGATGCAGGTTAGCTGTTTGCAGATGCAGGGCGATGCGCTTTCAGATAACTGTCGCGAGTTGCTCAGCCAGATTCGTAACGAGCTGAATGCTTCGTGGGCACAACTGCGTGAACTGTTAACCACCTTCCGTTTACAGCTCACAGAACCTGGATTACGGCCGGCGCTGGAAGCCAGCTGTCAGGAGTACAGCGCCCGTTTTGGATTTACGGTTAAGCTGGATTATCAGCTACCGCCACGCCTGGTCCCTTCGCATCAGGCGATTCACCTGCTACAAATTGCGCGCGAAGCCCTGAGTAATGCACTTAAACACTCTCAGGCCAATGAAGTGGTCGTGACGGTGGTGCAAAATGGCAAGCAGGTCAAACTAACAGTGCAAGATAACGGCTGCGGCGTACCGGAAAACGCCGAACGCAGTAACCACTACGGCATGATTATAATGCGCGACCGTGCGCAGAGCTTGCGCGGCGATTGCCGCGTACGCCGTCGCGAGACGGGCGGTACTGAAGTTGCTGTCACTTTTATTCCCGAAACAAACTTCACAGAAGTCCAAGGAGATACCCATGAGTAATCTGGAACCGGCAACCATCCTGTTGATCGACGATCATCCGATGCTGCGAACCGGTGTAAAACAGCTTGTCAGCATGGCGCCCGATATTACCGTTGTCGGCGAAGCCAGCAATGGTGAGCAGGGTATCGAGCTGGCTGAATCCCTTGATCCCGATCTGATCCTGCTTGATCTCAACATGCCCGGCATGAACGGCCTGGAAACTCTCGATAAGCTGCGTGAAAAGTCACTGTCGGGCCGTATCGTTGTGTTTAGCGTATCCAATCATGAAGAAGACGTAGTTACCGCACTGAAACGCGGCGCTGACGGTTATCTGCTGAAAGATATGGAGCCTGAAGATTTACTCAAAGCCTTACAGCAGTCAGCGGCCGGTGAAATGGTGCTGAGTGAAGCCTTAACACCGGTTCTGGCCGCCAGCCTGCGTGCTAATCGTGCAACGTCGGACCGTGATGTCACCCAACTGACACCGCGTGAGCGCGACATTCTCAAGCTCATTGCCCAGGGGCTGCCGAACAAGATGATCGCCCGTCGTCTGGACATCACTGAAAGTACGGTAAAAGTCCATGTGAAGCATATGTTGAAGAAAATGAAGCTCAAATCACGCGTCGAAGCCGCGGTATGGGTACATCAGGAACGCATTTTCTGATAACGCGTTGATGCTTCATTGCTAACGAGGATCATTTTCCGAAACGGTAATAAACGGTTCGGTCAGTGATAGCGTGATCTCATTGGAAGAGACACGCTGACCCTGCTCATCTTCTACCACCACAGACAACCGCCAGCGGTTTGTCGCGCCTTCGCTGCTGTCCCACTTCGGCATAATAATCGTCCAACCTTGCACGCTTCGGTTATCGCTACCCGCCGTTAAACTCAACGCCTGGGTATCACCCTGCCAGGTTAAATGGCGGATCCCATGCAAACTACGCACCTGCAGCTTCAGCGCCACCGACTCACCAGACTTGAGATCCCAGGGCGGCGTGGCCAAAAATACCGACAATGTTTTACGCTGACGATATTCCAGCGTCGGCAGATTGTTACGCTGCGGATCGTCATAACGACTGCCGCGCAGCGATCGGCTATTTGCCACCTCGCTGACCATCAGTTGTTTTTTTAGCGGTACGCCAAATCGGTAATTCAGCGTTAAGCCGAGGTTATTCTGGCTGATTCCGCTTTCGCCCTGCTTATGTTGTGCCGTCACGGTAATCAACGGCACCGGCGTATAGCTCAATCCCAGATTCACCGCCACAGGATTGTGGTACCCGGTTCCGGAATGAAACAGATCCACCCGGTCGCCAAAATACTGTTCCACGCTGACGCTGGTATTGAGGTGTTGATAGAACGGCATGCGCATTTGCGCAGTCAGGTCGTAGCCGCGGGCCATCCGTTGTTCCTGGGTTGCGGAACGCTCCTGCCAGGAGGACAACGGTTGGTAATAGTTAGCGGATAAGCGCAAGTATTCGCCCCACGCCTCGGCGCCAAGGCCTCCCCGGGGCAGATTTTCATCCAACAGGTTGTCATAAAAGGTGTTGTAACCCAGAAACCAGCCGTCGCGTACCCAGCGCTGCCCAATCCCCGCATTGCTGACTAAACCTTCGTCCTGTTGCGTCAGCCCCAACTGGCTCCAGGTAAGATAACGTGGATTGTCCTGCCATGGGATAAACCAGCTTCCCCGACTTCCGGTAAAGCTGCCTTCGTTATCCACCTGCAATCCAACGCTGGCGTTTCCCCAGGGAGAGAGCCAGGATTCCAGTTGCTGATTAACCTGTTCGCTGACCGTGTCACGCACCTGACCAAATGCGAACTGCTTCGCCTGTTCACCCGTATCAAGCCCGTTATCGGTCATGCTGGCTTCACCAAACGCTTTGACCATTTCAGCAAAGTGCTTTTCGCCTGCCCGCGACTCCGGCGCCAGACCGAGATCGGGTAAACCATCACTATTGTTATCGAAAGGGTTTTCGGCCTGGTAAATAAAAGATGTCCGTGCGCTGGCAATACCGCCTGCCAGCGGCAAGAGTAGGAGAAGAGAAAATCTGCAGCAAACAAAACGGCTCAAATCGTTACTGGCTTTTATATCATTGAATTTGGGGACCACAGCGTAAATCCTACCTGTCCGACGTCCCCTTTGCAGCTTTTTCTCAAATTTTCAGGAATATCCTTAATCATTGAGTGTGATTTTTTGTGCCAGTAATGTCTTCAGTTCCGGAATACACGAGCCGCAATTACTCCCGCAACGTAACGCTTTTCCCAATGCCTGAACCGTATCACAACCGTTAGCGATAGCCTGGGTAATGGCCTTTTCTCCTACGCTGTAACAACTACAAATAGTCGCGTCCTTATCAGCCGTAATACCACCGGGTTTCCCGCCCAACAGGGCATGACGAGTCTGAGCGTTTTCCGGCGTTTGCATGAATGCGCAGAGGATCGCCGCATCATCAATCTGCGGCAGCGTTGCCGCTGACCAGAGCCCAAGCATCAGCTTTCCTTCATGCCAGGCCAACAGATTCAGTCCCTGCTCCCATTTCGCCTGCTGAAGTTGCCAGCCTTGCGTCACACAATATTGTTGCAGCCACGCAGTAATATCGCTGTCGCCCGCCAGCGTATAACGCACGGCATTGTCAGCACTTTTGCGCCACCAGTGAACGAACCCCGGTAACGTCAGCGCGGAGCGACAAAACAGCTCTCCCTGCCACCGGGGCTGCCATGCCATAATGCGCACCGCTGTCTGTTTGCTTTCCGGCTGTCCAGAGTCAGGGTCACAAATCGGCGCCACCAATGCATTTACCCGTCCTTGACGGGCAAAATGATTATTCCAATGCATTGAAGTGAAGACGTTCCCTGGCCGCTGCCCACGGTGAATGGTCACCCTACCAACCATTACGCCGCGCGGGGAGTTAACCCGGCATAGCGCACCTTCATTCAGCTTTAAGCGATAGGCATCCTCTGGTGCAATTTCTACCAGCGGTTCATTGATGTGCTGCATCAGGCGTGAAATCGTCCCCGTCCGCGTCATAGTGTGCCACTGATCGCGAATGCGACCACTGTTTAGCACCAATGGATAGAGGGCATCACAGGCAGTTTTCATCCCCTGTGGCGTAACAGATACCAGGCGTAAACGTTGGTTACCACGCCACCCCTGCCAAAAATTTAGCGTTGATGAGCCGGTACTCACTGGCCAGCGAACCGGCGTCATCTCATCCCACTGTTGATGCGTCAGCTCCGCTAACGCGCCGATATCAAATGCACGTTCCCCCCTGTTTTCATAACCGGAAAGCGCCGCATGTTCACAAAATACCTCCCATGCGCTTTGCCAGCCAAACGCATGGGCAAAACCCAACTGTTTCGCTATTTGCGCGACGATCCACCAGTCCGCCCTCGTCTCACCCGGCGCTGGTAAAAATGCGCGCTGGCGCGAGATCCGTCGTTCTGAGTTCGTCACTGTACCGTTTTTTTCGCCCCAGGCCTGAGCCGGAAACCGAATATGCGCGTAGCGGCTGGTGTCCGTGTCTGCCACGACTTCAGAGACAATCACCAGTGGACAGGCTGCCAACGCCTGACACACGGCATGGCTGTCCGGTAATGACACCGCCGGGTTTGTCCCCATGATCCATACCGCTTTAACGTCGCCTTTACCGATCGCCTCAAACAAATCCACGGCCATCAAACCAGGCGTCTGCGCCAACCTTTCAGTGCCCCAGAAGCGGGACAGGCGGGCAAGATCCTGGGGTTCAAAATTCATATGCGCCGCCAGCTGCGTCGCCAACCCGCCAACTTCCCGGCCGCCCATCGCATTGGGTTGCCCGGTCAGCGAAAATGGGCCGCACCCCTGTCGACCAAACTTACCGCTGGCCAAATGCACGTTAATAATCGCATTACACTTATCGCTACCGCTGGCAGACTGGTTAATGCCCATGGTGTATAGCGTGATGGCTGTTGGCGCGCGCATAAACCAGTCATAGAAGGTGACAATATCGGCAACATCCAGCCCGCAAAACTGCGCCACACGCGCGAGGCTCCAGTCGCGCGCAATAGCAAACGTTTCTGCAGCGTCATCAAATTCACTTTGCGCATTACCCTCAGCCACAATCCTGTTCAGTAAGCCAACAAACAGCCCAGCATCGCTACCGGGCAGCAGGGAAAGATGCAGATCGGCGATATCACAGGTTGCGGTGCAGCGAGGATCGATAACCACGACTTTCATCGACGGATTAGCATTACGCGCCTGCACCAGACGCTGATACAGCACCGGATGCGTCCATGCTGCATTCGATCCCACCAATACCACCAAATCACTGCAGTCGATGTCCTCATAACTGCAGGGCACGACATCCGCTCCTAGCGCCCGCTTGTATCCGGTCACCGCAGACGACATACAAAGCCGCGAATTGGTATCAATATTGGCCGCGCCAATGAAGCCTTTCATCAGCTTATTCGCCGCATAGTAATCCTCCGTCAGCAGTTGCCCGGAGGCATAAAAGGCTACGGCATGCGGGCCATGCTGAGCGATGATAGCGCGCAGACGTTCACCGGCGGTGTCCAGCGCCTGCGACCAACTCGCCGTTTCGCCATCCACCATCGGTTGCAACAACCTGCCGCTAAGTCCTGTGGTTTCAGCCAGCGCCGCGCCTTTGACGCATAAGCGGCCAAAGTTTGCCGGATGTTCGGGGTCACCTCTGACGGTGACGCCATTATTGTCTACCTGCGCAATCACGCCGCAGCCAACGCCACAGTACGGGCACGTTGTACGAGTCTCACTCATGATGCCTCCGCCCGCAGGATCAGCGCCTGAGTTCCCACCCACACTTTGCCCGCCTCCACTTTCACCGGCCAGGCGCGTACCGCCTGTTCTCCGCTGTCATACTGGCGGCCATCGCGCAGACGAATACGTTGTTTATACAGCGGCGAGATAACAATCGGCTCACCCTGCACATCCCCCAGAATACCGCGCGATAACACCTGCGCAGCGCTACCGGGTTCAAGGTTATCAAGGGCATAAATCGTCTGCCCAAAGCGGAATAATGCAATTTGCACATCTCCCAGACGTGCGCCAATACCCGCCTGCTCAGGGATTGCATCAAGGGCGCATATCTCCTGCCAGGGTTTTGTCGGTAATGACTCACGGCCCCTGGATGCAGGTTTAGCCAACTGCGGTTGCCCGCGTAAAGGCGCGCGGGCAACCGTCTCATCCGCCTCATCACTATTGATATATGAACGAAACAGCGCCAGACGCTGCGGGCTACTGAGCGTGGTTTGCCATTCGCACTGGTAGCTTTCCACAACCCGCGCCATCTCTTGTTCCAGTTCACTGGCAATCCCTAAACTGTCGTCGAGGATCACTTCACGCAAATACGCAATGCCCCCTTCCAGGTTATCCATCCAGGTGCTGGTACGTTGCAGACGATCCGCGGTGCGAATGTAGAACATCAGGAAACGGTCGATAGTGCGCATCAGCGCGGTATCATCTAAATCACTGGCAAACAAATCGGCATGGCGTGGTTTCATTCCTCCATTGCCGCACAGATAGAGATTCCAGCCTTTATCCGTCGCAATGACGCCCACATCCTTGCTCTGTGCCTCGGCGCACTCCCGGGTACAACCGGACACCGCCATTTTAATTTTGTGTGGTGCACGCAACCCTTTGTAGCGATTTTCAAGCATCACCGCCATTGCCGTTGAATCCTGTACGCCGTAGCGACACCAAGTCGAGCCAACGCAAGACTTCACCGTTCGCAACGACTTCCCGTACGCATGCCCTGTTTCAAACCCCGCAGCCACCAGTTCGCGCCAGATATCAGGTAACTGTTCCAGACGCGCGCCGAAAAGATCCACCCGTTGCCCGCCGGTGATTTTGCTGTACAGCTGGTAACGTTTCGCAATCTGTCCTATGGCGATCAGGCCGTCCGGTGTGACCTCTCCCGCAGGCATACGCGGGACCACAGAATAGGAACCGTCTTTTTGAATATTGGCAAAATAGCGATCGTTCGTGTCCTGCAGCGGTAAGTGCGCAGGTTTAAGCAGATACTCATTCCAGCAGGACGCCAGCACTGACCCCACCAGAGGTTTACAGATTTCGCAGCCGTGACCATGGCCGTAACGGCTAATCAACTGTTCGAAAGTATGGATATGGTTCACCCGTACAAGGTGATAAATCTCCTGGCGCGACCAGGGAAAATGTTCACAGATATCCTTTTTGACCTCAACGCCCTGGGCCGCAAGTTGGTGCTCCATCACTTGTTTCACCAGCGCGCTGCATCCGCCACAACCGGTCGCTGCTTTAGTGCACTGTTTGATGGCGCCAATGTCCGTCACACCAGCACTTACCGCCCGGCATATATCGGCCTTACTGACGTTATGACAAGAGCAGATTTGCGCTGTATCGGGCAATGCCGCAACCCCAAGCGCTTTTGGCGCACCGCCCGCCAGCGCGGGCAGGATCAGCGATTCCGGCTGACCAGGAAGCGGCATCCCATTCAACATCATTTGCAATAGCGTGGCGTAATCGCCAGCATCGCCAACCAGCACTCCGCCCAACAGCGTTTTGCCCTCTGCGCTGACGACGATCTTTTTGTAGATCTGCTCAGGACCATGCGTCCATTGATAGCTTTTCGCGCCCGGCGTACGGGCATGCGCATCGCCAAAAGAAGCAACATCAACGCCCAGCAGCTTGAGCTTGGTGCTCATATCCGCCCCGCTAAAGCTGACATCTTCTCCGGCCAGCTGTGCGGCGACTACCCGCGCCATTTGATATCCCGGCGCGACAAGGCCAAAGACTCGCCCTTCCCACAACGCACATTCGCCGATTGCAAAAATGGCGTCATCTGACGTGCGACAGTGGCTATCGATACAAATCCCACCGCGTTCGCCAATATCTAAACCGCTGCGACGCGCCAGCGCATCCTGCGGACGAATACCCGCAGAAAAAACCACCATTTCGGTTTCCAGCTTTTCGCCGTCGGCAAAGTGCAGTACCAGTCCGTCAGTGGTACTTTCAATTTCCGTGGTTGATTTTGCGGTGTGGACGCCAACGCCAAGCGCCTCTATCTTTTCTCGTAACATCGCGGCACCGGCGTTATCCAGCTGCACCGCCATCAGATTAGCGGCAAACTCAACAACATGCGTTTCCAGCCCAAGCTGACGCAGCGCGTTCGCAGCCTCCAGACCAAGCAGGCCACCGCCGATCACCACCCCGCGGCGCGCACTTTTCGCTTTCGCTGCAATGGCATCTAAATCGTCCAACGTACGATAAACAAAGCAGGCGGGTGAGTCCCCACCTTTCACAGGGGGGACAAATGGATACGATCCGGTGGCAAGTACCAGCGAATCCCAGTGGGTTTCATGTCCGTCGGCGTTGCGGATGACGTGCATCTCACGATCGATCTCGGTCACGCATTGCCCCAAACGTAGCTCTATGCCATTACGGGCAAAGAAATCATCAGCGACAAGCGAAAGTGATTGCGCGCTGCGCCCGGCGAAATACTCTGACAGATGCACCCGGTCATAGGCGGCATAACGTTCTTCGCCAAACACCACAATGTGATAATGCAAATGCAGATTACGGCTAACGCATTGCTCAAGAAAATGGTGGCCAACCATACCGTGTCCCACAACAGCCAGTGTCGGTTTTGTCATCGTCATCTGTCCTGCAGCCGATGGCTGCGTATCAAAGCGGTCGAAGAGCCAGTCGGAGTGTGCTGTCGCCCCCTGGGCCAGCAAATCGGTTAATGGCGCTGCGCTATGGCAATCGCCCATCAGCAGCACACCATGGAGTTTTCCATCACGCGTCAGCAAGCGGCGATAGTGCCCGCTGAGCGGATCGTATGTGCTCAGGGTGGCATCCGTCGCCGTCGTGTCCGTTACGCCTGCACTAAACAGATCAATTCCCGTCACCTTGAGGCGCGTTCCACTCGCCTGCCAACCAAATCCGGCACCGATAAAACCCGCTAGTCGCGCAGCCAACACCTCAGCCTGTTTCAGGCACGGCGCAACCAGTCCCCACGTCTGGCCGTTAATCTCGCAGCATTCCCCGACGGCGCTAATGCCGGGCATTGAGGTGCGAAGCTGTTCATCCACCACAATCCCCTGCTGACAAACAGCACCGCACTCCTGCGCCAGGGAGATATTGGGTTTAACCCCCGTGGCAATCACCACGCCATCCGCCGCAATACGCTGGCCATCCAGCAACGTTACGCAGTCGGCTTCGATACTGACGAGCCCAGAACTAAGCTCGCAGCGAATACCACGTCCTGTTAGTTGCGCCTGCAGCAGATCGCTGGCCTGTTGATCAAGCTGTTGTTCCATCAACCTTCCCGCGCGATGAATCAACGTGACATCGTCACCGTGAAGACGTAAGGCTGCCGCGGCCTCCACGCCGAGAACGCCACCACCCAGCACCACCTTTGGCCCAGACTGCTGGAGAATCGCCTCGACATCCTGCATCGTGCGAAAAGCATGAACATGCGGTTGTTGGACGCCTGGAATGGGCGGAATAAACGAATACGATCCGGTGGAAAATACCAGCTCATCCCAGAACAAAAGCCGTTTTGTGGTGGTCAGGCTGCGGCTGGTGGCATCAACGGCCAACACAGCTTCATCGCTCAGAACCGTCACGCCGTGATCGAGATACCACTGCGCCGGATGAAGCAAAGTTTGCGCAAAGGGCTTTTCTCCCCCCAGCACCGGTGAAAGTTGGATCCGGTTGTAGGCAAGCTGCGGCTCTTCACCAATAACGGTGACGGAAATGCCGCCGTTTTTGTACATAACAAGCGCCTCAATCAGACGAGTTGCCGCCATGCCATGACCCACAATGACCAGTCGCGTCATCTTCCCCTCCTTACGCCGCCTTCGGCTGTTTCTCATACAGAAAATGGAGAATGCGTTGTCGCAGGTGGTGGTATCGGCTGTCATCGGCAAGCTGGACCCGATTGCGTGGGCGCGGTAAATCAACCGTCAAGATCTCGCCCGCCGTCGCCGCTGGCCCGTTGGTCATCATCAGAACCCGGTCGGAAAGTAGCACCGCTTCATCAACGTCGTGAGTGATCAGCACAATGGTGGTATTCAGTGACTGCTGGATGTGCATCACCGTATCCTGCAAATGTGCCCTGGTGAGCGCATCCAGTGCGCCAAACGGTTCATCCATAAGCAGGACTTTGGGTTTCATCGCCAGTGCCCGGGCAATACCCACGCGTTGCTTCATCCCACCAGAGACTTCACCGGGGTGTTTGTGCATCGCGTGCCCCATCTGGACGCGGTGCAGGTTGTATTCGATCCACTCACGTCGCTCGGCTTTACTCATGGTGTGGCGAAATACCTGATCGACGGCCAGGGCTACGTTGTCGAAACAGGTCAGCCACGGCAGCAGCGAATGATTTTGGAAAACGACCGCCCGCTCAGGCCCCGGCCCGGCGATTTCGCGGTGATCGCAAATCAGGCCACCTTCAGTTGGTAACGTAATGCCGGCAATCAGATTCAAAAGCGTCGACTTTCCGCAACCGGAGTGACCAATCAAACTCACTGTCTCCCCTTCATGGATATCAAAAGAGACATTGTGTAGCGCGAGGAACTCACCGCTGGCGGTCGAAAAACGTTGGCTGACCGCCTGGACCTGAATAATGGGTTTCATGTTGTCTCCTTATTTTTCCTGCCAGCTATAACGACGTGCCACCAGCATTAGCCCCTGCTCAAGCAGCAGACCGACAACGCCGATGATGACGATAGCGATGAGAATGTTTTCGACGTTAAGGTTGTTCCACTCATTCCAGATCCAAAAACCAATCCCTAACCCGCCGGTGAGCATTTCTGCTGCCACAATCACCAACCAGGCGATGCCAATCGACAGGCGTACGCCAGTGAGGATCGCCGGAAGCACGGCGGGGAAAAGTATCCGCCGCATCACCGTCCACTCAGAGAGTTGCAATACGCGAGCTACGTTGAGGTAATCGTCAGGGATTCTCCGCACCCCTTCGGCGGTGTTGATCACCATCGGCCATATAGAGCAGATAAAGATGGTCCAGCTCGATGCGGGTTCCGCTTTTTGAAACAACAGCAGTCCAATCGGCAGCCAGGCCAGCGGACTGACCGGGCGCAACAGCGCAATCAGCGGCGAAAACATGTGCGAAAAGAAGGTGAAACGCCCAATCAGAAAGCCCAGCGGAATCCCCACCAGCGCCGCTAATCCGAAACCGATCGCGACCCGTTGCAACGACGCCAGCACGTTCCAGCCGATCCCCATATCATTCGGCCCGCCGTTATAGAACGGATCGGCAAACAACGTCAGGGCTGAATCCAGGGTGCTCAGCGGCGTCGGAAATCCTTTGCTGTTGATGGCGGCAAGTTGCCAGCACACCACCAGCAAGGCAATCCCCAGCAGAGCGGGTACGGCGCGTCTTAGCCATGTACTAAGCCACATTGACCATGGCATTTTGCGCTTTCTGACCTTCATCGTTGATAGCGTGATGACCTCACCGACTACCGGCTCAGGGGATTTAAGCTGCGTATTTTGTTTCATCTCAGGCTCCTGTACGGTGGAGGGTAAAACTGTTGGCATAGGCTTCTGGATTGCGGCCATCCCATACGGAACCGTCCATCAGCGTACTGGTTCGTAGCAATTTCGCAGGAGGTGTTATCCCACCAACCGCCGCTGCCGCATCGCGCCAGATGTCGGTCCGGTTGATGCGCGCGGCAATGGCTGCATAATCCGGTTGCTGCTTCAACAATCCCCAACGGCAGAACTGGGTCAGAAACCACATGCCATCGGAATGCCAGGGGAAACTCACCTCGCCGTCGCGAAAAAAGCGGATGGCATGCGGATCCTGCCAGCGACGACCGGCACCGTTGTCGTACTCGCCCAGCATTCTCGCCGTCAGATAGCTTTCTTTGGTATTGAGCCAGGCCCGGCGCGCCAGAATTTGTGCTGTTTCGCGTTTATTGGCTTCACTGGCGTCTATCCAGCGCGATGCCTCAAGCAGCGCGCTAACCAGTGCCCGGGCAGTATGTGGATATTTTTCTACCCACTCCCGGCGCGTACCGAGTACTTTTTCCGGATGGTCGGGCCAGATATCCTGGGACGTCGCCGCGGTAAAACCAATGCGGTCGTTGATCGCCCGCGCATTCCACGGCTCGCCGACGCAGAAGCCACTCATATTGCCAATGCGCATGTTCATCACCATTTGCGGAGGCGGTACCACAACGGTGCGAACATCGGTGAAAGGATTGATGTCAGCGCTGGCCAGCCAGTAATAGAGCCACATGGCATGTGTGCCTGTGGGAAAGGTGTGCGCGAAGGTATAGGTTCCGGGCGCCTGCGAGACGATCCGTTTCTTCAGCGCAGACGCATCGGTAATGCCCTGCTCCAGCAGCGTTGCGGAGAGCGTGATCGCTTGACCGTTCTGATTGAGCGTCATCAGATTGGCCATGGGCTGCGCTTTACTGGCAATACCCAGTTCCAGGCCATACAACAGGCCGTACAGAACATGAGCCGCATCCAGCTCTCCAGAGACCAGTTTGTCACGCACTGCGGCCCAACTGGCCTCTTTGGTCGGCACCAGCGTAATGCCGTATTTTTTATCAAAACCTTTCAACGTGGCGATAACCAGCGGCGCGCAGTCGGTTAGCGGAATAAAACCGACCCGAACGGTAGTCATCTCCGGCGCATCAGACCCTGCCGCCCAGACCGAAGACATCAGTCCTGGAATCAGGGAGCTGGCCCCCATCACGGCACTTGCCTGTAAAAACCGCCGCCGCGTTAACGAAACTGTTCTGTCACCCATACATGCTCCCCATAAAAAAAGGCGTCCAACAATGCCTAAGCATTGCGGGACGCCTTTATCCTCAAAACAGTCAGACCGCCGTTGGCCTGCTGCTAAATTGTCTGTATGAGTGAATGCAATTCAGATGCCAGAATTACACTGGCGGTTTTAGCGGGTTCGACGCGTACCAGACGCCGCGGTGCACCCAAATATGGCAGACACTGCCCGCCTGTTGTGCAGTCGCTATCCCTGCATCAGGGATTTAACGGTAAGCAATGCCCGGGCGATATCGACCATCCGTTGGTTTTTATCCATCGCCATTTTTCGCAATAGCTGCCACGCCTGTTCTTCGCTGACCTGCTGGTGATTCATCAGGATGCTTTTTGCTTTATCAATCACCTTGCGCTCCTCTAAGGCGTCCTGCAATGAGGCAAGTTGGGCGCTCATTTGCTCCAGCTGGCGAGCCTGCTGTCGAACAACCCGCAATAATTGTTTATCCCGGCGCAGCGAGAGGGGTTCGTCAGCACGGTCGTCAAGCCAGTTGTCGAGCGGCAAAGCGTAGGTTTCTTCCGCCAGCCGACGCGCCACGACATTCAGCAATTCGGTAATCAGCATCTCTTCGAGATGGCGTAATTGTTCAAGGCGCTGCGTTTGCAGCGTGAACCAGCGTAGCGCACTTTCGCCGTTATCGAGTTGGGGTTGTCGCGTACAGGCCTGGCGTCGCAGTTGTTCGATCGCGCCAGATGCCTCGCATTGCTGACGAAAATGCTGCACCAGTACAGGCGAAGCCAGGGAGGTAAAGGTATCAAAGCACGGCTGCTGCCCGTCTATTCTGTCCACCAGCTCCTGGCGCATTTGAGGGTTAAATTCGCCCTGGGTAAAGCCAATGGCCCCTAACGCCCGCTCTTGTCCTACCAGCTCTTTACCCTGCATAAAACTGTACAGCGCCACCAGCCCACCTGCGACATGGGGATAATCAATGCTGTCGTTAAGCTGCGGCACAATACCCAGCAGATGGCGTAACGTCCGGCTGTACTGCTCCATCGCCTGCTGTGCATCGATAGTCTGCCCGCTGACAGACTCACGCAGCGTCGTTAGCTGATCGAGGCACCAGACGGTGCCAGCAATACGGTGGCACAATGCACTGCCCGCCACCGGCATAATGTGCTGGAAAAGGATATGCAGTTGCCGACACTCTTCATCCACCAGCGCCCGACTGGCACGGACCTCCCGATCATAAAGCGTACCTTGAGAACACAACCAGATATTGGATGCACCGCGTTCGCACTGTAGCATATGCACCAGATGGCTAATGCGCATCACCAACTTACCGGACTGTGCCAGTTGGCGAAGCTGGGTGTTCTCAAGCTGGCGGGCATGGCGAAACCATTGCGTCGCGCCGGAATTTTGTGCATTTGTCATCATCTCTGCCCTCACCGATAACGGGTTATCCCTGAGGACAAGCAATATCCATGCCCCCCTGACAACAGGAGTAAAAATGCAAAAGATAGTGATCGTCGCGAACGGTGCGGCCTATGGAAGCGAATCGTTATTTAACAGCCTGCGTCTGGCCATCGCCCTGCGCGAACAGGAAGCGGATCTCGACCTGCGTCTGTTTTTAATGTCGGACGCGGTAACCGCGGGATTACGAGGTCAGAAACCTGCAGAAGGATACAATATTCAGCAAATGCTGGAGATCCTGACGGCGCAAAATGTGCCGGTCAAACTGTGCAAAACCTGCACCGATGGCCGTGGGATCACGACGCTGCCGTTAATTGACGGAGTAGCCGTCGGCACGCTGGTAGAACTGGCTCAATGGACGCTGGCTGCAGATAAAGTGCTGACCTTCTGATACACCGCTTCAGGCAAGCTCACTGAAAGTGTCGATAATTTCCGGATTTAATCGTAGATGGGCGCGGTTTCGTTGAACGTTAGCACGCCCTTTCAACCCTTTTGAGGGATTTTGTCACTTTTGTTTAATCGTTATGCCATTTTTTGATCAAAATCAGCATCCTGTTGCTCCCCCTTTGGTGTTATGCAATGAGTGAAATGTGAACAACATCACGCAGCACTTTCGACAGAAAGTACGTTGTTTTCAAGAACGGGGTGAAAAATGGCATTAGTGAAGGCGAGTTTAAAGTTATTTGGTGGCGATACGGTGGTTGTGCGCTGTTCCGAGCGCTGTCACATCCATCTGATGAGCGAGAAAAATCACGTCAAAGACACGCAGTCCGACATTTTAAGCGTGCAGGATCGTGATAACGCATGGTTAACCGTACCGTATACCGGCGTATGGAATGTGCTGATCGACAGCCATAGCCAGTCGCTCGAGCATTCAATAAGTTATATTGCAGCCTAAGCGTTAATTGCCCGAAAAGCGCCTGGCTTTCGGGCATTCAGTTCCTGGCTGGATTCAGGCAAACCCTGGACGCATAACACCTTCCGGCAGATTCTCTCCCAACAATCGTTTGACCGTGATCACCAGATCGTTAAGACAATCATCCTGCATCCCCAACTTGACCAGCTCTTGTTCCAGTGAGAACAGATACTGGGCGTTGGTGCCTAAAGGTCCGCTCGCCGTGGCGATAAGCGGCGCAATCACCTGCGCGCGCGTGTCTGACTCAAACAGCGGATGACGCGGATCCATAATAAAGACCAGTGCGTTCACCGTCCTGCCGTCATCAAGCGCCAACTGACACCAGGTCGGCAGATAACAGCCGGTGATCATTTCTCGCTTCCACAGCAGTGAAAGCTCTTGTTCCAGGGACGCGTCCGGCAAACGGTAGGCCACACCGGTGGTGCGTCCGCCTTCTTTCAGGGCCAGCATACGTCCTGGCTGACACGCCGTTCCTCGCCCCGCCGTCAGACGCAGGCAAAAGGCACGGTGCCAGCCGACTAACGTCCCGGTACAAGACTCTTCAAATTCTAAGGCCGGGTTCCACATCAATGATCCATAACCGAAGATCCACACCGGTCCATCATCTGGTCGGCAAGCGAGCGTGGCAGCCAGTGAGGCTGCACGTTGTTCCGCTGACCAGAGTAGTGATTCTTCAATAGCACCAAATGCCGTCTTACAGTCGGCATTCAATAAAAAATCACGCGTTAACACCTTACACCTCCGCCACTGCTGCTTCCCTGCGACAACTTTTTTGACGCCTTCCGGGCTTTTTTACTGCTCATTTTGAAACCAATAGCTGGACAATAGGCAATTCACCGCTCGCTTGCAAGCCAGCAACGGCGCGGCGTAGCACGATTCGCTAACCCCTGATGCTGGCTAGTTCATAAAGGCATTATAATTGATACTGTTACGTCTTTTTATGCCATTTATCATCATCACCTTTTTGATAATCATTTTTGACCGCGGCCCACGCCACCTTGTGCGCCGTCTCTTCGCGGGTGGCATCATCACGACGGTCAGATTTATCTTTATACTGTTCCCAGGCGCTGTTGAAAGCTTCTTTGTAGATGTCCTGAGCATGGGCTGGCAGAACATGCTGCACGCTGTCAGGCAGATCGCTTTTAGATTTATACGGCATTGTGAACTCCTCTTTTTAGGCTAAACCTTAAGTGTGGTTAACAATGCGGCGATACGCCAACAATAGACATTTTTAGAAACTTTCTTCATCTAACCTTCTGTAAATTAAACAGTCTATAAACAAGAAATTTGTTTTTGACCGCTTTGAGAGGAAAAATAAGCGATGTAGTAAAATTTCGTAAAATGTCACCTACAAAACCAGGTTTTCTGTTATTTTTTACATTCTTTAATACTTTTTATAATTATATACCCTAAATAATTCGAGTTGCTTAAAGGCGGCAAGGGAGTGAATCCCAGGAGCATAGATAACTATGTGACTGGGGTGAGTGAGCGTAGCCAACGCATAAGCAACTTGAAGTATGACGGGTATAAATACCTGCAGAGACGGAGAATTAATTCAATGACACAAGTACATGAGGCGGTAAAAACCCGCCACAAGGAGACCTCTCTCGTCTTCCCGATTTTGGCGCTGGTAGTACTGTTCTTCTGGGGGAGCAGTCAGTCACTACCAGTGGTCATCGGTATTAATGCGCTGGCCCTTATTGGTATATTAAGCAGCGCATTCAGCGTTGTCCGTCATGCGGATGTATTAGCACATCGACTTGGCGAACCCTACGGGTCGCTGATCCTCAGCCTGTCCGTTGTTATTCTTGAAGTCAGCTTAATCTCCGCATTAATGGCGACCGGCGATGCAGCGCCTACGCTCATGCGCGATACGCTATATTCAATCATTATGATCGTAACCGGCGGCCTGGTCGGTTTTTCATTACTGTTAGGTGGCCGTAAATTTGCCACTCAGTATATGAATCTATTTGGTATTAAGCAGTATTTAATCGCCCTGTTTCCGCTGGCCATTATTGTACTGGTGTTCCCGATGGCTTTACCGGGTGCAAATTTCACTACCGCGCAGGCGCTATTAGTGGCATTAATTTCTGCGGCGATGTACGGCGTATTTTTGCTGATACAAACTAAAACGCATCAGAGTCTGTTCATTTATGAGCATGAAGACGAGGGTGACGACGACGATCCGCATCACGGTAAACCGTCAGCCCACAGCAATATGTGGCACGCCGCCTGGCTTATCATTCATCTGATCGCTGTAATCGCCGTGACCAAGATGAACGCCAGCCCGCTGGAGACATTGCTGACTGAACTGAATGCCCCAGTGGCATTTACCGGTTTCCTGGTCGCATTGCTGATCCTCTCTCCTGAGGGTCTGGGCGCGCTGAAAGCGGTTCTGAGTAATCAGGTTCAGCGGGCGATGAATTTGTTCTTCGGTTCGGTGTTAGCCACCATTTCACTGACCGTTCCGGTCGTAACGCTGATCGCATGGGCAACCGGGAATGATTTGGTCTTTGCGCTGGGCGCGCCAGAGATGATTGTGATGGTTTCATCGCTGGTACTGTGTCATATCTCTTTCTCTACCGGACGCACCAACGTGCTTAACGGCGCGGCGCATCTGGCGCTGTTTATCGCCTATCTGATGACGATATTTGCCTGAAAAAAAGCCGGATACGACGCAATGCGTCTTATCCGGCCTGGAGTATGTTTCACTTCATTTCTTACGGTTTTGTCGGCCCGATAAGCGTTGGGCTCTCGGGCGGTCAAACCAGACTTAGTTCTCGGTATCCAGCTCGTCGAAGCTTTTTACCAGGTCATCAATCGCTTTAATCTGGGTCAGGAACTGTTCCAGTTTCGCCAGCGGCAGCGCGGATGGACCATCGCATTTCGCATTGGCTGGATCCGGATGCGCTTCAATAAACAGACCGGCCAGACCTACCGCCATACCGGCACGCGCCAGTTCGGTAACCTGCGCACGACGACCGCCGCTTGCTGCGCCAAACGGGTCACGGCATTGCAGCGCATGGGTAACGTCAAAAATCACCGGCGAGTTGCCAGAAACTTTCTTCATCACGCTGAAGCCCAGCATATCCACAACCAGGTTGTCATAACCAAAGTTCGCGCCACGGTCGCACAGAATTACTTTGTCGTTGCCGCCTTCATGGAATTTATCCACGATATTGCCCATCTGGCCCGGGCTTACGAACTGCGGTTTTTTCACGTTGATAACGGCACCGGTTTTCGCCATCGCTTCCACCAGATCGGTCTGACGAGCGAGGAATGCCGGCAGCTGAATCACATCCACCACGTCAGCAACAGGCTGAGCCTGGCTGGCTTCGTGAACGTCGGTGATCACTTTTACGCCAAAAGTCTGCTTCAGTTCCTGGAAGATTTTCATCCCTTCTTCAAGGCCCGGTCCACGGTAAGAGTGGATGGAAGAACGGTTGGCTTTATCAAAGGAGGCTTTGAACACGTAAGGGATACCCAGCTTTTGAGTAACGGTTACGTAGTGCTCACAAATGCGCATCGCCAGATCGCGGGATTCCAGCACGTTCATTCCGCCAAACAGCACGAACGGCAGGTCATTTGCCACGTTGATGTCGCCAATGCTAACCACTTTTTGTTTCATAGGATCGCCTTAAACGGTAGGTAAAGTGTCATTAATCAATGCAATACAATTTGCTTGTGCGAAATAGTATTAATCTGCGCACGAATCATTTCGCTGATCGGGTCTTCCGGACACTGTTCAACGAAATAACTTAAATCGGTCAGCGCAACATGCTCACACTCCAGTTGCGCGTAAATTAATCCACGATCGCGTATTTCATACGGATCTTCAGGATTAAACTGTAATAGTGCTTCGCTGGCACGCAGCGCCAGCTCCATTTGTCGCTCTTCCATCAGCGATGATTTCAGCGTATCGAGCAGCTTTCGAATTACTTCTGCATTATCCGCCTCATCCAGGTCTTCGTTAAACAGCTCCGCGACCGGGCTGATATTCCCCTTCAGCCACACTTCCAGCGTGTGCTCATTTAACGTTTCGCCATTGAACGGATTGATTAGCCACATTTCGCCATCGAGCGATTCAATACGCAGGATGAGTTGTGTCGGGAAAATCACCGGCACCAGCGGCAGTTCCAGTCGGTTGGCAATCCACAATAAGATCGCGCCCAGGGATACGGCACTGCCCTGACGATTTTTCAGTACCTGATCAAGCCATAGTGCATCAGAAAGACGATAGACGCCGTGGGTATCCGTAAACCCCCATTCGCCGTAAAAAAGTGCCAGCAGTTTTTCCAGTTGCTCATCCTGAGACAGGAGCTGGCTAATTTCTTCTTGCGCCAGACTGACCAGATGTTCCAGTTCGTCATAGACAGTTTGTGTTGGAAAATCCAGACGGATAGACTCCGACGCCAGGATCATCCCATCACACAATGGCGCTTTATTAAATTCGAAATCAGCTAACGACCTCATGCTTACCCCAGTAACGGTATTTTTGTGGTGGCGAGTTTAATGATGATGTACAGCACCACCAGCGCCAGCGGAAAAGCGATTAATCGCGCCTGCTGACTGCGCGCCCGACGATAATCGAGCGCAATAAAACCCAAAACGATGTAAATGATAACCCCAAACAGCTTTTCAGTCAGCCATGTCCCGTGCTCAGTGAATGGCAGGACGTGCGCTTTAACCATTAACGCTACGCCGCTGAGTAATAAAACGGTATCGACAACCGGCGGCACGATGCGCGTCCAGCGCGCGCAGGCAAGGCGCGAGTCGGTGTAACGCCACCAAAATCGCAGCGTCAGCAAACCAACCGAAAGCGCAATGCTGATGAGATGGACGTTGAGTAACACACCGAAGGTACTCATGATGGGATGCGTCCAAGCGTAATTCGCTCGTTGCCGCCATAGTCACGACAGGTTTCAACCGCCAGGTAACCTGCACGAGTAAAAGCGTCACGGACGGCCTCGCCCTGTTGCCAACCATGTTCCAACAACAGATAGCCGCCGGGCGTTAATACGCGCTGAGACTGGTCAATGATATGCACGATATCCGCCAGCCCCTGATCGCTCGCCACCAGTGCCGACAGCGGTTCAAAGCGAACGTCGCCTTGTGCCAGGTGCGGATCCTGCTCGTCGATATACGGCGGATTGCTGACAATCATGTCAAACTGCTGTCCCTGCAATGCGCTGAACCAGTTGCTTTGCAGCACGCAAACATTGTCGATGCCCAGTTGTTGCTTGTTGCGAATAGCCAGTGCCACGGCATCAGGCATGCGGTCTACAGCAGTCACTGCACAATCCGGACGCTCGGTTGCCAGCGCCAGCGCAATGGCACCCGTGCCGGTTCCTAAATCAAGAATACGACACGCTGAGGCCGGCAGGCGAGCCAGCGCCTGCTCCACCAGACACTCGGTATCCGGACGCGGAATAAGCGTGGCTGGAGACACAAATAGCGGCAGCGACCAGAACTCACGCACGCCGGTTAAGTGCGCCACCGGCTCTCCCCGCTGACGCCGCTCCAGTAACGAATCAAGCTGTTGACGCTGCGCCTCGGTTAACTCCGTTTCGCCGAAAGCCAGAATAAAGGTGCGCCCTTTGCCAGTAACAAACTCGAGTAAAATCTCGGCGTCACGGCGCGGGCTTTCGCTTGCCTGTAATTGGCTAATTGCTTCACGCAGCCAGTGCTGATAATCCATTAATCCTGCTCGGACAACGCCGCCAGTTGGTCGGCCTGGTATTCCTGGACAATCGGCTCAATGAGCATATCCAGTTTGCCTTCCATCGCTTCATCCAGACGGTAGAGCGTCAGGTTAATGCGGTGATCGGTCACACGACCCTGCGGGAAGTTATAGGTACGGTTACGATCGCTGCGATCGCCACTGCCCAACAGGTTACGACGTTCAGAGGCTTCCGCCTGTTGACGTCTTGCCACTTCGGCGGCACGAATACGCGCCCCCAGCACCGACATCGCTTTGGCTTTGTTTTTATGCTGTGAACGTTCGTCCTGGCATTCCACTACGATACCGGTCGGTAAGTGGGTAATACGGATTGCGGAGTCGGTGGTGTTAACGTGCTGACCGCCCGCGCCTGATGAACGGAAGGTGTCAATACGCAGATCGGCCGGGTTGATGTCCGGCAGTTCGGCATCCGGCAGTTCCGGCATAACCGCGACCGTACAGGCAGAGGTATGAATACGCCCCTGCGATTCCGTCGCAGGTACGCGCTGCACGCGATGGCCGCCAGACTCAAACTTCAGTCGCCCGTAAACGCCTTCGCCGCTAATCTTGGCAATGACTTCTTTAAACCCGCCATGCTCGCCTTCGCTGGCGCTCATGATCTCAACCCGCCAGCGACGCGATTCAGCGTAGCGGCTGTACATGCGGAACAGATCGCCGGCAAACAGCGCCGCTTCATCACCACCGGTTCCCGCGCGCACTTCGAGGAAGGCGTTACGTTCGTCATCGGGATCTTTAGGTAATAGCAGGACCTGCAGATGCTGTTCCAGCTGCTCACATTTCTCTTTTGCTTCGCGCAGTTCATCCTGCGCCATTTCACGCATTTCAGGATCGTCGAGCATCATCTGAGCCGTCTCGATATCTTCCTGAACCTGTTGCCAGTCCGTAAAACAGCGAGATACATCGCTTAATTGCGCATATTCGCGCGACAGCGCACGAAAGCGATCCTGGTCTGCGATAGTCCCCGCATCACCGAGCAGCGCCTGAACTTCTTCATGGCGTTCATGCAGGGCTTCCAGTTTGGCAACGATAGAAGGCTTCATAGGCGTAAATGCACCCTGTAAAAAATAAGATTGGTGTGCTGCTACTCCAGCCCGAGGCTGTCGCGCAGAATATTCAGGCGTTCACTATCCCCGTCACGGGCGGCCTGTTGAAGTGATTTGGTTGGTGCATGAATCAGGCGATTGGTCAGTTTCCAGGCCAGATCCTGCATAATGGCTTGCGCATCACCGCCCTGTTGAAGAGCAGCCAACGCTTTGGCGGTCAGTTCATCACGGATCTGTTCTGACTGACTGCGATACTCGCGGATAGTGTCGCTTGCGCCCTGGGCGCGTAGCCAGGCCATAAACTCGCTGGCTTCCTGCTCCACTATCGTTTCGGCTTCCACCGCCGCCGCTTTGCGCTGGGCCAGGTTATGCGAAATGATGCTTTGCAGGTCATCAACGCTGTACAGATAGGCGTTAGACAATTTACCCACTTCCGGCTCGACATCGCGCGGTACGGCGATATCCACCAGCAACATAGGCTGATTGCGGCGGTTTTTAAGCGCACGTTCCACCATTCCTTTGCCGATAATAGGCAGCGGACTGGCGGTAGAACTAATAATGATATCGGCATCCTGTAAACGCGCGTCGATATCACTCAGTGAAATCACCTCAGCGCCGACTTCATCCGCCAGCACCTGCGCACGCTCACGCGTACGGTTGGCGATGATCATCTTCTTCACTTTGTGCTCGCGCAGATGTCGCGCGACCAGCTCGATGGTTTCGCCCGCGCCGACCAACAGTACGGTTACCGTGGACAGCGATTCAAATATCTGCCGCGCCAGGGTACAGGCAGCAAACGCCACCGACACGGCGCTGGCACCGATGTCAGTTTCTGTACGTACACGTTTAGCGACAGAGAATGATTTCTGGAACATGCGTTCCAGCGCACTGGCGTTCAGGTGACCTTTTTGCGAATCTGCAAACGCTTTTTTCACCTGCCCCAGAATTTGCGGTTCACCGAGTACCAATGAATCCAGACCGCTGGCAACACGCATCAAATGACTGACTGCGTCGTTGTCCTGGTGCCAGTACAAGCTGTTGCGCAGATCTTCTTCATTGAGGTTATGGTATTCACACAGCCAGCGAACCAGCGCTTCTTGCAGGTTATCCTGCTCTTCAACGCTGAGATACAGCTCCGTGCGGTTACACGTCGACAGCACTACCCCGCCCTGCACCATTGGCTGCGCGAGCAGGCTGTCCAGCGCCTGATCGAGCGTATCCGGCGAAAACGTTACGCGTTCTCGCAGCGATACAGGTGCCGTTTTATGGTTAATACCAAGCGCTAAAAGGGTCATGTGTGCGGGAATAGTACCAGCGTTGATAAGGTTAGACTGGGTGCATCATACAGGATGCGTGCGGTCAATAAAAGAGACTGACCCCTTTTGGAGTAATAGCTTAGTGCACAAATTTAAGCGATTTAAGATAACTTGAACGTAGACGATGTCTGATGGCGGCGCTAGCATTAAGAGTTATAACTGCAACGTATCTCAAGGATTTGTCATCATTATGACCCTGCCTGATTTTCGCCTGATTCGCCTGCTGCCGCTGGCGGCCCTGGTTCTTACTGCCTGTACGCTCAACGCGCCTAAAGGTCCCGGTAAAAGCCCCGATTCTCCGCAGTGGCGCCAGCACCAACAGGAAGTTCGCGCCCTGAACCAGTATCAGACGCGTGGTGCGTTTGCCTATATTTCCGATCAACAGAAAGTGTATGCCCGCTTTTTCTGGCAACAAACCGGTCAGGATCGCTATCGTCTCCTGCTGACCAACCCACTGGGCAGCACGGAACTGGAACTTAATGCGCAGCCTGGCAACGTCGAACTGGTCGATAACAAAGGCAAGCATTACACCGCCGACGACGCTGAAGAGATGATTGGCAAACTGACCGGCATGCCTATCCCATTAAACAGCTTGCGCCAATGGATCCTTGGTCTGCCAGGTGACGCCACCGATTATAAGCTCGACGACCAATATCGTCTGAGTGAAGTGAACTACAGCAAAGACGGTAAAAACTGGAAAGTGGTCTATAGCGCCTACGACAGCAAAACCCAGCCTGCGATGCCAGCAAACATGGAGCTGTCTGACGGTTCCCAGCGTATTAAGCTGAAAATGGATAACTGGATTGTGAAATGATGACCCATTGGCCCTCTCCGGCAAAACTGAATTTGTTTTTATACATCACCGGACAGCGTGCGGACGGTTACCACACGCTGCAGACCTTATTTCAGTTTCTTGATTATGGCGACACGATAGATATTACACCGCGTAGCGACGGCGAAATTCACCTGTTAACCCCAGTGGAAGGCGTTGCGCATGAAGACAATCTGATCGTCCGTGCGGCACGTTCGCTGATGAAAGCGGCATCTGAAAGCAATCGCCTTCCCAAAGGGAGTGGTGCGGACATCAGTATCGACAAACGCCTGCCGATGGGCGGCGGTCTTGGCGGAGGTTCGTCTAATGCGGCAACCGTTCTGGTGGCGCTGAATCATCTCTGGCAGTGCGGACTTTCGGTTGATGAACTGGCGGCACTCGGCTTAACGCTGGGGGCGGATGTTCCCGTATTCGTGCGCGGCCATGCGGCCTTTGCCGAAGGCGTAGGAGAAATTCTGACACCGGTCGAGCCAGAGGAAAAATGGTATCTGGTTGCTCACCCGGGAGTCAGTATTCCGACGCCGGTGATTTTTAACGATCCCGACCTCCCGCGTAACACGCCAAAAAGGTCAATAAAAACGTTACTAAAATGTGAATTCGGCAATGATTGCGAGGTTATCGCAAGAAAACGTTTTCGCGAGGTTGATGCGGCGCTTTCCTGGCTGTTAGAATACGCGCCGTCGCGCCTGACTGGTACAGGGGCTTGTGTCTTTGCTGAATTTGACACTGAGTCTCGTGCTCGCCAGGTGCTTGAGCAAGCCCCGGAATGGCTCAAAGGCTTTGTGGCGAAAGGCGTCAACCTCTCCCCATTGCACAGAGCGTTACTCTAAATCCTTCGGGTTTCAGGAAAATGGCGAAACGACGAATCGCCAGGTGCATACAACTTCAGTATGTAACTGGTGTGAGGAATTGATGCCAGCGCAAATGAAACGCGAAAGATAAAGAGTAAGCCGGGCAAGCTGAGTTGCGGTGACAACGTCACCCTGTTCCAGACGTTGCATCGCGCTCTTTAATACACCGCATGGAGAGGATACTGCCTGGCCCGCACAGTTTTCGGCAGATTCTTTCCACCAATGGACGCATGCCTGAGGTTCTTCTCGTGCCTGATATGAAGCTTTTTGCTGGTAACGCCACCCCGGAACTAGCACAACGTATTGCCAACCGCCTGTACACTTCACTCGGCGACGCCGCTGTAGGTCGCTTTAGCGACGGCGAAGTCAGCGTACAAATTAATGAAAATGTACGCGGTGGTGATATTTTCATCATCCAGTCCACTTGTGCCCCTACTAACGACAACCTGATGGAATTGGTCGTTATGGTTGATGCGCTGCGCCGTGCTTCCGCAGGCCGTATCACCGCCGTTATTCCTTACTTCGGCTATGCACGTCAGGATCGTCGCGTACGTTCCGCTCGTGTACCGATTACCGCTAAAGTCGTCGCTGATTTCCTGTCCAGCGTTGGCGTTGACCGCGTCCTCACCGTTGACCTGCATGCTGAACAGATCCAGGGCTTCTTTGACGTACCGGTTGATAACGTATTCGGTAGCCCGATCCTGTTAGAAGACATGCTGCAGCTGAACCTGGACAACCCGATTGTGGTTTCTCCGGATATCGGTGGCGTCGTGCGTGCCCGCGCTATCGCTAAACTGCTGAACGATACCGACATGGCTATCATCGACAAACGTCGCCCGCGTGCGAACGTTTCTCAGGTGATGCACATTATTGGTGACGTTGCAGGTCGTGACTGTGTTCTGGTTGATGACATGATCGATACCGGCGGTACGCTGTGCAAAGCAGCAGAAGCACTGAAAGAACGTGGTGCTAAACGCGTATTTGCTTACGCTACTCACCCGATCTTCTCAGGTAATGCGGCAAACAACCTGCGCAACTCAGTGATTGATGAAGTCGTTGTCTGTGACACTATTCCACTGACTGACGAAATCAAAGCACTGCCAAACGTGCGTACATTGACCCTGTCGGGTATGCTGGCCGAAGCGATTCGTCGTATCAGCAACGAAGAATCCATCTCTGCCATGTTCGAGCATTAATCGAGCCCGGCTCAAAAACCCGCTGCGGCGGGTTTTTTTATCTGTAATACTTATTTGTATGACTTATGCCTCCTTCACCTGCCATTTAGTTGACAGATGATGCGCTCATGGATGAAACATTATTGTGAACAGATTATTTTCCTCACATGTGATGCCTTTCCGCGCCCTCATCGACGCTTGTTGGAAAGAAAAATATACCGCTTCTCGCTTTACCCGCGATCTGATCGCCGGGATTACCGTTGGGATCATTGCCATTCCGCTGGCGATGGCCCTGGCAATAGGCAGTGGCGTTGCGCCACAGTACGGCCTGTATACCTCAGCCGTCGCTGGGATTGTTATCGCCCTTACCGGCGGTTCACGCTTTAGCGTATCTGGCCCGACCGCCGCCTTCGTGGTCATTCTGTATCCGGTGTCGCAACAGTTTGGGCTGGCAGGCCTGCTGGTTGCCACGCTGATGTCCGGGATATTCCTGATCCTTTTCGGCCTCGCTCGTTTTGGCCGCCTGATCGAATATATCCCCGTGTCGGTAACGTTAGGTTTTACATCGGGTATTGGTATCACCATCGGTACCATGCAGATTAAAGATTTTCTTGGCCTGCAGATGGCCCATGTCCCGGAGCACTACCTGCAAAAGGTCGGCGCGCTGTTTATGGCCTTGCCAACCATTAACTTCGGTGATGCCGCCATTGGCGTAGTGACGCTAGGGATCTTGATTTTCTGGCCGCGCCTGGGGATCCGACTGCCGGGCCACCTTCCCGCGCTGCTGGCTGGCTGTGCGGTAATGGGTATCGTGAACCTGACCGGCGGCCATGTCGCCACCATTGGTTCGCAGTTCCACTACATTCTGGCTGACGGCTCACAGGGTAACGGTATCCCACAACTGCTGCCGCAGTTGGTCCTGCCGTGGAATATGCCGGAATCAAACTTTACCCTGAGCTGGAGCTCGTTACAGGCGCTGTTACCGGCAGCCTTCTCGATGGCGATGCTGGGGGCAATTGAATCTCTGCTGTGCGCCGTCGTACTCGATGGGATGACCGGCACCAAGCATAAAGCTAACAGCGAGTTGATTGGCCAGGGGCTGGGTAACATCGTGGCACCGTTCTTTGGCGGTATCACCGCCACAGCAGCAATTGCCCGCTCTGCGGCAAACGTCCGCGCTGGGGCGACCTCGCCAATCTCTGCGGTTATCCACGCGATTCTGGTGATCCTCGCCCTGCTGGTACTTGCACCGCTGCTTTCCTGGTTACCGCTTTCCGCCATGGCCGCCCTACTGCTGATGGTGGCATGGAACATGAGTGAAGCGCATAAAGTGGTGGATTTGCTGCGTCATGCGCCGAAAGACGACATCATTGTCATGCTGATGTGTATGTCGCTGACGGTGCTGTTCGACATGGTTATTGCCATCAGCGTCGGTATCGTTCTCGCTTCTCTGCTGTTTATGCGTCGTATTGCGCGCATGACGCGTCTGGCGCCGGTCAACGTAGACGCACCGGACGATGTGCTGGTGCTGCGCGTAATTGGTCCGCTGTTCTTTGCCGCGGCGGAAGGATTATTTACCGATCTCGAGTCGCGTATTGAAGGTAAACGCATCGTAGTCCTGAAGTGGGACGCGGTCCCGGTACTGGATGCCGGTGGTCTGGACGCTTTCCAGCGCTTTGTAAAACGTCTGCCGGAAGGTTGTGAATTACGCATCAGTAATCTGGAATTCCAGCCGCTACGTACCATGGCGCGCGCGGGTATTCAGCCGATTGCCGGGCGTCTGACGTTCTTCCCGAATAAAGATGCTGCGCTAGCAGATATCCGCTGACGTGTAGCCCGGCCAGGCGAAACGCCGCCGGGCTACAAATGACAGACAAAAAAATGGCTCCCGTACGTGGGAGCCATTTTTATAACAAGCTTATAGCTTACGCTTTCAGCAGCTGCTCAGCCGTTGCCTTCACGCTTGCCAGCAGGACTTTGACATCCTCTAGGCACACGGTCGGATTGAGCAGCGTTAGCTTCAGGCAGGTGACACCATCGGCTTCGGTCACGCCGACGTTGGCGCTACCAGAAGCCAGCAGAACGTCGCCAATACGCTGGTTCAGCAGCGCGACAAATGCCACGTCGTCACTTTGCGGGCGGAAGCGGAACAGCACGCTTGCCAGCTGTGGTTCCATCACCAGTTCAAGATGCGGCTGGGTTTTGACAAACTCAGCAACATCACGCGCCAGCGTCACACCGTTATCAATGATCTCGGCATACTGCTTTTTGCCCAGCGCTTCGAGGCCCATCCACAGCTTCAGCGCATCGAAACGACGCGTGGTCTGCAGCGACTTCGATACCAGGTTTGGTACGCCAGCCTCTTCATCGAAATCAGAGTTCAGGTACGCCGCCTGGTAACGCATCAGCTCGTAGTGGCGCGCATCTTTTAACAGGAACGCACCGCAACTGATGGTCTGGAAGAACTGCTTGTGGAAATCCAGCGTCACGGAATCTGCCAGTTCAAGGCCGTTCAGGAAGTCACGGTACTTATCAGAAAGCAGTAACGCCCCGCCCCATGCTGCATCCACGTGCATCCAGATCTGATGTTCTGCAGCCAGCGCTGCAATATCCGCTAACGGATCGATTGCGCCCGCATCGGTAGTACCGGCAGTGGCGACGATTGCCATCACCTGCTCACCGTTGGCTTTCGCCTGGGCCAGCTTGTCTTTCAGGTCAGCCAGATCCATGCGTGAAAACGCATCGGTCTTCACCTGGGTGACGGAACGGTAGCCCAGCCCCATCAGCGCCATGTTCTTCTGCACAGAGAAGTGCGCGCTTTCAGAGCAGAACACTTTGATTTTACTCAGATCACCGGTCAGACCATCCTGCTGAATGGAGTGCCCCTGGCGAGCGAAGAAAGCATCACGCGCCAGCATCAGGCCCATCAGGTTACTCTGTGTACCGCCGCTGGTGAATACGCCCGCATCGCCTGCCGGGTATCCAATCTGCTCACGCAACCACTCGATCAGCTTGATCTCGATGATGGTGGCCGACGGGCTCTGGTCCCAGGAGTCCATACTCTGGTTGGTGGCGTTGATCAGCACTTCCGCCGCCTGGCTTATTACCAGGCTCGGGCAGTGCAGATGTGCCACGCACTGCGCGTGGTGAACCAACAAGCTGTCTTTGAGAAAGTATTCAACCGCACGCTCAATAGCGGCCTGGTTGCCCAGGCCCTGAGACGTAAAATTCAGGTTGATACGTTCACGCAGTTGCTCAACGGTTTTACCCTGATACATCTCAGGCTGCTTCAACCATTCAACGACCGCTTGCGTACTCTGCTCGATAGCGTCCTGATAAGCTGCAATGCTTTGCGCCGAGCCGGACAGAATCGGGTTTACGTCTGACATTCGATCCAACTCCGTTTAAACCGGCTTCACGCCAGCGCCCAGCAGGGCGTTTTCGAATTTATCGAGGAAGATTTCCAGCTCAGCGTTGGTGATCAGCAGAGACGGCAGCAGGCGCAGCACGCAACCGTTGCGGCCACCGCGCTCCAGAATCAGCCCGTTTTCGAAGCATTTTTTCTGCAACAGTGCTGACAGCTCGCCATCGGCCGGGTAGCAACCCATGTGATCCTGCGCTTCGTTCGGCTTCACGATCTCCAGGCCGATCATCAGACCCAGACCGCGCACCTGGCCGATCACCGGGTAGCGTTTCTGCAGGTCAGCCAGTTTGCCTTTCAGCCACTCGCCCTGGGCAGCAACTTTATCGGCAATGTTGTCGTCTTTGAGGATCTTCAGCGTTGTCAGACCGGTCGCCATCGCCAGCTGGTTGCCGCGGAAGGTGCCAGTGTGGTGGCCCGGAGCCCACGCATCGAACTTCTTCTTAATACCCAGCACCGCCAACGGCAGACCGCCGCCAACCGCTTTGGACATCACGATGATATCTGGCTCAATACCGGCATGTTCGAAGGCGAACAGTTTACCGGTACGTGCAAAACCCGCCTGAACTTCATCGATGATCAGCAGAATGCCGTGTTCCTGCGTCACTTCACGAATGCGCTGCAGCCACTCGACCGGAGCCGGATTCACGCCACCTTCTCCCTGCACCGCTTCGAGGATCACGGCAGCCGGTTTACGCACGCCGCTTTCAACGTCGTTGATCAGGTTTTCGAAGTAGTAGGTTAATGCTTTGACGCCAGCGTCGCCGCCGATACCCAGCGGGCAACGGTACTGATGCGGATACGGCATAAACTGCACTTCCGCCATCATGTTGCTGACCGCTTCTTTCGGCGACAGGTTGCCGGTCACGGACAGCGCGCCGTGGGTCATCCCGTGGTAGCCGCCGGAGAAACTGATGATGCTGGAACGGCCGGTGACTTTCTTCGCCAGCTTCAGCGCGGCTTCAACGGCATCGGCACCGGACGGCCCGGTAAACTGCAGGCAATATTCTTTGCCCTGACCCGGTAATAAAGAAAGTAAATATGATGAGAATTCATCTTTTAACGGCGTGGTAAGGTCAAGCGTATGTAACGGTAAGCCGCTTGTGATGACACTTTGAATGCTCTGCAGCACTTCAGGATGGTTATGACCAAGCGCCAGGGTTCCGGCACCTGCCAGGCAATCAAGATATTGATTATTTTCTACATCAGTAATCCAGACGCCCTGCGCTTTAGCGATCGCTAATGGCAGTTTACGTGGATAGCTGCGGACATTAGATTCAAACTCAGCCTGTCTTGCTAAAAAGGTATCATTGCTCTGCGGTAATGAATTAGCACTTAAAGTATCAATACGGACTTTATCCGTCATCATATCACTCCTACAACCAGGTGTAGATTAACGCCTGATTGAATAAATGGTTATAAGGATTACCTGTAAAAAAGCGCGGCTAATATATGTTGTTTTAGCTTAGGACTCAATCATTTATTTTTTGGCATCAAAAGCAGCAACTTTTTCCTTAAAAATCAAAGCGAAACAACTATCTGCAATTACTAAATCCTAAAGAAATATAGCTATTTAATTAACAATGTTGTAGCTAATTGCAACGCAGACAATCTAATAAAAACCATGAGATTTTCGTGTTTTTATTATTTTTTTACACGTTTTTACCATTAATGATGCTCGCGATATCTTGTGATGACATGATTTTTCACTTATTTGTCGATAAATCGAATAAAAAAGTCGATCCCTAAATATAAATCACTTAGTATGGCGCGCTTATTTACAGGCTATGTAGATAAAATTAATGCGCAGCACCCGATAACGCGTACAGGCGACACGCGTTATCGACAACAGGTATTCCCTGGGTTGTCAGCAGAAATGTTCGCGGGCGGACATTTCGTAAGGCGAACTTCGTTCCCTTATGCCGAGAATGAAAATTTTCTAGCCATACTTTTATGGCGCCCTGATATGAGATTGTTATGACTCGCATTTATCCACCATCCGTCGTTGCCAAATTTGGCGGCACCAGCGTCGCTGATTTTGATGCGATGAATCGAAGCGCCAGCATTGTCCTTGCTGATCAAGATGTCCGTTTAGTCGTTTTGTCTGCTTCAGCAGGCGTGACAAACTTACTGGTTGAGCTTTCTGAAGGTCTGGAAACACATCAACAATTAGATAAGATTGAGACTTTACGCGCCATTCAATACAACATTATTTCCCGCCTGAAGCAGCCGTCCGTTATCAGCACGGAAATCGATAATCTTCTCAACAACATACGTCGTCTTGCACAAACGGCGATGGTTTCGCCGTCTGATGCGTTAAGCGATGAATTAGTCAGCCATGGCGAGCTGATGTCCTCGCTACTTTTTACTGAAGTCTTACGTGAACGGCATGCCGAGGCTGGGTGGTTTGACGCCCGTAGTGTGATGCGTACTAACTCGAACTTCGGCTGTGCCGAACCCGAGCTTGGCACACTGCACCACCAGGTGGAGACTCACCTGCGTCCTCGTCTTGAGCAAGCGATTATGGTGACTCAGGGATTTATCGGGCGTGATGCCGCAGGACACACCACAACGCTTGGACGCGGCGGTAGTGATTACACGGCAACACTTCTCGGTGAGGCACTTCACGCCGCACGCGTTGACATCTGGACCGACGTCGCAGGGATCTACACCACCGACCCACGCATTGCGCCGCGGGCCAAACGAATCGACCATATCTCATTTTCCGAGGCCAGCGATATGGCCGCCTACGGTGCGAAGGTCCTCCACCCGGCGACACTGCTCCCGGCAATGCGTAAAAGCATTCCGGTCTTTGTTGGCTCAAGTAAGGATACTGCCGCCGGAGGTACGCTGGTGCACAACACCACCGATAATCCACCTCGCTATCGTGCGCTCGCAGTTCGTCGTAAACAGACGCTGTTGCGGTTACACAGTCTGGAGAAGCAACCTTCCTGTTCTTTCCTGGCGCAGTCCTTCGCCATTTTAGCTCGCCATGCGGTCGCGGTGGATTTGGTTACAACCTCAGAGAATAGTATTGCGCTGGCGCTGGACGCCACTCATGCAACCTCAGGTGAAGACCATGTGCTGACCACCGCATTGTTTACCGCCTTGTCCTCCCACTGTCGTGTGGAAGTGGAAACCGGACTGGCGTTGGTCACTTTGGTGGGGAATCAACTCACACAGGCTGCGGGAGTTTGCAAAGACGTTTTTGCCTGGCTTGAAGAGCATACGGTACGAATGATTTGCCATGGGGCGTCAAACGACAACCTGAGCATCCTGTTACCGGCTGACAATGCAGACAGCGCGATCAAAGCGTTACATTATCGGTTATTCGAATAACGTTTCTTTGTAGTATGCCACCAAAGGTAGAAGTCGTTTAATCCAGTACTGACGAACAAGCAGAGCCCTGGTTTTTAAACCAGGACTTTGTGTTCAAACAACCGCACTCCGAGTTGGGAGAGCTATTTAGTTATGCCGATGATTGGTATCACCGCGACGGCAGCGTTTGTCATAATGGCGCACCCACCAGTAACGATCGCTGATTTGTTCGTGCCCCCCCACTCTGGCACCCGCCAACCAAAGGACACCACCAACAAAAATACTGAGCACGGCACCATGTGCGAAAAACTGTGGCAGATTAAATTGCGGCAGTTGGTTTAAAATAGAGTAACCAACACCACCCACCATCACCACCAACCCTAAAGCCATGAGCACGTTACCGAGTAACGAAGCGTTTTTGCGTTTCATGTGTCACCTCCGGAACTTTGGGTTGTTACAGGGAATACCCCTAATCCTTATGTGTAAAGTATAGACAACACTGCCGTTCGCAAGTGCGGGAGCGATCACAATTACAAACACTCACGCAACAAAACTTTACAAATAAGCCACTGAACACACTCATTTTCTAATAGTCCATTTCTGCAATTATTCAGCTTTTTGCGATAAGCACGCAGTTTTTTGTCAACAGCAGCGTCAGACAGTAAACTACACGTCGTTTATCGAAACACTCAGGACAAAACACGTGGCGATTAAATTGATTGTTGGCCTGGCGAACCCCGGCGCAGAGTATGCGGCAACGCGACACAATGCAGGCGCATGGTATGTCGATCTGCTGGCAGAAAGATTACGCGCTCCCCTGCGCGATGAGCCGAAATTCTTCGGCTACACCTCCAGAGTTACGCTTGAAGGTGAAGACGTCCGTCTGCTGGTGCCAACCACATTTATGAATCTGAGCGGCAAGGCTGTCGGTGCGATGGCCAGTTTTTATCGTATTAACCCCGATGAAATTTTGGTCGCACACGATGAGTTAGACCTGCCCCCTGGCGTGGCCAAATTTAAGCTTGGCGGCGGTCATGGCGGACATAATGGCCTGAAAGACATCATCAGCAAGTTAGGTAATAACCCCAACTTTCATCGTTTACGCGTTGGAATTGGCCATCCGGGCGATAAAAACAAAGTTGTCGGATTTGTTTTAGGCAAACCGCCTGTTTCAGAACAGAAGTTAATTGATGAAGCAATTGACGAAGCGGCACGTTGTACCGAGATTTTGTTCAAAGACGGCCTGACCAAAGCGACGAGCCGGTTACACACCTTTAAAGCGCAATAAGCAGCGATGTGCGGCATTTTTCTCGCGTGCTGTGTATAATAGGCAAAGTTATTTACATTTCTACAATCTGTTTTCCATAACAGGTTGAATATCAAAAGATTAAGGTGATTTAAACATGGGATTCAAATGCGGTATCGTCGGTTTGCCAAACGTAGGCAAATCCACCCTGTTCAACGCGCTCACAAAAGCGGGTATTGAAGCGGCAAACTTCCCGTTCTGTACTATCGAGCCGAACACCGGTGTTGTCCCGATGCCCGATCCGCGTCTGGATCAGCTGGCCGAAATCGTCAAACCGCAGCGTATCCTGCCAACAACGATGGAATTCGTCGACATCGCCGGCCTGGTAAAAGGTGCGTCCAAAGGTGAAGGTCTGGGTAACCAATTCCTGACCAACATCCGTGAAACCGAAGCTATCGGCCACGTGGTGCGTTGCTTTGAAAACGACAACATCATCCACGTTAATAACAAAGTGGATCCGGCTGACGACATTGAAGTTATCAATACCGAGCTGGCGTTGTCCGACCTCGATACCTGTGAGCGCGCTATCCATCGCGTGCAGAAGAAGGCCAAAGGCGGCGACAAAGACGCTAAAGCAGAGCTGGCTGCGCTGGAAAAATGCCTGCCACAGCTGGAAAACGCTGGCATGCTGCGCGCGCTGAAAACGCTGACTGACGAAGACAAAGCGGCCATCAAATACCTGAGCTTCCTGACGCTGAAGCCAACAATGTACATCGCCAACGTCAACGAAGACGGTTTTGAAAACAACCCATACCTAGATAAAGTGCGCGAAATCGCGGCTGCCGAAGGTTCTGTTGTGGTTGCCGTTTGCGCTGCCGTTGAAGCTGACATCGCTGAACTCGATGATGCTGACCGTGAAGAATTCATGGCTGAAATGGGTCTGGAAGAGCCGGGCCTGAACCGCGTTATCCGTGCTGGCTACGAATTGCTGAACCTGCAGACCTACTTCACTGCTGGCGTGAAAGAAGTCCGTGCCTGGACCATTCCTGTCGGTGCCACGGCTCCGCAGGCAGCCGGTAAAATCCATACCGACTTCGAGAAAGGCTTTATCCGCGCACAAACCATCGCGTTTGAAGATTTCATCACCTATAAAGGTGAGCAAGGTGCGAAAGAAGCTGGGAAAATGCGTGCCGAAGGTAAGGACTATATCGTCAAAGATGGCGATATCATGAACTTCCTGTTCAACGTCTAAATAAAATTTGTTGTCTCATGAGGTTTCGCTGAACCTCATGAGAATCAAAAAAAGCCATAGAATCCACGCAATTGCGTGGATTTTTTATTTCATAATGTCTCAACTCATCTCGCAACAACGCTGTCAAAAATGAGTACATGGATGAGTACAACATTCTTCCATCCTCATTTTAAGTGAGTACAATAACGGTATAATAAATAAACAAGGCCCCGTTATGCTCACCGATACACAATGCCGCACTGCCAAGCCGAAAGAAAAACTCTATCGACTTAATGATTTCAACGGTCTCTACCTGGAAGTTAAACCCAATGGCAGAAAGGCCTGGCGCTATCGGTTTAAACTCAACGGCAAATCCAGCATGTTCGCGTTGGGTGAGTACCCAACGGTCAAACTTGCCGAAGCTCGCGAAAAATGTGAGCAAGCGCGTAAACAAGTCGCGGATGGAGTTAGCCCGACACAGGCTCGCCAATTAGATAAGATCCGCAAGGTCAACGACGCATCCAACACCTTTGAGCTGATCGCTAAAGAGTGGTTGCAGATGAAAGACTGGGCCGAAATCACCAAAACGCGGCGACTGGATATGCTTGAACGTGTGGTTTTTCCCGCCATCGGTAAGCTCCCTGTCAGAGAGATCACTCCACACCATATACTTAAAATTCTTCAGGAAACCGCTAAACGAGGAGCACCAACAGTTGCCGCTGAAGCCCGTCGCACCATTTCATCAGTTTTTGAGTTGGCAGTCGCGACGCTTAGAGCTGATAGCGATCCCGTATGGCCTGTGCGCAAGGCCCTTCCGGCTAATAAGACACAGCACAAACAGGCACTAAATCCTCAGCAAATCGGAAAGTTACTAAGCTGTTTTGACAATAGTCGTGGCTCGTATCAGGTTAACTATTGCATGTGGCTTATGTGGTGGACATTGGCGCGTCCTGCAGAAGCCACCGAAGCAGAATGGACAGAATTCGATCTTAATAACGCCCTATGGACCATTCCGGCAGCGCGAATGAAAGCCCGCAGAGAACATGTTATTCCCCTCCCCTTCCAAGCTGTCAAAATGCTCAGAACACTACAGGGGTTAACCGGGCATCGGCAGCACCTTTTCCCGGGCAGAGATAATCCGCTAGGGCCAATGACATCGCACTCGCTGCGCCAGCTACTTAAAAGCCTCGGATGGAGTGGTATTTATAGTCCCCATGCTACCCGAACTACAGGAAGTACGCGTTTAAACGAAATGGGCTATCGACCTGATGCTATTGAGGCCCAACTTGCACACGCTGATACCAACAATGTTCGTCGCACATACAACCATGCAACTTATCTTGATGAGCGAAAGGTTATGATGCAGGAATGGGCAGATATGTTGGACAAATGGGTAGCAGAATTCGAGTAGAACTTACTGCACTTAGTGAACCACGAGGATAGAACTCATTCTTCAGGGTCCACTTTGTGCCAAAAGCAGACACTCTTCAAGACATGCTTCGCCCAAGAGTGACAAATTCTTATATAACCTTTTTTACCCAATCAGCGCTTGCCGTTGGTCAACGGCTAAGCGTCAACAACCGTTCAGAAACCTCTGAATGTTTCTATGATAGTCGCATGTTGACGAAGTGGTAGAATTCCTCAATGATGCTTATTAATCAATGTGAATCGCCACGGGTTTAACAGACACCTCAGAGTCATTTAAGATGGCTTAAAGAGAGGTGCCCATGAGCGGTAAGCGT
>NZ_JAOWGT010000071.1:33553-47249 GCF_030333005.1 Citrobacter sp. Cpo030 | reverse complement strand
GGCAATGCTGCCAACTTGCTGATTTAGTGTATAATGGTGTTTTTGAGGTGCTCCCGTGGCTTCAGTCTCCGTCTGCTGTCCCTCCTGTTCCGCTACTGAAGGCGTGATGCGTAATGGCAAAAGTACTGCCGGGCATCAACGTTATCTCTGCTCTCACTGCCGTAAAACATGGCAGCTCACCTTCACTTATGCCGCTTCTCAGCCCGGTACACACCAGAAAATCATTGATATGGCTATGAACGGCGTCGGTTGCCGTGCCACCGCACGACTAATGGGCGTGGGCCTCAACACCATTTTGCGCCATTTAAAAAACTCAGGCCGCAGTCAGTAACCTCCCGGATACAGCCGGGCAGTGATGTCATTGTCTGTGCGGAGATGGACGAGCAATGGGGCTACGTCGGTGCAAAATTACGTCAGCGCTGGCTGTTTTACGCGTATGACAGGATACGCAGGGCGGTGGTAGCCCACGTTTTCGGTGAACGCACTATGGCCACACTGGAGCGTCTTCTGAGCCTGCTGTCAGTTTTTGACGTGGTGATATGGATGACGGACGGCTGGCCGATGTATGAGTCACGTCTGAAGGGAAAACTGCACGTCATCAGTAAGCGTTACACGCAGCGAATTGAGCGACACAACCTGAATCTGAGACAGCATCTGGCAAGGCTGGGCAGGAAGTCCCTGTCGTTCTCCAAATCGGTGGAGCTGCATGACAAAGTCATCGGGCACTATCTGAACATAAAACACTATCAGTAAATTGGAGTCATTACCCTGGCCCTGCACACGACAGCACCAGAGCTGCCGCGTCTGCTGGCCAGCATGCCGGTACCGCCCGCCACGATCAGCGAGCTGCAGGTTCTGGTTCAGCAGATGGCCGGTACTGCTGGCGTGAATAAGGCAGCAGTACCGGAGAAACCGACAGCGTCTGCCGAGCCGGTAGCGGAAGTTCCACAGGAAGAGGTGATCAGACTGAAACCGGAAGACATTAACCCGCGTAAACCGGAACCACTCAACCCGGATGCAGATGTAATCGCCAGGGTGAGAGGTGAGGAAAACACCGATGGACGGGAAATAAAAGCCGCTGCAGGCGTCAGAAGTGAGCTGGAAGGTGCTGACAAGGCATCCGGTGAACAGTCGCGGGCATCGCGTGTGATTGCAGATCTGGCAAACGCGGAACGCGACATGCTCAGGGCGGCAGAAAATACTGAACGCGGCCGCACGCCGGAGCGTGAAGAACAGACTCTCACCCGAACCATTCAGAAAGAACGTTAATCCCCTTTTGACCATGAGAATCAATCTATGAAAGCAAACAAATTAACTGCATTAATAGTTACAACATACATTGGCTTTGTTTCAATGGCACACGCTTCGGCCCCTCAGGCGGTATTCAGTCCGGAGCAGGAGGCTCGTATCGGAGAAATCGCTGCCGACTATCTGATCTCCCACCCGGAGATTCTCGTGACGGTCAGTCAAAAGCTGCAGGAACAGCAGGAGGTACGTAAGCAGAAAATGTTTGCACTCAGCGTGATGGAGAATCAGGCGAACCTTCTGCATGATCCGGACACACCGGCTTACGGGCCTGAAAATGCAAAAGTCGCGGTGATTGAATTCTTTGATTACCAGTGCGTGTTCTGCAGCCGCTTTGCGCCGGAGCTGGAGAAGGTTATGAAAGCGCAGCCGGACGTCCGCTACCACTTTAAGGAGTGGCCAATTTTTGGTGGTCGCTGGGAAGCTTCATTTCAGGCAGCACAGCAGGGGCTGACGGTCTGGCAAAAGAAAGGGCCGCAGGCCTATGTCACCTATCACAATGCCATCTACGCCACCGGTCATAATGAAGGCAAACTGACGGCGGAGGATATTCACGGAGCAGCGTCAAAGGCGGGACTGACCACCCCAGCTCCTGGCGACCATACCGCATCCCTGGAGAAAAACAGTAACCTGGCTGAGGCGCTGGGACTCACCGGAACGCCGGGGATCATCGTCATGCCCGTTAGCGGAGCGACTCCTGATACCATCACGGTTTTCCCGGAAGCCGTAACCGCTGAAAGACTCCAGGCAGCAATCCTGAAAGCCACGGCCAGATAGAGGATTTCAATTTCCTGTTTGCTGTGCCAGCCACATATGCAACCAACTTTTTTTAGCATATAGTTAAGTTCAGTAGTAAAATGCAGCGCCTCGTCGAGAGATGATGATTATGGAGTCCGTCGTCGTGAAATTTAAAATCCAGCACTTGCAGGCCGCAGTGGCACTGGTTCTTGCCAGTTTCCAGCCGCAACCCAAAGCGGTTGCGTGTCAGCCTACGATTGTTGAACGGGTTTACGAAATGGGCTCCAGAGTCAACAAAACCGATATCAGCGAGCTCACTGTTGCTCTCAATGACGTAGCTGAAGAATTACGCTCAAGTCGCATTGAGCTGGCCCGGTATGCAGACAGCGATTTCTCCGGCGCTATCAAAGTCGCCAGCGACATCAGAAATCATACTATCCATGTCGCAGGTATCGCAGAGTCCTTTGTTCTGATGTTGCCGGAAAAAAACATCATTCAGTCGTATGACAGGAATTCTGTTGAGTTTGCGTTCTTTAAGGCCATTAAGATGGTCAGTCTTGCGACCAAAAACTACCTTAGTCTGATTGATCAAATCACGCGAACGACAGAAGTGCGTGACTCTGGAATCAACCTCTCGGCCATGAATCACCTGCTGGATTCAGGCGACAGGGCTGCGGCCAAATGGCGTTAACGGCTGAGTACAGTCATGTCACGTGGGATTCGTTTTTCCAGCCCACGTTTGCCGTTTACCCTGAGCTGGAGAGTCAGCTACAGGCAGAGTTCATCACGTATAAATCAACTGGCGCACCGTCGAATCTCCTTGGAAGGGACGCCCCCTTTGATTTCCCGCCATTCGCTGTCGATGCTAACGTCCAGCATATTCACGTTAATCTGCATTTCCAGCTCACCTGGAGTGCCAGACAAGAGAATTACAACCGTACCTCAGATCATTATCTCATTTACACAGAACACATGTGGGATAGCGGCCGCTTTCTGCTGATGGGGCTGATAACACCGGCTCATGAACGTATGCCAGCGAGAGATACCCGGTTACTCAGCTACTTTTCTGAAGTTGCAGAAGATTTTCACGCTTCATAACCCTCAAAATCACATATGGTACCCGGCGAAAGAACGAAAAGGACCGGCCATCCCGCATATCCAAACCACCCCGGTTCAGAAGGGGAAGCAGGATAACCGGCAGACCTACTTTAACGGAAGTTCCACTGTTGAACCATTCGAGAAAATCGCGCAGCCTGCGAGCATCTTTGCACACTATCTTGTTAACTTATCATCTTGGTATGTTATTAAGTTCATATCAGATCCAGACGGTCACGAGCCGTGCGCAGGCGCGCTTCGCCGCGGCGATCGTACTGCTGGGTGGTGGTGACGCTGGCATGCCCCATGGCATCCTTTACAGTGATTAAGTCCTCGCCGTTATCCAGCATGGAGGTCGCAAAGGTTCGCCTTAAATCGTGCGGTGCGCATTTTGCAATCCCAGCCAGGCGCTGGCGCACCTGCAGGACATGGTACACCGTCTGGTCGGTAAGCCGGTCGTTCGTCAGGGTGTCAAAGCGGCGGATACGGGTGAACAGCGGCCCGTCTTTTTCTCCCCGCACGTCATCGATCCACTTTCTGAGCCGCTGCCAGGTGCCCGCCGGCATATAGGCCAGCCTTTCCTTGTTCCCCTTACCCAGTACCCTGAGCGCCCGCTCATCTGTGACAATGTCACACAAATCGAGCCCCACGGCCTCCGAGCGTCGCAGGCCGCAGCCGAGAATGACACCCAGCATCGCCGCATCGCGCACCCCAATGCTGGAGTCATCGGCCTCGCAAGCACCGAACAGCGCCCGGATCTCCTCCGGCGGCAGGGCCCGGCCGCGCGGAAGACGGCTGCCGCGCAGGTTACGGACCGCCCGGATGTGCTGGAAGCTCTCCACGTCCATCAGCCTGAGCATCCAGGCTTCCTTCGCCACGCCCTTGAGTGCCGAAAGATAGGTGTTGACGGTGGCGGTGGCCCGGCCGGTGTCGCGCAGCAGTTCGGTCACGGCCATCACGTGATGGCGCCGCAGGCTGCCCCAGCTGCAGGACTCCAGGGAGGCAGCTCCGAGCATAACGGCGACGATGTTCAGGAACGAGGCCATGGTCTGCCGGCTGCGGTGGGAATTGAGTGAAAGCAGGTAGGCCCGGGCCGGGCTGACCGGGGCATTCTCACCTGACAGCGCCGGCAGGAATTCCTCACTGGCTGCGGGCAGACTCAGCTCCGGTTCGTCATCGGGAATCAGGATCATGTCGGGCTCCGTCCGGCGCGCTGCGTAAAAAATCGGGGGCAAACTTACTGTCAGAGCGTACCGCAGAAAGTCTACTTTTTCAAAGGTACATTTTAATAAGTAGACTTGAAGCACTTGTTCTTGGGGTCTGAGGGCCAATGGAACGAAAACGTACGCTAAGGAAATAACCAATTGTTATAATTGATATTATTCATTCTTCTCTATGAACTGAAAGCCCGCACTAAGCAATGTTTTAGCCTCAAATGACTTTTTTACCTACCCAACTAACGTAACGATCGCACATCAGGTCGTTTTTCAACCGCATAGTGACACCTGCACTCACATGCGAGAAAACACATATGATTTTGACTTCTTGTTTTGGTGGAGAGACAATACCCATTCATAGCAGGAGTACATAATGCCAGAAATTGCATCCCTACAACTTTTCAAAATACTATCTGATGAAACCCGCCTGGGTATCGTGCTACTGCTCAGGGAGATGGGGGAGCTGTGCGTATGCGATCTCTGCACAGCGCTGGAACAATCACAACCCAAGACCTCCCGCCATCTGGCGATGCTTCGGGAAAGTGGCCTGTTGCTGGATCGCAAGCAGGGGAAATGGGTTCATTATCGCTTATCCCCGCATATTCCTTCCTGGGCTGCCCTGGTGATTGAGCAGGCCTGGTTAAGTCAACAGGACGACGTACAGGCCATCGCCCGTAAGCTGGCATCGGCCAACTGCTCTGGCAGCGGTAAGGCTGTTTGTATCTAAAAATTTTGCCTGTACATATATGTTTTTACGAATATGAGGTGTTAAAGATGAAAATGTTAACGGTGTTTGATCCGGCGATGTGCTGCAGTACCGGCGTTTGTGGTTCAGATGTCGATCAGGTTTTGGTCAATTTTTCTGCTGATGTGCAATGGCTGAAAGGGCGTGGGGTTCAGATCGAACGTTATAACCTGGCGCAGCAGCCTATGAGCTTCGTTGAGAACGAAAAAGCGAAAGCATTCCTTGAGGCTTCTGGAGCTGAAGGGCTTCCGCTGCTGTTGCTTGATGGTGAAACGGTGATGGCCGGGCGATACCCAAAACGCGCTGAACTGGCTCGCTGGTTTGGTATACCGCTGGAAAAGGTGGGTTTAGCTTCCACCAGTTGCTGTGGTGGTAAAACTTCCTGTTGTTGAGTATGTCAGGAGGACATATGAAATTCTTAGAGAATATCCCGTCTTACCTGTTTTTCACCGGTAAGGGAGGTGTAGGCAAAACTTCGATTTCCTGCGCAACGGCTATACGTCTGGCTGAACTGGGAAAGCGTGTTCTGCTTGTCAGTACCGACCCGGCTTCCAATGTCGGTCAGGTATTCGATCAGACTATCGGTAACACTATCCAGCCCGTGACTGCTGTGTCTGGTCTTTCGGCTCTGGAGATTGACCCGCAGGACGCCGCCCAGCAATACCGCGCCAGAATCGTTGACCCTATTAAAGGTCTTTTGCCTGATGACGTTGTTAACAGCATCAGTGAACAGCTTTCAGGAGCTTGTACGACAGAGATCGCTGCATTCGACGAGTTTACTGGCTTACTGACTGACGCTTCTCTGCTGACCCGCTTTGATCACATCATTTTTGATACTGCCCCAACTGGCCACACTATTCGCCTTCTTCAGCTTCCCGGAGCCTGGAGCAGCTTCATCGAAAGTAACCCGGATGGTGCTTCCTGTCTTGGTCCAATGGCTGGGCTGGAAAAACAACGCGAGCAATATGCTCATGCGGTTGAGGCATTATCCGATCCTGAACGAACTCGCCTTGTGCTGGTCGCGCGATTGCAAAAATCAACACTGCAGGAAGTCGCTCGTACTCATGACGAATTATCAGCTATTGGCCTTAAAAATCAGTATTTAGTCATTAACGGTGTCCTGCCTGCGAGCGAAGCAGAACGTGATGCACTGGCCGCTGCAATATGGCAACGGGAGCAAGAGGCGCTGGCAAATCTTCCTGCCGGGTTATCTGATTTGCCGACAGACAACTTATACCTGCAGCCGCTGAACATGGTTGGTGTATCCGCATTGAAAGGCCTGCTCAACGAACACGCTGAGATAACATCGCTTCCTGAACAAAGCCCACAGAACAAGCCAGAGAATATGTCGTTGTCTGTCCTGGTTGATGATATCGCCCGCAGTGAACACGGTTTGATTATGCTGATGGGCAAAGGTGGTGTGGGCAAAACCACAATGGCTGCGGCTATCGCCGTCAGTCTGGCGGATAAGGGTTTTGATGTGCATCTCACCACCTCAGATCCTGCTGCACATCTCAGTACAACGCTCAATGGCAGCCTCAAAAATCTGCAGGTCAGCCGAATCAACCCTCACGATGAAACTGAACGCTATCGTCAGCATGTTCTTGAGACGAAAGGCAGGGATCTGGATGAGGCTGGGAAACGGCTGCTCGAAGAGGATTTACGTTCTCCTTGCACAGAAGAGATTGCGGTGTTCCAGGCGTTTTCACGCGTAATTCGTGAAGCTGGCAAACGGTTTGTGGTCATGGATACGGCACCTACCGGGCATACGCTATTACTGCTTGATGCTACCGGGGCTTATCACCGTGAGATTGCCAGGAAGATGGGGGATAAAGGTCATTTTACCACTCCGATGATGCAGCTTCAGGACCAGGAACGTACCAAAGTTTTGCTGGTCACTCTGCCTGAAACCACACCTGTACTGGAAGCGGCAAACCTGCAGTCCGATCTTGAACGTGCGGGGATTCATCCCTGGGGCTGGATTATCAATAACAGCCTTTCGATTGCACAGACGCAATCGCCGCTGCTTTGCCAGCGCGCCCTACAAGAGCGTCCTCAAATCGAGGTTGTGAAAAACCAGCATGCAAGCCGCATAGCGTTAGTACCGGTAATGGCTGCAGAGCCCACTGGCATCGAGAAACTCAGAGAGCTGGTTGTTTAATTTTTTTTGTATATACAGGGCGGCAAAGCCGTCCTGTCTGGAGGATTTATGTTACTGGCAGGCGCTATTTTTGTCCTGACCATCGTTTTGGTTATCTGGCAACCGAAGGGATTAGGGATCGGCTGGAGTGCGACGCTGGGCGCGGTACTGGCGCTGATCTCTGGCGTAGTCCATTTTGGTGATATCCCTGTAGTGTGGAATATTGTCTGGAATGCGACGGCGACCTTTATTGCCGTGATTATTATCAGCCTTCTGCTCGATGAATCGGGCTTTTTCGAATGGGCGGCGCTGCACGTTTCACGTTGGGGTAACGGTCGCGGGCGTTTGCTGTTTACCTATATCGTTTTGCTCGGCGCAGCGGTGGCGGCACTGTTTGCCAACGATGGTGCGGCATTGATTCTGACGCCAATTGTTATCGCCATGCTGCTTGCATTAGGTTTCAGCAAAGGCACTACGCTGGCATTTGTCATGGCCGCCGGGTTTATTGCCGATACGGCCAGTCTGCCGCTTATCGTGTCCAACCTGGTTAACATCGTTTCTGCAGACTTCTTTGGGCTGGGTTTCACTGAGTATGCGTCGGTAATGGTGCCGGTGGATATCGCAGCCATTATCGCCACGCTGGTGATGCTGCATCTGTTCTTCCGCAAAGATATTCCGCCAACTTACGACCTGGCTCTCCTGAAAGCACCGGCAAAAGCGATTAAAGATCTGGCAACCTTCAGAACCGGCTGGATAGTGTTGATCCTTCTTCTGGTTGGCTTTTTCGTCCTTGAGCCGTTGGGTATCCCGGTCAGTGCGATTGCTGCTGTAGGGGCTGTCATTCTGTTTGCGGTGGCGAAGCGAGGCCATGCCATTAACACTGGCAAAGTGCTTCGCGGTGCGCCATGGCAGATCGTCATATTCTCTCTGGGAATGTATCTGGTGGTCTATGGTCTGCGTAATGCCGGACTAACAGAATACCTCTCCGGTGTGTTGAACGTGCTGGCAGATAAAGGACTTTGGGCCGCGACGTTTGGTACTGGCTTCCTGACGGCTTTCCTCTCTTCCATCATGAACAATATGCCTACCGTGCTGGTTGGTGCTCTCTCTATTGATGGCAGCACTGCAACAGGCGTTATCAAAGAGGCGATGATTTTTGCCAACGTGATTGGCTGCGATCTTGGACCGAAAATTACACCTATTGGTAGCCTGGCAACGTTGCTCTGGCTGCATGTCCTTTCACAGAAGAACATGACCATCACATGGGGATACTATTTCCGCACCGGGATCGTCATGACTCTGCCTGTGCTGTTTGTAACGCTGGCCGCGCTGGCGCTACGTCTCTCTTTCACTTTGTAATGAGATACTGATATGAGCAACATCACCATTTATCACAACCCAGCCTGCGGCACGTCGCGTAATACGCTGGAGATGATCCGCAACAGCGGTATCGAGCCGACCGTTATTCTTTACCTTGAGACTCCACCTTCACGCGATGAGCTGCTCAAACTCATTGCGGATATGGGCATTTCCGTCCGGGCTTTGCTGCGTAAGAACGTCGAGCCGTATGAGGAACTGGGTCTTGCAGAAGATAAATTTACTGACGACCAGCTCATCGACTTTATGCTACAGCATCCGATTCTGATCAACCGTCCGATCGTAGTGACGCCACTGGGAACTAAACTTTGCCGTCCTTCAGAGGTTGTTCTCGATATCCTTCCAGATGCCCAGAAAGCGGCTTTCACCAAGGAAGACGGTGAAAAAGTCGTTGATGATTCAGGTAAAAGACTGAAATAAAGACGAAGGGGGCATTTGCCCCCTTCATTATTACTTCGCCATTTCTTCCAGCAGGTCAATACCAACCGGCTCTTCGCTCTGTAGCGCTGTTAATGCAATACGCTTTGCATACTGCTCTTCCACATCAGAGATGAGAGGCAGCTCGCGGTTCGCCCTGATCTTCAGGAAAGGCGAAGACGGTTGAGCAGCTGCCAGGCTGTTATTAACGACCCATGCCCACGGCTCGATGCCAGCTCGGCGTAGATCCTGCTGCAGGTTAGCGGCTTCCAGTACAGGTGTCGTTTCGGCAAGCGTCACGATAATCACCTTCGTCTTCTCCGGGTCTGCTGCTTTTTCGCTATCACCTGTCTTCGATGTCAGAAAGCGAGAGAATTCGGCTTCATGCTGTCGCCAGAACACACTCATGCAATTGTTGAATGCCTTTACATCACTCATGTTCGTCCTCAAATTTTGCTCAGATTAACCCGGCTCTCATCTTCCAGAATTTTATAAACAGTGGAACGGGCAATACTGAGCCGGCGGGCAATATCTGTTGCACCAGTTCCCTGCTGATGAAGTGCCAGTACACTATTTCTGTCGATGATGCGCTTTCGGCCAAACCGGATACCTTTCAGCCTGGCCTCCTGCCGTCCTTCGTTCGTACGCTCCAGAATCCTCCTGCGTTCGGCCTGGGCTACAGCTGAAAGAATGGTCACAACCATTTTCCCCATTTCACCGTCGGTGCTGATCCCGTCGTCTATGAATCGGACCGCGACTCCCTGAGCGTCGAATTCTTTTATCAGTTGGATCATATCGGCAGTGTCGCGGCCAAGCCGGTCGAGTTTCTTCACCAGGATGACGTCACCTTCCTCCACCTTCATTCGCAGCAGATCCAGTCCTTTCCTGTCGGTAGAACTGCCGGATGCTTTGTCGGTAAATATGCGACTGGCTTTCACCCCCGCCTCTTTAAGCCCCTTGATCTGAATATCGAGGGACTGCTGGCTTGTTGATACCCGTGCGTAACCAAAAAGTCGCATAAAAATGTATCCTAAATCAAATATCGGACAGTGGGTGTCTGTTATAACAAAAAATCGATTTAATAGACACCTAGACAACACCATTTTAGTGTGTCCGAGAATTTATAATATTTCGGACGGTTGCGAAATTGTTAATTCATGACCATCAGGCAGGGAGGCCGGTATGCCCGTCGATTTTCTGACCACTGAGCAGGAACTGAATTATGGTCGCTATGTTGCAGAACCCAATGACGTGCAGCTGGCGCGCTATTTTCATCTTGATGAGCGGGATCTTGCCTTCATTAACCAGCGGCGGGGAAGGCATAACCGGCTGGGAATTGCGCTTCAGCTCACCACCGCCCGTTTTCTGGGCACCTTTCTGACAGACTTAACCCGGGTTCTGCCAGGTGTTCAGCAATTTGTCGCGGTGCAGCTTAATATTCGCCGTCCGGAAGTCCTTACCCGCTACGCAGAACGGGTTACCACCCTCAGAGAGCATACTGCGCTGATTAAGGAATATTACGGTTACCATGAATTTGGCGATTTCCCCTGGTCTTTCCGCCTGAAGCGCCTGCTGTACACCCGCGCATGGCTCAGTAATGAGCGACCCGGCCTTATGTTTGATTTTGCCACCGCGTGGCTGCTTCAGAATAAGGTCCTGCTGCCCGGAGCAACCACACTTGTACGTCTCGTCAGTGAAATACGCGAACGGGCAAATCAGCGGCTGTGGAAGAAACTGGCCGCGTTGCCGGACAGCTGGCAGACCGCCCGCGTGACGGAGCTTCTGGACATTCCTGAGGGGCAGCGTACTTCACCGCTGGAGCAACTGAAAAAGGGACCGGTCACCGTCAGCGGCCCGGCATTTACCGAAGCGCTGGAGCGGTATATCCGGCTGCGAAACCTGGAATTTTCCCGACTGAATTTTACCGGTCTGCCTGCTATACAACTGCGTAATTTGGCCCGTTACGCAGGCATGGCGTCGGTAAAATATATCGCGCGAATGCCACAGCAGAGAAAACTGGCCGTACTCACAGCATTCGTTAAAGCGCAGGAGACTGCGGCGCTGGATGAGGCCGTTGATGTGCTCGATATGCTGATACTGGATATCACTCGTGCGGCGAAGAAAACGGGGCAGAAAAAACGGCTCAGGACGCTTAAAGATCTTGATCGTGCTGCGCTAATATTGGCGCGGGCATGTTCATTGTTGCTGGATGAACAGGCTGACGATGCTGAACTGAGGGAGACCATATTCAACAGCATACCGAAAAGCAGGCTGGCAGAATCCGTCTGCAAGGTAAATGAGCTGGCCCGGCCTCAGAACAACAATTTCCATGACGAAATGGTGGAGCAGTACGGGCGGGTAAAGCGCTTTCTTCCGGCGGTATTGCGCGACCTGCATTTCCAGGCAGCGCCAGCCGGAGAACATACGTTGTCCGCCATTCATTATCTGACCGAACTGAACTGCTCGAAAAAGCGCATCCTGGACAATGCGCCTGAACATATTATTACCGGCCCCTGGAAACGCCTGGTATACGATGCGGAGGGCCGGATACAGCGTGCCGGTTACTCGCTTTGTCTGCTGGAGCGCCTTCAGGATGCACTACGTCGAAGGGACATCTGGCTCGAAAACAGCGATCGCTGGGGAAATCCCCGCGAGAAGCTGTTGCAGGGGGAAGAATGGCAGGCTCAGCGGGTCCCCGTTTGCCGGGCGCTGGGACATCCCACTGATGGACATAAAGGCGTGCAACAGTTGGCGGTCCAGCTAGATGAAACCTGGAAAACCGTCGCATCCCGCTTTGAAGGAAATGCGGAGGTTCATATTTGCCATGACGGTAAACATCCTTCCCTGACTATCAGCAGCCTGGAGAAACTGGAGGAGCCAACATCGTTGCATCGTCTCAACAGTCGGGTAAGGCTGCTACTCCCGCCAGTAGATTTGACGGAACTGTTGCTTGAAATAGATGCCAGAACGGGATTTACACGTGAGTTTACGCATGTCAGTGAATCCGGGGCCCGGGCACAGGATCTGCACATCAGCCTGTGCGCGGTCCTGATGGCAGAGGCCTGCAATATCGGGCTGGAACCGCTGATAAAGCACAATATACCGGCGCTGACGCGCCACCGGCTTAGCTGGGTAAAACAGAATTACCTCCGGGCAGAAACGCTGGTCAGCGCCAATGCCCGCCTGGTTGATTTTCAGTCCACACTGGAGCTTGCTGGCCGCTGGGGTGGTGGCGAAGTGGCTTCAGCTGATGGCATGCGCTTTGTCACGCCGGTGAAAACCGTCAATTCAGGACCTAACAGAAAATATTTTGGTTCCGGACGTGGCATCACCTGGTACAACTTCGTCTCTGATCAGTACTCTGGATTCCACGGCATCGTTGTCCCCGGCACATTACGAGATTCCATTTTTGTGCTGGAAGGCCTTCTGGAGCAGCAGACAGGGCTGAATCCGGTTGAGATCATGACAGACACAGCCGGTACCAGCGACATTATTTTTGGCCTCTTCTGGCTGCTGGGATACCAGTTTTCCCCCCGGCTTGCCGATGCCGGTGAAGCGGTATTCTGGCGAGTGGATAAATCGGCAAATTACGGTGCACTGGACGAACTGGCACGTGGTTGTGCCGATCTGTCGAAAGCCGAGGATCAGTGGGATGAGATGATGCGAACCGCCGGTTCGCTGAAACTGGGCACCATTCATGCTTCAGAACTCATTCGCTCTTTGCTGAAAAGCTCGCGCCCATCAGGGCTGGCACAGGCGATCATGGAAGTGGGGCGCGTCAACAAGACGCTGTACCTTCTTAATTATATTGATGATGAGGATTATCGTCGGCGGATCCTGACGCAGCTAAACCGGGGGGAAGGCCGCCATGCTGTGGCGAGGGCGATCTGCTACGGGCAGCGCGGTGAGATCAGAAAGCGCTATCGTGAAGGTCAGGAAGATCAGCTGGGGGCACTGGGCCTGGTCACTAACGCAGTGGTACTGTGGAACACACTTTATATGCAGGAAGCCCTGAGCTGGATACGCAGTAATGGAGAAGAAATCGGGGTTGAAGATATCGCCCGGTTGTCCCCACTGATGCACGGGCATATCAATATGCTGGGGCATTATACGTTTACGCTACCGGAGGATATTTTGAAGGGGGAACTGAGAGAACTAAATTTCAATTTAAACAATGAATTAACTTCTTAGCGTACGTTTTCGTTCCATTGGCTCTCAAACCCCTTCTTAGCTGTACGATTACAACATGCTTTTGATAAGCCAATAGCTTTATCTAAAAGCAATGCAAAAATGGAAGAGGATGATTCTACAATAAGCATCATTAAACTTATTGTGGGATTGATTAGCTTTTACCATTCTGATTTTTATGTTGGCACATATTAAATAATAAATAGTTAATCGAGTTTATCGAACTTCGATTCAAAAAAACGTTATGTCATTTATTCAAGAAATTGGTGAGAAAATAGGGCGCATATAAATAGGCGACTCTTGGCAACCCTCCTCAACCGTCTTCCGGAGCCTGTCATACGCGTAAAACAGCCAGCGCTGGCGCGATTTAGCCCCGACATAGCCCCACTGTTCGTCCATTTCCGCGCAGACGATGACGTCACTGCCCGGCTGTATGCGCGAGGTTACCGGCTGCGGCCTGAGTTTTTTAAGTGA
>NZ_JAOWGT010000071.1:18518-33477 GCF_030333005.1 Citrobacter sp. Cpo030 | reverse complement strand
GACAGCTGATAGAAACAGAAGCCACTGGAGCACCTCAAAAACACCATCATACACTAAATCAGTAAGTTGGCAGCATCACCCGGCCAGATTAGGGATAAACATTAGTTATTTTTACTACGAGGGGATAAAAGCGAGGGGCAGATCGGATCCGCCGGGGCAATCTCCCCGGCAGAGTGGTGAATTAGCGTTCGAGTTCGGAATCGATAATAGAATCCGGCAGGGGGAGTTCGGTCGGGACGTTAAGCCAGTCGGACTTACCGTAAAACACGGCGTTGATCTGCGTGTTGTAGAGCAGGTGGGTACGAAAACGGTGGAACAGCTGTTTGTCAGGCGCGAAATCCGTTTGCCAGAACTGGTTCAACGGCCCCTGCCAGGTTAAGCCTTCGATGTCATACAGCGCTTTGCCCATCACCTTGAGCGGCTTGTTGTGGATCAGCGCCGACAGCCCCGCAGTGCTGTTAACGGTGATCACCCCCCGGGTATGGGTCAGCAGGGCGGGCAGGGAGAGATCGTGGATATAGATCACCCGGTCTGTCGTAATGCCGTACTTCTCGCACAGCGTATTAATCAGCACACCATAATAGCGGTGACCACGATCCATCGGGTGATGCTTGAACACCAGATGGTGTTCTTTCGGCGCATGGCGGGCAAAGGAGCGGATCACGGTTTCGATATAGTCACGCACATCTTTATACGGGCTGTGGTGAATAATCTGGCTGTCGTTGTAGACCTGCAAAATCGCCAGGTAGTACGCGTTGTCCAGCGTTTCGGTGATATGGCTCAACATGTGGCGCTGCTTCCAGCGATACCACAGCTTACGACGGCCGGCACGGACCCAGCAGCGCATCTCATACCACGGGGAGAATGACTTGTGGTGGCGGTAGCCGCGATAGCGATGGCGACCAAACCAGCCTGCCGCGTAGTAGAGCATGGCGTGGGCGGCACGGTTAAAGGCGCTGGGCTTCCATGGCGTCGGGGTTTTCAGCTCCGGCAGCGGCTGCTCGCGATAGTATTTCGCATCGATGGGCATCGAGGAGAAGGCGTTCACGCCGCCTTTTTCCAGGGTGATATAAAATGGCCGGAAATACCCCTCCTCAAAGGCGAGAAAGTCGATGGCTTTACCGCGCGCCCACTTCTTCGCTTCGACATGCATCGGGCGGCAATCCCCGAAACAGACGATGGTGTCGAAGGCGTACTCTTTGTGCAGATCGCGCAGCCAGAAGGCAAAATTTTTCACCGGGCCGGTGTAGTGCAGCGACGTCTCTTTTGCGGCATACCAGGCGTCTCCGGCATTAAAGCAGACCTGCTTCACTTCGCGGTGGCTGTGCTGCAGCCAGGTCGCCAGACGTGCAAAGCAGGGGCCCATCGGTCCTTGTAATAAAAGATATCGGCGGCCATTTAATAAATGGCGTATGGCTTGCTCTTCCATTTCTTTTCCCAGATCCGTTCCGTTGATGAGACAGGTGATTAACGGCTTGATGACCGCTTTTCTTTAATACATCAGGATAAATCGTTCGCTAGCGAAGCGTCTGCGCGAGATAGCTCAGTTTTAACTGCCAGCGCTGCCAGCGGCTGGCTTTTTGCGATGAGGAGTGACCCTGCGCGGCCAACTGGCGTATCAACTGCTCCGGGCTCATCCACAGCCCGCTCTGCCAGTCGATATAGCGCGGATAGGCCACCAGGGTCAGATAGACCAGCGCCGCCAGTGGCAGAGGGCGCTGACGACGCGGGGCAGGATGTCTGTCTTCGGTCAGTCCCCAGCCGCTGTAGAACGGCTGGCCCCAGGTGGTGACGTTCACCCCCTGCACCAGCGCTTCAAAGCCGCTCAGCGACGTCATGGTGTGCAGCTCATCCACATGGGGATAGAGACTGGTCAGGCCGAGATCCAGCACCTGGCTGTCAACGCAGTGGGCCAGACATTCGGCAGAGATAGCCCCGGCCCGGTTGCCCGCCACCACGTCCGGGTGCGGTTTAAAGAGGATGTGCGCCTCCGGTCTGGCGTCACGTACCGCCCATAGCAGCGCTTCGTTGCTGCGGATAACCGGACTGCCGGTGAGGATCGAGGCATCGCCATCCACCTGGCCCACCACCAGCACCAGCGAACGGCCATCAGCAGGTGGGGTGAACGGTTTGATGGTGCCAACGTTATATTTGCTCACCCCATGCTGGCGGAGCAGATCCACCAGCGTCTCGCCGCGAGCCAGCTCCTGGTCGGTAAGCTCATGCTGATTTAGCAACTGCTCCAGCCCGCTTGGACGGCGGCTGTCGAAGTAGATCCCCACCGGGTCGATGGAGAGCGACGAAGGGCGGCACAGGTTTGAGCCCAGCCCCCGGGAGCGGATAAAACCATCTTCCACCCGGATGGCGTTCTGGCGTTCAGGATGGCGGCTGCCCCACACCAGCACCTGTTCGTCGTCGGCCAGCGTTTCAGGCAGCTTGCGCACAAAGCGCAGCTCTTCGGCCAGCGGCTGGCAGAAGGCGCGCATAAAGGCGCGCTTCCACAGCGAGAAGCCCACCATATAGAGGCGGCGATAGCGCGGGGCTGGGCTCTGCTGACCGGCAATAATGTCGAGCACCTGTTCCACTTCGCAGCGCTGGCCCAGGATCGGGTCCAGATAGCGCGGGTAGAGGATCAGCGCCGCAGCCACCAGCTGGGGCAGGGCGATCGGCCCCTGACGGCGCGGGCAGGTTTTGCTGTCGTGGGTCAGCCCCCAGCCCGCGTAAAACGGCATGCCGAAGCAGTGGACCGCTTTCCCGAGCAGCAGCGCTTCAAAGCCCATCTGGGAGGAGACGGTATAAACCGCCTCTACGCTATTCAGCAGGGCGTGGGGATGGCAGTGTTCGGCCACTACCTCCACGTCGTCCAGCGCCAGCCGCGCCAGCACGCCGCGCTTCTTGCCCAGCCGGGTATCCGGATGGGTACGCAGCAGCAGGCGGGCGCCGGGGTGGTTACGCCGCGCAGCGGCAACCATTTCAACAAAATCCTCTTCGCTGGCGAGCGCGCCGGGAATGGAGAGATCCCCCGCCACCTGGTCGATCAGCAGCACCTTAGGACGGGCGTCGCTGTGCAGGCGGGCGGCCAGCGCGTCGGGTAGAGCGCTGCCCGCGGCATAGCAATTGTACTTGGTGATGCCGAGGCGCAGCAGTTCGCTGGTCAGCGCTTCAGCCCGCGCCAGCAGCGCGGTATCGCACGGGGTGGCGATCTGCTGCTCAAGGCGGCTGGGCTGGCGAGCGTCGTAGTAAATGCCCACAGGATCGGCGATCAGGGAGACGGCCTTGCCGCCTCTGGCGGGGTGGCCAATATAACCGATAAAGCCATCTTCCAGCTGCCAGTACGGCAGGCCGAGGTCCTGGGCTTTCTGTTTTATTTGGCGGGTATTGGCTTTTTGGCCCCAGCCGACCAGTACATCGTCCTGCGCCAGCTGCATGCTGGATTTGAAGGCGTGTAACGGGTGACCCAGCATCGGCTCGAGCTGTGCCTTTCGGGCCAGGATCCCGGCTGAACCTGTGTAGAATTTCATGTGCGCTCTGTGCATCAGAAAACGCCCCGCGTCACTGCGGGGCGTGTGACTCAGAAGTACTCTGCGTCAGGGAAGGATTTGGCAACGCTGTCTTTGGCGGAGGTGAGGATCTCGCTGTCGATTTCCGGCCATGTAATCCCAATGGTCTCATCGTTCCAGCGGATGCCGCGGTCGCTCTCCGGCGCATAGTAGTTGGTGGTTTTGTACAGGAACTCTGCGGTGTCGCTCAGGGTCATAAAGCCGTGGGCGAAACCTTCCGGGATCCACAGCTGACGCTTGTTCTCGCCAGACAGATGCACGCCCACCCACTGACCAAAGGTCGGGGAGCTTTTACGGATATCCACCGCCACGTCGAACACTTCCCCGGCCACGCAACGCACCAGTTTGCCCTGCGCATGCGGCGCCAGCTGGTAGTGCAGACCACGTAACACGCCTTTGGAGGATTTGGAGTGGTTGTCCTGGACAAAGTTTACGCTGCGGCCAATGGCAGCTTCGAACTGCTGGTGGTTAAAGCTTTCGAAGAAGAATCCACGATCGTCCCCGAACACTTTTGGCTCAAAGATGAATACGTCGGGAATTGCGGTCTGAATTACGTTCATGATAACGGCCTGATTCGTAAATGGGGCATCACGCCCCAGGTGTTAATGGTGACTACTTGAGCATTTTCAGCAGATATTGCCCGTAAGCATTCTTCGCCAGCGGTGCAGCTAACTTGCGCACCTGCTCGGCATCGATAAACTTCAGACGGTAGGCAATCTCTTCAGGACAGGCCACTTTCAGCCCCTGACGGGTTTCAATGGTCTGAATGAAGTTGCTGGCCTCAATCAGGCTCTCGTGGGTGCCGGTATCAAGCCAGGCATAACCACGACCCATCATGGCGACCGACAGATCGCCATGCTCAAGGTAGATACGGTTCACGTCAGTGATTTCCAGCTCGCCGCGCGGGGACGGTTTCAGGCTTTTGGCAATCTCAACCACGCGGTTGTCATAGAAGTAGAGACCGGTTACCGCATAGTTGCTCTTCGGTTCCAGCGGTTTCTCTTCCAGAGAGATGGCGGTGCCCTCATGGTCGAACTCCACCACGCCATAACGCTCAGGATCGTGTACATGATAGGCAAAGACGGTGGCGCCCGCAGGTTTGGCTGCGGCGGCTTCCAGTTGTTTCTGCAGATCGTGGCCGTAGAAGATGTTATCGCCCAGCACCAGCGCGCAATCGTCGCCGCCGATAAACTCTTCGCCGAGGATAAAGGCCTGGGCCAGGCCGTCCGGGCTTGGCTGCACTTTATACTGCAGATTCAGGCCCCACTGGCTGCCGTCGCCCAGCAGTTGCTCGAAGCGCGGCGTATCCTGCGGGGTGCTGATGATCAGGATATCGCGGATACCTGCCAGCATCAGGGTGCTCAGCGGGTAGTAGATCATCGGTTTGTCGTAGATGGGCAGCAGCTGTTTACTCACCGCCATGGTGACCGGATAGAGACGAGTCCCTGACCCACCGGCCAGAATAATACCTTTACGCTTGTTCATAATCCTTCAATGCTTCTGTTTGTTTACTTTAGAGGGGGAAACGCCCCGCTCTAAGGCATGTTTGATTGCTGTAAAAGGGGGCAAAACGCCGCTCCCTGACAAAAGTCCGTGTCGCGAAAACAAGGCATGCATAGCATACCTTGGTTTGCATTTACTTCCCGAGAATTTCAGCCAGCATGCGATCCACGCCGATAGTCCAGTCCGGCAGCGTCATCCCGAAGGTGCGCTGGAACTTGCTGGTATCGAGGCGTGAGTTATGCGGACGCTTAGCCGGGGTCGGGAAGGCGCTGGTCGGAACTGCATTCACCTGGGTGACGGCCAGCTCAACGCCTGCCGCACGAGCGGTAGCGAACACCCGCTGGGCATAGTCGAACCAGGTGGTGGTGCCGGAGGCGATCAGATGATACAGCCCGGCCACTTCAGGTTTATCCTGCGCGATACGGATCGCATGAGCCGTGCAGTCGGCCAGCAGCTCTGCCCCGGTCGGCGCACCAAACTGATCGTTGATGACTGACATCTCGCTGCGCTCTTTACCAAAACGCAGCATGGTTTTAGCGAAGTTAGCGCCGCGGGCGGCATAGACCCAACTGGTGCGGAAGATCAGGTGACGGGAGCAGAGCGCAGCCGCCTGTTCCCCCGCCAGCTTGGTTTCGCCGTAGACGTTCAGCGGCGCGGTCTGGTCTGTCTCCACCCACGGCTTTTCGCCGCTGCCGTTGAAGACATAGTCGGTGGAGTAGTGCACCAGCCACGCGCCCAGCGCCTCGGCTTCTTTGGCGATAGCGGCAACGCTTGTGGCATTGAGCAGTTCGGCAAAGTCGCGCTCGCTCTCGGCTTTATCCACCGCGGTATGGGCGGCGGCGTTGACGATCACGTCCGGCTTCAGCAGACGCACGGTCTCGGCCACGCCTTTCGGGTTGCTGAAGTCACCGCAGTAATCGGTAGAGTCAAAATCTACCGCCGTAATACGACCCAGCGGCAGCAGCGCGCGCTGCAACTCCCAGCCCACTTGGCCATTTTTGCCGAACAGCAGAATATGCATCAGTTACGCTCCTGATAGTTCTTCGCGATCCAGTCCTGATAACTGCCGCTTTTCACGTTGTTGACCCACTGCTGGTTATCCAGATACCACTGCACGGTTTTACGAATGCCGGACTCGAAGGTCTCCTGCGGCTGCCAGTTCAGCTCGTGGCTCATTTTGCTGGCATCAATGGCGTAGCGACGGTCGTGGCCCGGACGGTCAGTCACGTAGGTGATCTGGTCGCGGTAAGAACCGGTTTTCGGCACCATCTCGTCGAGCAGGTCGCAGATGGTGTGAACCACGTCGAGGTTCTGCTTCTCGTTGTGGCCGCCGATATTGTAGGTTTCACCCACCACGCCGGTGGTGACCACGGTGTAGAGCGCACGGGCGTGATCTTCAACGTACAGCCAGTCGCGGATCTGATCGCCTTTGCCGTAGATCGGCAGCGCTTTACCGTCCAGCGCATTGAGGATCACCAGCGGGATCAGCTTCTCAGGGAAGTGATACGGGCCGTAGTTGTTGGAGCAGTTGGTGACGATAGTCGGCAGGCCATAGGTACGACGCCAGGCGCGCACCAGATGATCGCTGGAGGCTTTCGACGCCGAGTACGGGCTGCTTGGCGCGTACGGGGTGGTCTCGGTGAACAGCGGTAACTCGGTGCCTGCGCTCACTTCATCCGGGTGCGGCAGATCGCCATACACTTCGTCGGTGGAGATGTGGTGGAAACGAAACGCCTGCTTGCGGGCTTCATCCAGCTCGCTCCAGTAGGCGCGGGCCGCTTCCAGCAGCGTGTAGGTGCCAACGATATTGGTTTCGATAAAATCGGCCGGGCCGGTAATGGAGCGATCCACGTGGCTCTCGGCGGCCAGATGCATCACCGCATCCGGTTGATGGGTAGCGAAGACCCGATCCAGCTCCGCACGGTTGCAGATATCCACCTGCTCAAAGGCGTAGCGGTCACTTGCGGCCACGTCTGCCAACGATTCGAGGTTGCCCGCATAGGTGAGTTTATCAAGGTTGATCACCGCATCCTGCGTGTCACGGATGATATGGCGAACAACAGCAGAACCGATAAAACCGGCTCCACCGGTTACAAGGATTTTCATAAGCGTTTTTTACTTTTTCTATTGGATGAAATGGTCACCAGAACACAGTCTCTGCTATCCGTTCAGGCCGTGTTTTAGCGGCAGGCACATGGGGAAACAAGGCCTGATGCAGGTTGGGAATACGGTATTCCCGTGCTGTTCTGTTTTAACTCATTAACGAGTACGTGTATTCCTTCGCATTATTCGCCAGCGTCTGACGTTTTTGCCCGGAATTCACCAGCAGCGCCAGGGTATCGATCCACTTCTGTGGATCGTTATTCAGCAGCACGCCATTGATATTTTGCTCTATAAAGTCACTGTAGGGCGCGCAGTTGCTGTAAACCCCCACTGCGCCCATGCGAACGAAATCATAAAATTTTACCGGCCCGCGCGCCATATTAAATTCTGACGCCAGTAACGGCGCCAGACCGATATCGATTCGGTGATGCTGGGTGTAATCCAGATAGTTCTGCCAGCTCATGGGATGCAGTACCGTCACGCGCGGCAGATCGCGATAGAGCTTATAGATTTCGTGTTCGCCAAAGATTTCGAAGCTGGCCTGCGGGCACTGGGCCAGCACCCCGTCCATCACCTCACGCAGCCAGTACTTTTCGGCCTGGTGCGAGTTGGAGCCGTGATAGGCAATTTTTACCGGCCGGGTGACGGCCAGCAGACGCGGCGTGGGCTGGGCGGGCACCACATCGGGATTCAGGTGCGCATATTTGTTGGCCAGGTACGGCGTCGAGACCCAGATGGTGTCGCAGTGGGTGGTGATCCAGCGGTGCTGCGCCGCCGAGCGCCGGATGATTTTCGTCCGGTAGGCCTTGGGCAACGCCGTTAAGGCTGACGGATCGAACAGATCGTCATCCATAAAATAGACCACCTGGGAGAGGTCATCGATATTGCGCACAATCTCGCGCTGCCACTCCGTGGAGATAAAGCGAATGACCACGATGGCAGTGCCTTTATCCACTTCGATAGCCGGTGTGGTTAAGGTATCCACCAGCTGACACCGGGCGCCGGGAAAACGGCTTCTGATCGCCGCTTCAAAATAGGCCAGCGTCGGGGAATCCCCCTCATGCAGGATCAACAGCGAGCGGCACTCGGGCCAGCTGTCCTGCTGCGTCTCGCTGCTTTGCTTATTCAACTTCAGATAGGGTTTAAAGAGTGCCTTTCTGATCAGTTCGTCCATGGCAACACCACATTAGGAGTATGACTTAACGAGAAATCGGGTCGGTCGTAGCTCAGGTTGGGATTGTATGCAGGATCGTGCTTGAGCCGCTGTGCCCAGCGTTTTTTCATGTAGCGCAGCTCACCCTGGGAGCGCGCCAGCTGCTCTGGCGTGACATCTTTGCCGCGGGAGACCGACTCATGATGGTACAGCTCGGCAAAGGGGGTCCAGACGATCCGCCAGCCTGCTTCGCCGACCCGCAGACAGTAATCCACGTCGTTGAAGGACACCGGCAGATTCACCTCATCTAAGCCGTTCAGGGATAAAAAGAGCTGGCGAGGGGTGAGCAGGCAGGCCGCCGTCACCGCCGACAGCTCCTGAGCGCTCACCGCTCTGCGCTGGTAGCCAGGTTCATCGGCGGCCAGCCCGCTGTGAAAGTGATCGGCACAGCCGCCCGGCCCGACCGCGTCACCCGCATGTTGCACCCTGCCATCGCCGTAAAAGAGCCTTGCTCCGACGATCCCGACCCCCGGACGCAGCAGGTGAGAGACCATCTCATCCAGCCAAAGCGGGTTGATCACCTCGGTGTCGTTATTAAGCAGGCAGATCAGCTCGCCCGTGGCCTCGCGTACCCCGGCGTTGTTGATGGCGGAGTAGTTAAATGGATGGTCCCAGGCGATAACCCGCACCCCGTATTCCCGGTTGATATGGTCGAAATAAGCCAGGGTTTCAGGGTCGTCGCTCTGGTTATCCATCACCATGATTTCGATATTCGGATAACGGGTGAGCTGCACCAGGCTTTCAATGCACGGCCTGAGATGTGCCAGGCCATTGCGGGTGGGAATGATCACCGATACCCGCGGCAGCTCTGCCGGGAGCGGCCAGCGCCAGCGGCAGATCCCATGCGGGGCAGACTCCAGCGTCACCCCGACGGGCAGGTCCTGCAGCAGGCTTGCCAGGGTTTCATACCCGTCCTGCTGCGGCAGCGCGTCCGGGACGTGCATCAGCAGGGCAGGGATGTGCGCGATATCCTTCGGGGCGAGCCGGTGGGCCAGCTGCAACCACAGGCAATAGCTCTCGGCTCCATCCTGCGGAATGGCAGAGGTGCCCTGTTCCCGCCAGAGGCCACACCAGCCGATATAGTTCTGACTGTGCAGCAGGGTTTCGTTCCAGTCCGGCTTGAAGTCCGGCGAGTGGCGCTTGCCTTTCTCATCCAGCAGATCGTGGTCGCCGTAGATCCATTGTGCGTCCGGGGTCTGGCGCAGCTGGTGCGCCAGCCACACTAACGCGGCCGGAGCCAGTTCGGCGCCCACAGGAATGGCCCATTGCCATTCACCCTCAGGCCTGGCTGCGGCAGGCGACTGTTCCAGCACGGTAATATGCGTTGCCGGATAACAGAGCGCCGCGATACTGGCCAGCGTGCGCTGGCGTGCCGCCTCATCGCCGCCGTTCACCAGATGCAGGCAGACGCGGGGCAGGTTGCCCCAGCGGGCCAGCAGACGATCGATCAGCCGACGCTCACCGGGCTGCACGGTATCGAAATTGGCCAGCCAGTGTTCGTAGGCGTGCAACGGCCTGTCGTCGCGGATCTTGCCCACCAGATCGTAAGCCTGCTGTAAGTCGGTGAACCACAGGTGCCAGGAGAGCCCAAGACGCTTGCGTTTTTGCGCATTCAGACGCTGATAAAAAGGCCACACCCGGCGCAACCTGCGCCAGAGGCTGTTGCCCGCAGACACCTGCGCAAAGCGGGTAATATTCAGTTCGCATTCCGCCCCTTCGCTGCTGGCGAGCAGCCCCACCTGGCAGGCACCCACCGGCAGCCAGACCAGCTCCTGCAGGGTGCCGCGACGGGTAATCGGGAGGATCTGTTCATGCCAGATGCCCTGACACTGCCAGCGCAGGCGGGTTTCACCCCGCGGCTGGCGGGCACGCAGGGTGCCCTGGATCAGGAACCAGCCCGCGCGGGATAAAGAGGTGTCTGGCAGCGCCAGAGGGTGCCAGTGGTAATCGCTATGCATTAGAGGATTCACAACCCGGAAGTGGGGAAGGCCACTTCTGACTCCTGTCGAATATGGGGAAAACGTCGATTAGCCGATTAACTTTTTAACGCGGGTCGCCAGCCAGGAGTCGCTCTTCTGCGGACTCACTTCTTCTGGCAAGGCATCCAGCTGCGCCTGCAAGGCTGCCATTTCTGCTTTGACTTTCGGGGCCAGGGCGGCCGCCAGCAGGCAGGTCTCGTCGTTGCGATCGTGGGCTTTGAAATAGGCTTTGTGTTTTACGCGGTTTGCCGAGGCTGCGCTGCCGCGCAGGTGTTTACCGAGTAAGAACTCTTCCAGCGATTTGACCGCGTAATGGTTAACTCGCACGCCGTTCCAGACCACTTCGGCACTGACGCCATAACCATGTTTGGGATGTAAAACCATGTCATTGCCCAGCGCATCGATGTAGCGGCCAAAGCGAAGGTCAGCACAATGTGGGTTATGAAAATGGTTCACGCGCTCAGGTTTCACCACGCTTTTAAAGTTGTGGTGAACATTGAATTTAATAGGTGCATGGCGAGTGAAACGTTCTGTGACCAGGCCTTCCTCGGCAAAGAGTTCGCCGCTGGAGCCAAAAATGGCCCAGTTAAGGGCAATGGCGCTGACGCTTTCATCAGTAAACTGTGACGCGAAGAAATCGACGACATTTACGTCGGGCGATAAGGGCAATAAAAACTCATCGGCATCGATAAAGGCAAGCAGATCGATGTTGCGATCGCAGCTACGTAAAATGCGCTCGTAGGCCGGAAGCTGCGGTTTTTGATTTACTACATCCGGTTGATCGATAACCGTCACAATCCCCAGACGCGCCAGAGAAGCGAGCAACTCGCGGCTTCCGTCACGACTGCCATTATCTGCAATTACAAATCCATTCACACCCAAAACCCGGTGATACGCTATCCACTCAAGCAGGCCTGCAAATTCATCTTTAACGATGGCGGCAATATAGAGGTTCAAATTTTTATCCAACCGATTATCAGACCCGTGCCAGTCATTTGCAGAAACGCTGGATGCTGGCACAAGGTAATACTTATCAGGCAGGGGAGAAGTTCAGCTCAGTCAGCCAGGTAATCAAACCATCAGACTCCAGTCCAATGGTGATTTGAGACGAGAAGGGCACATTTATCCTGAAGCCACAGCCTAAGCGGGAATGATTATCCGCGGGTTCCTGCAGGATGGCAACTATTACATCAGGGCGTTTGACATTGAACGGGTAGCTATAGGTAGCGTAATCGTTCTTGATGGCGACACGTGGAGAGCGTTCGCCATCTGCCAGTAGCCAACCACAAACTTCAACGCGACCATGAGTCAGCGTTAAGGGCGCCTGGTTGGACGATGCATCAATGTTCCAGCGCAACTGCGCATTGGACGTAATCAGTGGCGTTGCAGAAAGCGTGTAACGGTTTGTCATTCGGTTTAAACACTCAGGTTATTATTAGTATTGTTAGGTTGGACGCACTACTTACATAGTAAGCGACCAAATTATAGAAAACTTTAATAATTCATAAGGCCCGATTAAAGCTCCGTTACTCGCTTAATCATGCGGAACCAGCAGTAGGTGCTTCACTGGGAGCAAAAAATGAATGCAACCCAGAGGTTGTAGGGACAGCGTTTTTTTCTTAAAAGATGATTACAAATCAGTCAGATCCGAAGAGATCTCTCGTATAGACTTTATCCGCTACGTCACCTAACTCGCTCGCCATTCTGTTGCAAAGTATCACGTCGCTAATGGCTTTGAATTCATCCAGTTCGCGAATGACGCGGGAGTTAAAAAAACTGTCTGCTTTGATGGTAGGTTCAAAGACCACCACCTCTATGCCCTTGGCTTTTATACGCTTCATAATCCCCTGAATGGCGGAAGAGCGGAAGTTATCAGAACCCGCTTTCATAACCAGACGATGGATCCCTACAACCCTAGGTTTTCTGGCGATCACGCTATCGGCGATAAAATCCTTACGGGTGGTATTAGCATCGACAATGGCGCGGATCAGGTTGTTCGGCACTTCCTGGTAGTTAGCCAATAGCTGCTTGGTGTCTTTCGGCAGGCAGTAGCCACCATAGCCAAACGAAGGGTTGTTATAGTGCGTGCCGATACGCGGATCCAGACCAATACCTTCGATAATCTGACGGCTGTCCAACCCATGAGACTGAGCGTAGGTATCCAGCTCGTTGAAATACGCGACGCGCATAGCGAGATAGGTATTAGCAAAAAGCTTAATGGCCTCGGCTTCGGTACTACCGGTCAACAGCACCTGGACATCTTTCTTGATGGCTCCTTCTTTCAGCAGATCGGCAAAACGCTGCGCACGTTCGCTGCACTCTCCAACCACGATCCGTGACGGATGAAGGTTGTCATAAAGAGCACGGCCTTCACGCAGGAACTCTGGGGAGAAAATCAGGTTATCAGTACCAAACTCCTGACGCATGCGCTCAGTAAAGCCCACCGGAATGGTGGACTTGATGACCATAACGGCATGCGGATTAATACTCATTACATCGCGGATCACGGCTTCGACGGTATTCGTGTTGAAGTAGTTAGTTTCAGGATCGTAATCAGTCGGGGTAGCAATAATGACAAATTCTGCACTTTCATAGGCTTCCAATTTATCCAGCGTGGCCCGAAGATTAAGAGGTTTGTTGGCTAAATAGTCTTCAAGCTCTTTATCGGCAATGGGGGACAGGCGCTGGTTAATCTGATTGACTTTCTCAGGTACGACATCAAGGGCAATAACCTGGTGATGTTGGGCAAGAAGTACAGCATTGGAAAGACCGACATAGCCGGTTCCAACAATAGCTATTTCCATATGTTCTCAATTTTCCAGAAGCTATAGACTTTGTATAAATACAAAAATTGTTTTTTGTTGCAATTTGCATAAACATGCCATCACATTGCTTAGGCAAAGTTGCGACGGTAAAAAGCGAATTAATATTATTCTTTCTTGCTAAGCATGAAATGAATTACATTTGATTATCAATATAATTAAGCCTCCACATCAAATCTTCGGCAGAGGTGCTATCATCACCAATATAGGCATAGTAGAATATTGTTTTCACTATAACACCTTGTCACAATTGATCTTTTCCTTTATTTTACGGTCGTTTTCAAAAAGTTCGAAAATGACACTGATCTTCCCTTTCATATTTGGGTTGGCGATTCTAATTTTAAAACCACTATCAATCCCTGCACTATTGAAAGCTTTTTGCACATCCGGTCTTTTAAGACATTCAATTGAATTTATTTGTTTCTCTTGACCATTGATAATTACCTTAATATTAACTTCTTTATTTTTTCCGAATAAATAACTCCATCCAGTCAATATTACACTTTCATTATCATATGAGAGCGTATCGACAAAACCACATATTTTACTGTTATTTTCATAACATGCCTTTAAAGATTGGACAGTATATCGGTCCCATCTTTCGAAGAAATAATGATATGCAATTTTATTCCTTGAGTATAAATCTTCCCAAGCTGGATATAGTTTTAAATTAGCATCAATGATCTTTTCTAAAATGATTTCGGGTTTTGGGCCATGCCAATGTAATATATTTATATTATTATTTTCACCCCAATAAGGTTTCCAGTTCATCTCAAGAGGTAAATTATCCCATTTACCAGCATAGAACCTACGATAGTTTTCTTGATCGCATCCTGGCCATCCTGCATTCAAATTATTTACTATAAATTTAGCAAAAGCAGGATAACTGTCACGCATGTTTTTAACATTGAGTATTAAAACCCCAGAATTTGCATCATTTATATAGTCTGTTTTAGATGTTTGTGGAGCGCATGAAAAATATTCAGGATATTCATCAAATTTTGGCAAATCCTGCATGAAGAGAACATCACAATCTGTATAGAGGACAAAATTATCCTCTTTCTCTATTAGTGGGATTTCTACACGTAAAAAAGCACCTGATGCTATGGATGCATAACCTGGGCTGGTTTTTTCTCTTTCAACTAAAGCGTCATAAAATTTTACTCGATGAAATATGATCTCAACACCTTTTTTACGAAGTGCGTCTACAAATTCATTTTCTTCACCGTCAAAAAGTAATATTGGCTTTAAATTAGTATGAATCCTTGCCGAATTTACTGCCGCGAATACCATTTCTCTCCAGCCATGATGAGCTCTATCTATTGATGCTTCACTAAGGCAAAAATACCATTTATTAATCATTACTACTCCTTAAATTGAAAAGTCTTCTCTGTTTTTAGTCAAGTTCGGGCTGTAAAATGGATCTCTTTCAAGGTAATCAGTCCATTTAGCTTTCATGAAATTGACTTCCTGGGTGAAGCGGGCAATTTTCTCTGGTGAATCTTCCGCACCACGGCTAATTGATTCGTAGTGATAAAGTTCTGCATAAGGAGTCCAGAGGTTACGATAACCCGCTTCGCGCACTTTAAGGCAAAAATCCACATCGTTGAATGCAACCTTGAGATTCTTTTCATCAAGGCCAGAAACTAAGTCAAAAATCTCTTTTCGAATCAATAAACAAGCAGCAGTTACTGCAGAATGAATCGCCACGGATAATCTAGACACTTCCGAGCCGTTGATAATACTGGTTTTCATATTCTGTCGGTGACATCTGTTCGC
>NZ_JAOWGT010000071.1:15741-18468 GCF_030333005.1 Citrobacter sp. Cpo030 | reverse complement strand
ATCCGTTCACGTTTCAACAACTGGAAAAAACTTTCTGCAACCGCATTATCATGGCAGTTACCGCGACGGCTCATGCTACCTTCCAGGCCGTGTGATTTCAGGAACGACTGCCACTCATGGCTTGTGTACTGACTGCCCTGATCCACGGAAAAATCATGAAAATTCCCGTAAATAAAGGCTTCCCAGAACCTTCAAAAGGTACTCCGGATCCATCGCGCACATCGCTCTTTTGTGTTTAATACTCGCTTTTAGTGTCGTTTCACTTTTTAGCATGTTTAAACACATCTGTCTGATCCTTGCGAAATTCTCTGCTCGTTCTTCCGCTCGTTTACGGCAAGCATCTTCACCAAATGCAGTATCCAACATCCAATGCATCGACTCGACTAACCAGTGCGAGCGTGAAGCATTTAACAATTCTTTAGCACTGAGCGCTTTCGAACTAATATAATATCGCACCGTTACTTCTGACTCTTGGGCCACTGCTGATTCTTGTCTAATCGATACCACAATTCCCATCGTTTTTAGCCCTGGCCAATCAAACTCAAGATCGCCCAAAACACTTAAATCTTCATTCACTAAAGCCAGTCGTGTTTCCTGTCTGCCTCGCGATTTTTCTTGGGTACTGTAAGAATCACCATCATGTTTTTGCAGCATGCTCATATCAAAATAGTTATCAAAAGCTTGCTCAAGTCGGCCTTGATTTCCTTTCACGGCCAGCAAGTAATCAGCGTTTTTTTCAAGGATCTTTTGCGCGATTTTCTTTTGGCATCCCATCGCATCAATTGTGACTAAACAACCCGATATATCAAGCAGTTGAAGCAACTCAGGGATAGCGGTTATCTCATTGGACTTCTCGTAAACTTTATGTTGTCCAAGGCACACGCCATTCTCTGTCGCAAACGCATTAACCATATGGATAGCACCAAGCCCACGGGAATCATCATAAGAGCCACGCACGGTTTTACCGTCTATGGCGATCACTTCACCGTCCGTCAGTTCACAGCAGGATTTCATCCATTCGATAAAACACTTTTGTAAGCGTGTCGCGCTAATCATTCCCATCACTCTTGCAATGGTAATGGCAGAGGGAACACCATGACTAAAATCACCAAAGCGTTTGAGAAAATCTAACCATCTAGTGCCGTAAAGAGGATAGCTTTCCAGTCATCTTGACCGGAAAGCACCGCGCAAATTGTTAACAAAATGATATCAGTTAACTTGTGCTCGACTTTACCTTGTTGGCGATAATCTGGGATGGCATCGAAATGCATAAATGGGTGCTGGTTACTCATCGTTGGACCTCCAATTTGTCTATGGAGGTATTAGAAAACACTGAAAATGATCTACAAATCGATCATCGGATAATTGATTGTTGTGTGATAGCGCTAACTCATAAAGTTCAAAATTTGAGAACCTGCTACACTACGAAGCCTGTAAATACGGGCATGTTCATGAATTTTCCCTGTCTCTTTAGGTGTTTTGAACTTCAGTGTCTTTCTCGGTCTGTTGTTTAGCTGAGCTGCAACCTGATCCAGCTCATATTGAGTATATTGGGCAAGGCATGTCTTTTTGGGAAAGTACTGTCGGATTAGCCCATTAGTGTTTTCGTTTGTTCCCCGCTGCCAGGGGCTCTGAGGATCGCAGAAGTAAACTTTAACTCCTGTGCTGCCAGTAAATTCCAGATGTCTGGCCAGCTCCATTCCTCTGTCCCATGTCAGTGATCGCCGGAGTTCAGGTGGTAAGCTCAGGAATTTATCTGTAAGAGCCTGATTCACTGATAAAGCGTCTTTGCCCCTGAGTCTCAGGATGATCGTATAACGTGATTTTCGGTCTACAAGTGTGGCTATATGGGAGTTTTTTGTACCCGAGACTAAATCGCCTTCCCAGTGTCCCAGAGAGCGTCTGTTATCGATATGCCGGGAACGTTCGTGGATTGGCGTTCCGTTCACTATGTTGATAGTGCCTCTTTCACCTTTGCGAGTATGGCGCCTGCCATGACGGAGGCTGTGCGATCGGCGCAGGTGCTGTACGTTCAGGTGGTGTAGCGCTTCACGACTACGAAAGTAAAGCGTCTTATAAATTGTCTCAGGTGATATTCGTAGTGTTTTTTGACGCGGCTTCGTTCGCCTTAACCATCCTGATATTTGCTCTGGGGACCACTTCATCTCAAGCTTTTCCAGAACAAGCTCTCGCAACGGCATATTCTGATCCAGTAAGCACGGTTTTGGTCTTTTAGCCATCCTGTTGGCCCGGTTATTCGCATCAACGGCTTTGTAATAGCGCCTACCACGATTACGCTGAACTTCACGTGAGATTGTTGAAGGGCTACGATTCAGCATTGTAGCGATGGCTCGAATGCTCATTTTAGCTGACAGACCGGCTCGTATTTCCTCGCGCTCAGACAGCGTCAGGTGAGCAACAGCTCGCTTGCGCTCATTGGGTTTTATGCCGCCAGTATCTCTTAACATCGTGAAGATGGTCCCTGGTTTCGAACCCAGGATATTAGCTATCTCACTGAAGCCTTTTCCGTTCTTCCACAGTTCAAAAACAGATGTTTTTTCCTTTGCTGTAAATGTCCGTCTCATTCAAAAATCCTCCGCAACTACATGTTTTCACATGACTGTTGCGTTGACCAATTGAATCTACAGCGGCTTTTTTTAATATGTCCCGTTCGTCGGTAACCCGTTTCAGCTCTTTCTGGAGACGGCGGATCTCGGCCTGAGCATC
>NZ_JAOWGT010000071.1:0-15660 GCF_030333005.1 Citrobacter sp. Cpo030 | reverse complement strand
AACGCTTACCGCTCATGGGCACCTCTCTTTAAGCCATCTTAAATGACTCTGAGGTGTCTGTTAAACCCGTGGCGATTCAAATTCATAAGGCCCGATTAAAGCTCCGTTACTCGCTTAATCATGCGGAACAGCTGTCATAGCGACACTGAGGGCTGGATAAACCACTTGCAACGCAAGTGGCTCAGCCGTTCTAAGGTGATACAAATCAGATGTGAAACTAACTACATCAGCATCGATTTATTACTTTGGAGCAACCCAGTATTTATGGTGCTCAGTTGCCTGGATCTCTTTCACTTCACTGCCAACGATACGTTCAGCCTTGCGAACATCTGTTACAAATCGAGTGAAATCACCATTGACCAGGTCAATAGCCACTTCATCGAAGTGAGACCATGCGACGTCGCCAAACTTGACGTGCTTCTCAATCATTCTGGCACCGGCAGCGACTGCCATCATAGAGCACAGGCTACCAATATCATGGCTTGAAAAACCCGGGATAATGCGAGGTTCTTTTTTCGAGAGATTGTAATAGTGTCTAATCACACCAATCTGCGTATCTTCAGTCGGTGTTGGATAAGCTGAGGTGCACTGCAACAGGTAGATGTTGCGAGCTTTTGTGAAGCTATTAAGAATGAATCCTTCATAAGCCTCATCGGTATAACCTGTTGAGATAACAACGTCTTTGGTGAAGTCTGCAGCGACCGCGGCCAGGTAATCTTTATGCTCAGAGATTGTTGACGGCAGCTTAATCATGTCCGGCTCAAACTGGCGGATAAAATCATAAGAAGGCATATCAAGAATCGAAGCAAACCAGCCAATACCAATCTCTTTACAGAACGTATCGACAAAAGCGAATTGCTCTTTATTCAGCTCAATACCATGACGGTACTCGCGGAAGGTGGTGCCGAACGGTGAGTTATACGGAGAGTCTAATTTTTCTTTGCTGTAGAAACTCTCAACGTCACGTTTCTGCAACTTGATGTAATCAGCACCAGCCTGCTTGGCTGCGACGATCATCGACTTCAAGCGATCCATATCACCAAAGTGGTTGGTAGTGATTTCTGCAATCACTTTTACGTCATACTTTTTCGAGGTGTTTTGCGCAGGGCTAGTTTGCGGTAACGTCACGCCGCGATGGCGGGCAGTAAACACTTGGTTAAAGGCATCGACTGAGTAGACGCTATAAGGTTTGTTACCAACGTGGCTGATATTAATATTCAGACGTGATTTTTCAGCCAACAGCATCTTCAGAAGCTGTTCCTGGCTGCTAATGATTCGTTCCTGATATTCAGGTTCGGCGTGCATTGCTGCCGTTGGGATTTTGTTGGTAAAACCGTCTTTAGTTGTGAAATCAAAGCCAAGCAGGTAAACGTTTTTAGTGGCATTTTCCTGTTTAGCAATTTGATTAGCGATTTTCAGCGCTGAGACGACGATGGCACTTTCAATGTAAATGGTATCTTCGAAGAAACGATGGATCAGGAAGTCTGCTGATTCTGGAGTGTAAGGTACGTATTCAGCGGCTAAATGACCAACACCTTCCGGAAGAAAACGATCTGATACATACAATTTACACTGTGGTGCTTTTTCATCAAAGATATCAAGTACCCAACCATGGTGAAACACGGCAATATCACCAGGATAGATCAGTTCAGAGTCATTGGTGTTAATAACAATACAATTTTTAAGCAAAGACAGGTCAATTTTATCGACGCTGGGGCCTTTACCAATAATTACGATGTCACATCCTTTTTTTTGCGCGACGACTTGTTGCAATGCCGAATTCATGCAGGTACCTCATGTCTTTTTTTAATGTTGATTTTATATTTTTGAGTAGGGAAAAGAATTTGTCCCTCGTAAGCCACACCATCAACGAAAGCTTCGCAATTGTGTTCAAGCGCAAAATTCAGACCAGGTAAAATATCCCAGCAGTTTACGCCTTTAACATTTTCGAAGCTCGCATATGCACCACGTACTGCTGCAAGCATGTTGTACATTGAACAACCAATAATTCGGTATTCAAATCCTTCTTCCAGCTGCAGTAAATCCTCTTTAGTCAATGAAGAAGAAAGACCGCGAATACGAGAGCGATGATGAGTCATTGGCATGCCGGTGATATGCAAATCGTTCAGCTCTGGCAAATAAATGCAAGACTCTTGATGAAGGCCGTTGGTATAAATACTGATACCAATTCCCCATTCTTTTAGGCCAGAGACAAAGTTTTCCGTGCCATCGATAGGATCAAGTACAACATAGCTTCCTTTCTTGTCCCAGATTACATCAGTGAAAGGCGCCAGCTCTTCGGAAATGAGTTGATGCTCAGGAAGCTCCTTCGTTAAATAATCTAATACGAGCTTTTGCACCAACAGGTCGCCTTCACTAACATAGCTGTTATCAGGCTTCAGGCTTAAATTTTCCCTTAACGAAACGATATGTTTTAGGTTCTGTTTAATGATCTCAGTGATTTCATAGCAATGCTTTTTCATTATTTATCACTTCTTTTAGCTAAGATATGAGTATAGACCGCATCGGCAATATCAAAATCAATAGGATTATTGATATCTAAACTCTCAATACTGGAAACCTCAACCAAATAAGGTCTATCCCCGATCCTGGCGTTGCGCTGCGTTATCAAATCGTGAGTATAAATATATAGACCCGTTGTTTCGATAAATAGTGGATCTAAGTCTTGTGTTCTGGGAACAGCTGCAAGGTCATAGTTCATAGGCCAACCATCTTTCCATACGAACTCTTGCATTTTATGAACGGTTAAAGCGGAATCATGATCACCAGACTGAACTTTATTAACACCGTTCTGAATGCTCTCTTTTTTCAGGAATGGTGCAGTGGCATGTGCCAACACATAAATGTCAGCTTTAATATCACGAGCAAATGAGCCCAGAACTTCATTAATTTTAGTTGTAGAGAGATCAAGCTCAGTAGAACGCTGTAAAAATTTCACACCTTTGGGTAAATATTTAATTACAGATTCATCGCTACAATAAACATATACATCATCGACGTTTTCAATTTGCTTTAAAGTATTGAGAATGAGTGATAGCAAAGGCGTGCCATCACTTAATTGCTTAGTGTTTTTATTTGGTAAACGTTCGTTATTCAACTTTAGTGGAACAAAAGCTACTGTTCTTTTCATACTACCATCTCTTCTGAATAAGGTTATTTTTTCCTAAATGCAAAGTCATTGCACTGTATATATTCTCCCAGTCGATATGGTAGCTAGTCGCATCAATCCTACTATCGTTATCCATAACGTCGGTTACATATTCATCAGGAATGTGGTGAGCATTTTGATGAATATGCTGATTCCGGGCTGGGCTAAAACTATTGTTCATATGTGTAATACAAGGGCGTCCACATATCCTAGAAATGTTCATTGATCCAGTGGAGTAATTTACTATGGCACAATCAACTACTGAGCCAATATGAATTTTTCTATCAATGGTAGCGCCAACTAAATCGACAGTTCTAATATCAGGTGCTATTCGATTTTTTATATCATCGATAATTGAACGGTCATTGGCAGTTTCAACTTTATCGCGTTGTAATGTCACCAATGATGATGTCCATCCATCAAAAACAACAGCCATTCCGGGGAATGTCTCATATAACTTGTTAATTATGTTAGAATAGCCTTCAACTTGTTCTAGCCATGCTCTTTTTTGACCGGTAACACCTAACCAAATAATTGGAAAGTGTTTTTTCAATTCGTTGGTGCTATTTTCTTTATCTGTATGTATATTGCTAATATATGATAATACTTTTTTATCCAAATTGTTGATTCTATTCATAATAACGGGATCTTTTGCCCCGTTTCCAAACAGTGCGCCGATCTTAATAAATAACGTACCCTCTATTTCAAGCTGCGTTAAGGTTTTATTAGTTATAAATTCTGCTGTTTGATTAGAATTGAAGATTTTGGGGGAGTTGATAAAGGCATTATTTTCTAGAGTGTAGAATTTAGTTTGGTTATCAATTTCCTTTACATGCTCATATATGATTTCAAAACCCAGCATCCCATCATACATAAAGTGATACGGACGAACATGACCTATCAAAAAAGCTTTATTCCGAAAATGTTTATCTTTAAAATAAGTATTGTTTTTTAACAAGAATTTTAAGATTGTAGATAATCTATTTTCTGAGCCATGGCAAAAAGTGTAGTAGATACCTTTATGTGGATAATAAACTCCATCGATGGATGTTACGTGCTGATGCACAATAAATTCATTATCGCTATCGTCTCGACAAAAAAGAAAATTATGATCATTTAATGATTTCGAACTGCAAATATTAAATTTAAATGTGCTTTTATTACATTTTACTTTTCCATACTCTGAGTTATAGAGCGCAACAATAAATTCATCATTATGTACTGCTTGGCGTAATTTATTTAATTGCTTATGAATTACAGAGGGCGGAGATTGTTGAAAAAGATGTGAGTAATATATTTTAGTAGTGGAAATAATTTCCTCTGCATCAATAACATCAGTTGAGTTTTCATTTGGTTGATTAAGTTTTTTAATATATTCTGTTAAAGAATTATTAACTGTAATATTAACATTGTACCACGGAATTTCTTGCCCATCTCTTACAATAATGATTGATGCTTTTGCGTTACTTTGTAAAGGAATTCGAACGGAAAAACCAACTTGACTTGCGCTTTCAGGTAGTTGTATTTTCGATAAATGTGCTTTTAATACATCGGGTCTATTAACTCGGATAGTATTAAATTCATGTTGCTCATTATTTTCTTCAACTTTTACAATAACTTGAATATTATTATTTAAAGGATCGGAAGGTAGAATCCAGCCTGCAATTAATAAAGTATCGGAATTATCATATCCACATGTGGGATAATCTAAACATGCTTTTAGGCCATCTAAATTACCACAGCCTTCATTGTTAATATCTATATTTCGAATCATTTCATCACTCTCGGTCAAAATGAAAAATCTTCACGATCTTTTGTCAGATTTTTGCTGTAGAAAGGATCTACCTCAAGATGTTTGCCCCATTTTGATTTCATAAAATTAACCTCTCTGGTGAATCGAGCTATTTTCTCTGGGGAGTCCTCTGCACCACGACTAATTGACTCGTAATGATAGAGTTCTGCATAGGGAGTCCATAGGTTACGATATCCGGCTTCACGTACCTTAAGGCAAAAATCAACGTCGTTAAATGCAACTTTGAGATTCTCTTCATCAAGACCAGATACGAGATCAAATACTTCTTTACGGATAAGTAAACAGGCGGCAGTAATCGCAGAAAGTGATTGAGTCAGCACAAGGCGACTGAAATAGCCAGGATGCTGGCGAGGGAAGTGTTTATGTGAATGCCCGCCGACACCACCAATCCCAAGAATAACGCCACCGTGCTGTACGGTATCGTTGCTGTAATAGAGCTTGGCACCGACACAACCAATTTCAGGACGCAGACATTGGCTGACCATTTCAGTTAACCATTCTGGATTGATCACCTCGACATCATTATTGACCAAGCCAATAACGGAGCCTTTAGCATGGCGGGCGCCGAAGTTATTAATTGCTGAATAATTAAACGGGAAGTCGTACGCCAGCACTTTAACGCGACGATCTTCCAACTGGATCTCGCGGAAAAACTCCAGGGTTTCGGCTTCGACGCTACCGTTATCCAGAATAAGAATCTCGAAATTGGTATAAGTACTTTTCTCGAGGATACTGCGCACGGCAGTCTCAGTCAGTGAACGGCGGTCACGAGTAGGAATTAACAAGCTAACCAGTGGCGCAGGCTCGGGTATTGGGTAACGAACCCGATAGGTGTTTGGTACCAGACCGGCATCAACTTCTACGCCCGCTTGCTGGGTTGCAAAATAATCGCGTAAAGCTTTAATGCCCGCATCGGTGGTATAGCTTTTCTCACCTGAAGCCAATGCTGTAGAGCCTTCAATAGTACGCCAGTGATACAGCACGCGAGGAATATGCACGATCTGATCAGCTTGCACATGCGGCAGGCAACGTAGCAGTAGATCCTGATCCTGACTGCCTTCTACACCTAGACGGAATCCGCCGATTCGCTGAAGCAGATTGCGGCGATAAACCCCAAGGTGAGAAACGTAGTTTTGTGAGAAGAACAGGTCCGGGTTCCAGTCGCTTTTGAAATGAGGATCAAAACGTTCACCGCGGCCGTTGAGCTTATCTTCATCACTGTAAAGAATCTGGGTTTCTGGCTGTGCACAAATCGCTTGTGCCATAAACAACAGTGCATGTTCAGGCAGGGCATCATCGTGATCCAGTAGCGCCACAAAATCGCCTTTGGCAATTTCCAGAGCGCTGTTAGACGCTGCCGAAATGTGCCCATTCTGTTGACGGTAGACCACATTAATACGCTTATCTTTAGCTTCGTATTCACGCAGTACACGCTGAACATGCTCTTTTGGTGATTTGTCGTCAGCGATGCACAGCTCCCAGTAAGGGTAACTTTGCGCAATGACAGAGTCTAAACAGGCGCGTAAGTAGATTTCTGCCGGGTTATAGACCGGCATCACTACTGAAATAACAGGCGGTGTAGCCAGCTTCGCCAGTATCGTGGCAACTTCTGCCTTATCAGGAAGCGATGGTGTTTCGACGGTTTCAATCCACTCTTCATAGTCCACGGAGGGTAGCGTGAAACTAAAGGTCTCGTTATAGAGAGATACCAGGCGATCCATGGACAGGCTACCGCTTTCAGAAGAAATAGACTCCTTAATCTTAGTCAATTCCATATTACGATAGCTTTGGTGTTCCTGCTGAATACGTGCCAGCAATGCGGGCTCTATTTGGCTGTCGCTGATTGCCGTGATTTCGAACTGACTGACCGAGAATGGGCCCTCCTGTTCCAGGGGATCAAAACGCAGCGCGACCAGCGGAGAATCGAGATAAAAAAGGCGGCTCGCCGTTACTGCTTTTTTGTAGGGCAGAGTCACGGTTTCAAATTCATTAAATCCTTTTCCGGTATCCAGATAGAACTTGGCTAATCCCTGTTTTTTGGAGCAGTCCAGCGTCAGGTTAAACTGATACCACCCTTTTTCTGTTTTAGGTAGATGCCTTAAATCAAGTATGAAGTAGGGATCATTCCCTTCTGATTTCCATCCATGCATACGCTCAGGATCTGCGGAAAGTTGGTTCAGCGCGACCCAGGGTAAATATACTGCCGGTTTTTGTACTGATGAGGCCCAATCAGAACAAGGTTTACGTCCCAGCAATCTACCATAGCGTTTGAAATGTTCTCTGGCAGGTAATCCTGTCTGGCTTACGTCCCGATAGGTCTGTAGATACCATTGCTCATCAAAATGTGTGAGCAGTTCGTCCTTATTGTATTCAACTGTCATTGTTATTTTCTCGTGTTGTCTGGCAGGCAATGACGCTGTTCTGCCTTTCCGTGCAGTATGTAGTGAAGTAAAGGATTGATAGAGCCTTGCGCTACGTCCGCATAAGTTTGCAAGTACCAGCGCGTATCAAATAAAGCACTTGGGCTGTAACCTTTATCAGCGCCAACCTGGATAAAGTGTTCAATAGCCGACAGACCGGAGCCCGCTACTTCCGGATAACGATGCAGATACCACAGCTCGTCGAACAGGCCAGATGCCGCAATACGTTCTGCATTGCTCATGGAAACCGCTGGTGTGGCGGTTGGGTTCTCTTTAAAGATACGGCCCAGGGCACGCACAGGCGCGGTCAGTTTCCAGGACACGGTCTGCTTCAGGTTTTGCGCACGATCTTTCGCTTTCTGAAGTTGCTGTTCTTTTTGTTGCAGTTCGCGAGTTAATTGCTCGGTATGGCGTGTCATGGTCGCCAGTTCGCGGAAACGTTCGTTGATACTGGATTCCAGCGCTTCGTTTTGCTTAACTAGCTCATTAATCCGGGTTCCAAGCTGAGCTTGCTGCTGAGTGGCTTGCTGTTGGAGCGTCGTTAGCTCCTGTTGCAGGTCTGCATTCGCCTGAGCCATGCTGGCTTGCTCTGCACGCCATGCTTGCTGATGCAGGTGATATTCTTCTGCCGCCTTGATGGCCGCCTGGTCACGCTCTTCCAGGTTGCGGGTCAGTGTTGCGATCTCACTAACCTGTTCGCTTAGCGTTTGTCGCAGCACGCTCAGGTGCTGTTGATGTTCTTCTGTCAGTTTTCTTTGTTCGTTTACAGATGTCTGTTCACGTTCTTCCAGCCATTGAGTCAGCGTTGCAATCTCAGTGAATCGTTCGCTCAGGCTTTGATTTAACTGGCTCAACTGTTGCTGAGATTCTGCTTGCTCTGCATGGTGCCGCTGAAGCAATACCGCGAGTTCATCACGGGCCAGTTCAAGCTCACTATTCTGTTTATCAATTGCCTGATTGCTTTCTGCAAGGCTTTGGTTCAGGTGAGCAATTTCACGCTCACGAGCATTTAAGGCGCTATCCAAATCCTGCTCACGTGTCTGCCAGACTTGCTGTGCCGCTTCAAACTGCTCCAGTACAGCGCGACTTGCCGCGAGATCGGTGGTCAGGACATCACACTTATTCTGTAGCTCATCATTGGCTTCAGTCAGAATTTGCTTCTGCTGTTGCCATTGACTGGCTTCGGTCGCCAGAGTCTGACTGAGTTCATCCTGCTGCTGATGTGCTGCAGTCAATGCAGTCGTCAGCTCGTTGACCTTCTGTTGCCATTGGCTGGCTTCGGTCGCCAGGGTCTGGCTGAGCTCATCCTGTTGCTGGTGCGCAGTAGTCAACGCGGTGGTCAGCTCATCAATATGCTGCTGCAACGCGCTGAGCTGTTGCGAGTACTCACTAAGCACAACGTTGTTTTTATTGAGTGCGAGAGTCAGCTGTGCGGCACGCTGGGTCTCTTCATTAAGGTGCAATGCTTGCTCATGCAGTTGCTGTTGCAGAGCGCTCTGCTGTTCTTGCGCTTCTGTTTGTTGCGCCAGCAGCGTTTGCTTTTCTTGTGCAATCAGATCGCGTTCGGCAACCGTCTGGGTAAATTGCTCCCGGGTTTCTGAGAGTTGAGTTTTCAGGTTTTGAAGGCTCGCCAGACTTTCATCTCGTTGTTGTTCACAGACGGCGAGGCTAGTTTGCAATTCGGCGGCATGCTGGTTAGATGTCTCCAACTCTGCGGTTAACGCGCTAACCTGCTGCTTTTGAAGGGTGAGTTCAGCGGTTTGATCGGCATGTTGTGCGAGCTTTTCTTCCTGCGCTTTTATGGTGTGATGCTGCGCGGTGATGCGCTCTGCCAGGCGTCCCCTTTCCAGGGCCTGTTGCTCCATCACATCCTGGGTTTCTGCTTGCTGGGTTGCTTGCAGCGCGACCATCTGACGCTTTATTTCGCTGTTTTCCCAGCTGTAACCACAGGCTTTACCCAGGCGAGAGAAGACTTCTTGTACCTGTCTGGTCGCAGATGGATTATCTGAGAGACCGTACAGGCTCATCATCTCTGAGGATTGCTCGCTGCCGACACCAATCACGCCCAGCCCGTGACCATGGGCAAACTCAAAATGAGGATACTGCTGCTTAAGCTCATCCAGAAGCTGGAATACCCCAAAGCCGCGCTCACGTACGTTGGTGTCATGCATGATGACAACGGCTCTGTCAGAGAGCTTCGGCAACCAGCTTTCAAAATCATGACGTACAGCTTCGAGGGTATGCAGGCCATCGATATGCAGCAAATCAATACTGCCTTGCGGGAAGTGTTCCAGTGCCTGGTCGAATGTGCTGCGTACAAGGGTGGAAAAGTCAGAGTAATGTTGCTGGTTGTATTCGGATACCTGGCGATAAACCTCTTCGCCATACTGGCCCGCATGTTCATCACCGCCCCAGGTATCTACCGCATAGCATTGGGTCTGAAGATCCAGCTTCGTCACGGCCTGGCAGAAAGAAAAATAGGAGCTGCCGTAATGGGTGCCCAGTTCAACAATCTTACGAGGTTGCAGGGTATCGATTAACCAGAAAGCAAACGGAATATGTTCTAACCAGGCGGATTGCGCAATGTAAGACGGGCGCCAAAAAATAGGGCGCTTAAAAATAAAATCCAGCTCGGTATTGGTTTGTTTTTCGGATGCTTGCTTCAGGCGCGCCTGTGAACGGCTGCTTTGCTGAGTGCCCATGGGGTATCCCTTCAATATGAGAACAATGGTTAATTAGCGTGATCGGCGGGGTGACCACTTTATGATTAACTGCGACAGGTCAGAACTCGCGTAAGAGTTCTGACCTTAGTTTCAATGCATGTCGTTGTTAGTCCTGATGCTCACGCAGGGTTGCTATACCCATCACAATCAGGCCATACAGAAGACACAGCAGTACTCCTGTAGTAAGCAGGTTATAAAGACGACGTGGATACTCTGCGTCTTCTGCCAATGTTGGTTGGCTGATGACTAACAGGTGCTTAAGCTTGCGATACGCTTCTACACGAGCCTGCTCCAGGCTAATAAGTCCGGATTTGTACAGATCCGCAGCCAGGGTCGCCTGGGTTTGAACATCCATATAGCGAGCCGTCACTTCGTTCATTGCATCTTTATCAGCACCGGTAAGTCTGGATTGTTCCTGAGCCAGTTGCTGCGTTAAGGCATCAACCCTGGCCTGCACAGAAACAACCGCAGGCGCGGTTTCTTTCATATAGCTTTGTAGCTGTTTTAACTGGGCCTGTTGCTGTGCCAGTTGAGCTTCTATCTGACTCACCACACCAAGGCGGGCACTGCTTGTTGATTCCGGGCTGATCAAATGATGGTTATTCTGGAAGTCCAGTACTTTGGCTTTTTCCGTCTGTACACGCTGATAGGCGCGATCGACTTCTTTCTCGACAAAGGCCAGTTGTTCCAGTGCTACCTGATGACCTAATTTATTGATAAAGCGGTCAGATTCCTGAAGCATCAATGCAACGACGCGCTGGCCATAGGCAGGATCAAAGGCCTGTAACTCAATTGTCAGCACACCGGACAGTTCATCCAGGTACAATGACAGGTGCTGACGGTAATATTTAATGAACTCTTCCCGGCTTACATTATCTGGCAGGCGGGAAAAATAATCGATTTTGTGGCTTTGATAATGAGCTTTCAGGCCCAGCTCCTTATCGAGCTTGTTGAGCAGATCGGGGGATTTAAGATAATCCTGGATGATCAGTATATCTTCATGGTTACTGCCTCCAATTCCCAGCATTGAAAGGGCATCGGGCAGTATCTTAATTTGATCCGCCTGCTTAACTACCAGCTCGGCCCGACTGACATAGCGATCGGACACAATGACGCAAAAATAAAGCGCAGCAATAGCAAAACACACTACTACCCATAAAAAACTGCCGAGTTTAAGGCTCTTTTTCCATGAGCGGTGGGCAAGCTTGAAACCGCTGGAGTCAACAATGAAATGTTTGGGTTTGGTCTTTAATTTATTTAGCTTGCGCATCAAACCGGAGGATTTGTTAGAGCGGGTTGGCTGAATCATGATTTTTGGGCTTGTTATAGTTTCTGATAAATACGGATGGCATCTTCGATATCGTCGAACAACTCAAGGGTGCTGTTGCGCAGCAAAATACCCATATCGCATTGTTGGCGTAAGTTTTTCATATCGTGCGAGACCATGATCAAACTGGCGGTCTCGCGTTTTTGGTTAAAAACATCAATACATTTTTGTTTAAAGCGGGCGTCGCCCACTGACATAATTTCGTCGGTCAGGTAGATATCAAAGTCAAAGGCCATACTGACAGCAAAGGAAAATTTTGATCTCATTCCACTGGAGTAGCCTTTAATCGGCAGTTCAAAATGTTGACCAATTTCCGAGAACTCTTTTACCCACTCTTCGATAGCCCGCGTATCGCGAACGCCATGAATCCGGCAGACAAAACGTGTATTTTCACGCCCGGTCATGCTGCCCTGAAAACCTCCGTTTAGCGCCAGAGGCCAAGATACACGACAGTGACGTGTCAGTTTTCCCTTACTGGGCATATCCATCCCGCCTAGCAGACGCAACAGAGTAGATTTTCCTGCTCCGTTGACGCCTAAGATACCGATATTGCGGTCGCGGGGTAACGTGATGCTCACGTCACGCAGAACGTAGTTGCGACCAAATTTGGTGGGGTAATACTTCGAGACGTTTTCCAGAATGATCATGCTTATTCTACTTTAGCTGGCAATCAAGCGACGATGACTCAGGCGGTAACAGCTCATCGCGAACGTCAGCAGTACCAACGTTACAGCCGAAAAATACATCCCGCTTACATTCGGGCTGGTATAGCCGGAGATCCAGCTGCTTCGGATTAGCTCAACGGCATGAACCAACGGGTTCCACAAAAACCAGTGTTGATAATTTGAGGGTATGGTCGCGAGGGGGTACATCACGCAGGAGATAAACATCAAGGGCATCATCAGCAGGCTAAGGAACTTATCAGCTTCTTTAAATAAATTACCCAGTACACAAAAAATAATGCCCAGCGAAAACGAAAAGATCATTAAAATGAAATAGATAAGAACGACCTCTAAAGGGTCGCTGGGGATGGCATCAAAACCAAACCACAGCAATCCTAGTACCAGTACGCAGCCCACAACCATGCCAATAACTGTTTCGAGGATAAAACGGGAAACAAAGGTCGCGAAGGGGGTAACTTGTCTGTAGCAAAACAAGCCCTTGTTCGCATTAACGGCAGATTGCAGTTTGCTGACCACATTCCTGAAAAAGAGGAAAGGCAGATAACTTGCAGTAATAAACAGTGGTGCCGGAGCTCCACCAAATCCGCTATGCCCGCGCATGCCAAAAATCAAACTAAAAGCACCAATCATCAACAGCGGATCCAGCAGCGCCCAGGTATACCCCAGCCGATAACTGCCAAATCTTGTTTTCAGTTCACGAATAAGCAGGCCAAACGTCACATCCCTCAGCACCTGGAACGAGCTGCGGGGCGTCTGGTTGAGAACAGGTTTAAGCATAAGAAGGCCGATATCACAGAACGGGCCCGCGATGGGGCGAGCCCGCATTGAGGGTTAGTTCAGGACCACGTTGGCCGCCACAGCAACCTGATAGATGACCTGGGTGATATCCTTGATGGACTGCATCATTTTGCTGTCCACTTTCGGCATGACCAGAATCTGATCGCCCGGCATCACATCGCCACCGTCTTTAAACTCCATCAGCCCGTTGGCATGCACCACGGCAATGCGCTTGTCGTTCGCACGGTCGGTATAGCCGCCCGCCCAGGCTACGTAGTCTTCCAGACTGGCGTTTTTGTTGTAGACCACCGCCTGCGGCATCATCACTTCGCCACCCACCTGAATCAGGTCGGTTTTGTTCGGGATCACAATCTGGTCGCCCTGTTCCAGCAGGATGTTGGCGATCACGCCTTTATCCGACACCACCACTTTACCCAGCGGCTGGATCTTGCGGGCTTTTTCCACAAAGCGCATCACCAGTTCGGCCTCTTTGGTGCGAATGGAGGCCTCGCCGTCAGAGCTGGCAGGCGCGGTAAAGACGCTGCGCTCCAGACGGTTGAGGGAGTCTTCCAGCATCTCTTTCTGCCGCGCGGCCACGCTCTTACGCATGATGTAGATCGAGCCGTAATCCGCCATGTTCGGGTCAATCGGGATGTGGTTCAGCAGATCGTGCAGACGGGTCTCTTTACGCACGGTGAAGTAGGATGGCCCGCGATAGCTGCCCATCACCTGCACATCGTACACCTGCGCATGCATGTCGTCGTTGAACAGCACTTTATCGCCGTCGCTCAGCTGAATGCGGTCGAAATCTTTATAGGGCATATAGACCGAGAACGGGCCACTGGCGCGATCGCCAATCACGCCCACGTGGCTCACCTTGGCGAGGGGCAGGGCGTAGTCGATCAGCTCTGAGCCGAGCGCGGTGCTGTTCTTCAGCTCGAAGCGGAACGGGTTACGCACTTTACCCGCCACGTTGATCATCGGCCCCTGGGGTTCAACCAGAATCACATCCTGATCTTTGAGGGACAGCTTCGGCATTTTGCCCTGCTGCATAAACTCATACAGGTCGATCTGCTGGATCACGCGGTTCTGGCGCAATACTTTAATATGACGATAGCTTCCGCGGTCGGAGTCGATGCCGCCAGCGCGTTTCAGGAAATATAAAACGCTGTCGGAAGATTGTCCGGCATATTGTCCCGGACGAATGACGGGTCCGGTGACATATACACTGACCGGCGTCGCGGTAAGTAAATTAACGTAAACATTAACGTTATTGGTGAAAACTTCGCTGATATGGCTGGTAACCAGGTTATTAACCTTACTGGCCGCCACATTCTTGACATTAATCGGCCCGACATCGGGAATAAAAATATTGCCCTGATTATCGACGGTCACGACGTTGGAAAAATTGACTGCGCCCCAGATCCAGATATTCAGCTTATCGCCGGGGGCGATCAGGTAATTATCGTTTAAGCCGTCGCTGCGCTCGGTTTCATAACCACCGGCAAACAGGTTGGCACCGTATGGAGGGGGGAGGCCGGACTCGGACTGCGGCAGTAATTTACGCACATCAGACTCGCCCGGCAATAACATGCCCTGGCGGTTTTGCTGTGCGAAAGTCCCGGTGGTGGAGGAGGTGTTTGCCTGGCCGCTCATCGCTTGCTCGCCGCCAAGCTGCAGTCGGCCATCGCCGTTGTCTGCCGGGGTGTTCATCCCAAATGCCTGGGCTTCTTGCTGGGTGGGGGCGGCGAAAGAGGCGCAGGAGACGCAGGCCAGCAACAGGACGGCACTCAATTGCCGAAAATTCGTTATCTTCACAACATTTCTCTTCAAAATTATTGCACGGCAAGCAGGTTACTGGCGGAAGCCTGTTCCAGCTGCGGTACCAGATACCAGGTGTCACCGTTCTTACAGGTCACACCGTGCTGCGACTGGTTGTAGTTGCGATTACGCAGCAGTTCTATGCATTCCAGCCCCAGGGCGGAGACATAACGCTGGCCCAGAATATAGGTATTGCCATTGGCGCTGAGCGCGGCGCCCTGCGGCAGGGTGTTCAGAGGTTGTTGCAGATTGGCTGCCATAGCCTGGAGGTCGGTAGAAGCAGTCTGATTCACAAGCGGTCGGGATGCTTCAACCTGCTTCGGGGAATATGCACAGCCGCTCAACATGAGGGCGAGCGAAATCACCAGAAGGCGAGTTGCGTTCTTCATAGATCAATATTTTCCAACAATGCAATAACTGGAATGTGAAATAAAACTTTGATGATATTCAACTGATTTTAATAGCGAAGCAGTTGAGAAATCTTGCAGGTGCAGGAGCAACAAAAACGCAGGTGTTAAGTAAGAAAATCCAAAAAAAGGGTAGGCTACCGCACGGAAATGGACAATTCCGGTTAAAATGTGTGGGATTTGCTTTAGGGCGCTGCCATAAAAAAACTATTCAGTAAACAACTAAATCGTTTTTTATTATTCATGAAAGTGCTTTTATGTGGCGGATATTACATAAGTTTGCAGTTTGTGTCATTTCAAATTTAAGAATTTTGCCCGGAAAAAGGGGAAAAGTCTGAAAGCCTATTAATTCTGGTGGGTTGATCCAAAACTTATATTCAGCATTAGTTTCTGGCAGTGATTGTTTCATATTTCAGAGAATAGAAACAAATAAGCGCCAGCGGTGATGCTGCCAACTTACTGATTTAGTGTATGATGGTGTTTTTGAGGTGCTCCAGTGGCTTCTGTTTCTATCAGCTGT
>NZ_JAOWGT010000070.1:0-54841 GCF_030333005.1 Citrobacter sp. Cpo030 | reverse complement strand
TGTAAATAGACCCGTTTTAGTTCCAGGCATTTTTTGAGATCCCGGCCAAATGATTGTGTTGCCGATATTCCTCCGGCGTCATATTGTTCAGTGATTCATGCGGGCGTTCACAGTTATATTCTGACACCCATCTTTCCGTGATTTCCCGCACTTCATTCAGCGTTCTGAACAGATAAAAATCGAGTATTTCTGTACGGTATGTTCGGTTAAAGCGCTCAATAAAAGCGTTCTGCGTCGGCTTACCCGGCTGAATAAATTCCAGTTTTACTGCATGTTGCTCTGCCCATTCAGCCAGTGCAAGTGAGATAAATTCCGGACCATTATCCATGCGTAGCATGACCGGATAGCCGCGATTTGCCGCGATCCTGTCGAGTACACGGACCACGCGCAAAGCTGGCAGATTCAGATCGATTTCAATCGACAATGCCTCACGGTTAAAGTCATCAACGACATTGAACGTGCGAAAACGACGGCCACAGACCAGAGCATCATGCATAAAATCGACAGACCAGCTCTGGTTCAGCGCTTCCGGTGTGGCCAGTGGCGAGGGATTACGCACCGGCAACCGTTGTTTGCCTTTACGGCGAAAATTCAGCTTCAGCAGACAATAAATACGATGGATCCTTTTGTGATTCCACGGGTATCCCTGCCGCCGCAGAACCTGGAAAAGTTTTGGAAAACCGTACCGTGGGTATCGCTCTGCCACTGCCTGTAACGCGACAATAACGGGTTCGTCACGCGTGGTATCCGGACGGTAATGGTAAACCGTTCTGCTCAGGTTCAGACTCCGGCAGGCCTGACGGATACTGAGTCCAAATGTCGTTATCAGATGAGTGACCAGCTCACGCTTAAAGGCTGGTTTTAAAGCTTTTTTTCGATAACGTCTTTCAGCGCCCGGTTCTCAAGGCTCAGGTCGGCAAACATCTGTTTGAGACGTCGATTCTCGTCCTCAAGATCCTTGATCTTTTTAATATCAGAAGCCTCCATGCCGCCGTATCTGGACTTCCAGTTGTAGTAGGTGGCTTCAGAGATACCGGCCTCCCGGCAGACATCTTTAACGGTTCGTCCGGCTTCAACCGATTTAATTACAGCAATGATCTGATGCTCAGTAAAACGGGCTTTACGCATAGCGATCTCCTTTGTTGGCAGAGTGATTATGCCGGAGGGTCTCTAAATGTGAATGGCACGATTATGCGGGATACTTACACTACGATCTGCTTCGCTCAGTGCGTGCTGAGTTCCCTCAAACTGTTTTACTATTCCGAGCATCTATTTAGGACGATCTGGTGATGAGATTTGGCATTGAATTCGCACAAAAAATTACCATTCCCATGAACAGAAGTTTTGTGATTTAATCATCATGACGGGTAAGTTTTTTCTTAAAATTAAGCTATATCAAAGAGAATGCTTAGCTTGCTAATTAATTGACTTGCAAAGGACTTGATATGCAGTGTTTAGATTTAACATTTGAAGTCATCAGCAATACCAACGCTACCGCCAACTATACGGGTGGTTGCTCTGGAGAACGTAGCGACTGTTGTACTCGTGTATGCACACGAGCTGGTAACGACGAGCAAAACTCAACGTCGAATTTAGATGCTTGGGAAAAATACTTGGAGGTTAACGCCGGCGTTCTCCAATATTAATCTAAATTCAAAATCGCCCTTGATGGGCGATTTTATTAGGAATATACAATGGACTCCAAAAAATATAAAATAAAAGAAACTGTAGATATTTTCATATCGAATGAAGATAATACTGATAATGTCAAACTCACATTTCATGTGATGACAACGCGTGATAGATTAGAAATAAAAACCAATAAAAATGTCGCTCGATTTATTGCCAGCCTTGATGGTATAAAAACTATAAATGATATAGTTACTGAGATGGGGTCCCTACGCTCAAAAGATGTCGATAAACTAATTTCTTTTTTACTAAATCAGCATTTTATTTATGATGTAAATAACATTTGCGATATTGAGCCTCGTTTTTCACGACAAATTACATTTTGGGACGATTTTGTCCTTGAACGACCTGGTGTAGACACTCAACATATCTTGGAGAGCAAAAAGGTTGTTTTATTTGGGTGTGGAGCTGTTGGAGCCAAAATTATAGAAATACTTGTCCGCGCGGGTGTTAAAAATATAGTTTTGGTTGATTATAAGTCCCTTTCAAAGTCAAATGCAGCAAGGCATTGTTATTATAACTATAAGAAAATCGGAAAACCAAAGGTAGATGTCCTGTCAGAATTTTTGAGTTGGATCGATAGTAGGGTAATAATAACAAAACATTTTGAAAAATTTATACCTACTACTAATCTATCCTCTATCATTCCTGATGATACAGATCTGATTATTAATACTTGTGATGAGCCTTATATAGGTCATACTTCTTTAAAACTTGGTCGATATGCACAAGCAAGAGCTATTCCGCTGTATGTATCAGGTGGATTTGACGCCCACTTAATGAGTTCAGGAGAATTAATATTCCCTCCACATACACCCTGTATAGACTGTGCCCAAAATACGTTTTCAAAGGCATTAAAAGGATGGAAGCCTGTATATAGCATAGTCAATAATCCTCAACTGGATCTTTCAAAATCTGTCTATGAGAATTATATTCCCGGAGGGCCTGGTGGATTAGCAATGATGAATGGTTTTTCAGCTAACCTAAGTTGCATGAAATTAATTCACTTCCTGTTGGATGACTCAGCATTTTCATATGTAAATAGTCGGTATGAATACCTTCCAAACGAAGGCAAAATGACTAATTTTGAATTGGTAAAACAAAGTGGATGCAAAATCTGTAATGAATAATTTTAGACTGCGACAAAGTATTGGCATCGTCGTAAAGGATGATACTGTAGAGTTTTTTAAATCAAATATTAGAGAAAGTATAAAAATAAAAATCAGCTTTCCAAATATAGTTGAACTCTTAAAGATGTTTGATGGGCAAACTTCTCTTCAAGAAATTGTAGCAAATTATTCAGGAATCGATATTCAACAACTTGAAAAGTTAGCTTTGTTTTTGAATGAAAACAATATAATTATCGTTCAAGATTGCCAATACCCTGCAGAGCTTGTCACTGAACAATATAGAATGATCAATACATTTGAAGACTACTGTCATACCACCAGTGAGGTTTTAGAATGTATAATTAATCTTAAAAAATCAAAAGTAATGATTGTAGGTATTGGAGCAGTCGGTAGTAATGTGGCAACGTATCTTGCTCATTGCAATGTTGGTTCGATAATTTTTGTGGATCACGATAATGTAGATATAAGTAATTTACATCGTCAGTTTTATTTTGAAGATGAAATTAACTCTGATAAAAATTTGGCGTTACTCAACTCTTTGAAAAAGATATCTCCAGATATTAAGATTGACATTATCAATGACGTTATCGATGATGATTTTTTTAAAAGAAATGTTCTGCCCTCTGATATAGATTTGATAATAAACTGCGCTGATGAACCTAATGTGGATTACACCAGTAAAATAATCGCCCTCTTTAGTATGACTCATAATATCCCACATATAGTTGGCGGGGGATATAATCTTCATCAAACCCTTATCGGTCAGACAATTATTCCATTTAAGTCAGCATGCTTTAATTGTTTTAACCTATTTTTAGGAAAAATAAATAGCAAAGACCTTGTCAATGTGAAGAAATTGCATCGGGTAAAACGAAAATTAGGTTCATTTTCACCACTATCAGGTCTGGCTGCAAGCCTTGCAAGCTTGGACGCTATAAAATTACTTACCGGGAAAGTAGAGCACTTGCAACAAGAAAATAAAAGGGTCGAATTTAGTCTTAGAAGTTTATCTTTTAACGTCCAAGATGTTCCACGTGATCCTGAATGTGATTGGTGTAGAGGAAAGTATGAATAAGATTATTTTTGAGGGAATAGCCACCCATAATTTAAAGGAATTAGATGTTACTATACCATTTAATACAATAACCGCTATTTATGGCCGTTCGGGCGCAGGAAAAAGTTCTTTAGCATTTTCATCAATTTATCAATTATGCAAAGATGAGTTTGATGCTGTAGAAAACGGTTATTTGAATGAAAGTGATTATAAAGTTGCAAATTTCAGTGGGTTAATTCCCGCTGTTGCGATACCACAAAGAAACACAAATAATAACCCTCGTTCAACAATATATTCATATCTGAATATAGCTCAAGCTTTGTCATCTTTAAAAGTCAAGAGAAACGTAGTAGTACCTAATTATGATAAATTAAAAATAAACAATTACAAAAATGAATGTCCTTACTGCTTAGGCCTTGGCGAGATAGTTAGTGTGGATGAATCTGAATTAATTAATGAAAAATGTAGGCTAGATCAAAAACCATTTTTATGTTGGCGGACTGGTGAATTATCAGATTATTATCACCAATTACTTATGGTCTATTGTGATAAAAATAATATAAAAGTAGATGATACTTTTGATTCACTATCACTTGAAAAGAAAAACCTAATACTATACGGAGAAAGCGCTGAGAAATTATCTTTTAGATTTAAACACAAAGGAAAAACTAAGCAAAGAAGAGCTTTTTATAAAGGCGTAATGTCTTTTGCTAATTCGAATATAGGACGGAGCCAAAACAATTCAAAGTATAAAAAGGAAGAAAATTGCTCATTTTGTAATGGAAGCAGAATTAACCAAGAAACGGCACAACTTGATGTTTTAGGATTTACATTTGATGATTTTTTACTATCTCCTATATCTGAATTATGTAATACCCTGAAAAAAACTATAGGTGACTCCGTATTAATTAGAGTGTTGTCCTCAATAAGTAATATGGGATTGGGATATTTAAATTTGTCTCGTTCAATTCCCAGTCTTTCTGGGGGGGAAATACAAAAACTTATTTTCAGCAGGCTTTTAACATCTAATACAACAGGTATTCTGATTGTTATTGATGAAATATCATCCCAAATTAACCCCATCGATTTTGAAGATATCTTTAAAAAGCTAAAAAAATTATCAGAAAAAAACACAGTGATTTTAGTAGAGCACTCGCAGTATTTCATAGATCTTGCTGATCAGCAAATCCATGTTGGTAAATACGCAGGTTCTTCTGGTGGGGAAATTTGTGAAAAAGAAAAAATTCAGCCGCAAAGGAACCTAAATCCCAAAAATAATATATCTGATTACTATTACTTTGAAGGGCTTAATAAAAACAACATCATTAATCAAAATATACGTATCCCTAAAGAGTGTGTTACTGTTTTTTCTGGAATCTCTGGATCGGGGAAATCATCTTTAGCTAAAGCTATTTGTAGTCTTACCGATTCGATTTATATAAGCCAAAAATTGTCTTCATATACAGGACGTTCTAGTGTCGCAACTATCACAGATTTGAATAAATTAATTGCAGAATTTTTCTCCGATACAACAAAATTAGATATAGAGTATTTCCTTCCAAACAAACTTGGTGGATGTAAAGTTTGTGAAGGTAAGGGCGTGATAAAATATGAAAGGGGTTTTGAAAAGGATATCTACATATCATGTCATAAATGTGAGGGCAAACTGTTTGACCACAATATAGATGAAGTAATGTCTCAAATTAATGGTATGAATATAATAGATGTATATGATACTGAGTTGAAAGAGTTAAGCTCTTTTTTTAATAACACTAAGATTAATACTATTCTTGAAACTATCCATTGTCTTGGAATATCACATTTGAAACTTAATAGAAAAACGCAGTCCCTGTCAGGTGGCGAAATGCGAAGAATAAAATTATGTGAAATACTATCTAAGTCCAGAAAAACAAACAAAATATTGTTTATTGATGAACCTGTCGCCGGACTTGATTCTGAGACGGCTTCGAAGGTGCTGAATTTTATATATCAAAAATCTAAATTATTCAATGCAATTGTCATTATAGAGCATAGGCCTGAGGCAGATGACTATGCCGACTTTAAAGTACTAATTGGTCCTTTGTCTGGAAAGCAAGGTGGGCGAGTTATAGAACAAAAGATTATTGAGTCAGTTAGATGAATATAATTAACACACTATCTAATTAGTATGTGTAGTTATGATATTAATTTAATGAAATATAAGGGGGTGTTTTTGAAGAGTTAAGAAACGATTTTTAAATTAGTGTTGTTATGTATTTTAATCACATGAGATGAAGGCATCTTGTTAAATTTATATACCCATGATCATCAAAGACGGTTGATTGGCTGCAATTGAGATCATGGGCGGTTACCTTTTTAATTTTTACTGAACGTTATAAAACTGAACTGGAACGTCTGCACAGTTCCTGAGGTGATAAAAGAGTTAATGATTCGAACAAACGGCTTATGTAGGCTGCAGTTCGTCATGATAATTCCAGACTACATCTTCACAACATGACCATAGATAACCACATTTATAATCACTAAATTTAGGAAATGACGCAAGTTCGATGGTCGGCTCTCCTTGTCACTGACAAATTAGACTGAAGAGCGTAGTGTGATTCTGGTAATTATCAAACCAGACAAGTCCGTATTGGATAAGATTACCGAAGGTTTTAAACGAATGTACCGGATACAGCTATCATATATTTAACTGTTCAGAACGCTGTAAGAAGAACGGAAAATTGAAGTGGACTCATTAACGGATTGCAATAATAATTATCTTGTTCAATTCTTCGATAATATTAATCTGGAACTGTGTTCAATGATATCTTGAAATGAACCTCCCTTTACCTCTAACCGGATGGATAGAATTAAATTAAGAGAATCTACAATTCAATGTTCGATTTTGACTATTAGTTTGCTTACGTGTAAAAACTTACGGAACGCCTTGGTATATAAACTTAAATTTATCTTATGCAAAATGATTGATAAAAATGAGATCTACAATTTAAGCAATAGTTTTCCATATAAAATATATAGTTGCGATTGTCTAATCTGTTATAGTAAATGTTGCAGACATTGAAGGAGAAAGACCAGGTTTTTCTTTTCTAACCGAAGGGAAGAAAAGCAAGGGGAAACCGGAGAAGCAAGTGCAGCGGCTTCGCAGAGTTAGCCCTTGCTTTAGTTAAAAGATGACAAAAATACTGTACTAGATGTTTTACAAAATGCAAAAGGTAGCTTTGTTTCTGTTGACCTTAAATGCTTCTATTGCAGCGCAGGTGAAGCTCTGGATTTATTGCTTCGCTTATACAAGCGAAGCATTTTTAATGCAGTTCTTTCAAGCTTCACTTGTACTGATTTTAAATAATTCTATTTAGAAAGGGTGAGGGGATCATTTTTTTCTCAGGGTGTATTTTTAATCTATTATTTTGAATTAAACCATTACCTCCTGTTGACAATCTTTTAAAATACATTATGAATAGTGTGTGTCATGCAGAATGGTTTATGAAATTTATCCTGTACTGTGTACAGTTTTCTAATTGCCCCATGTTATGGGGATATTGGAAAGGCTACTTTTTTGAGTAGCCTTTCGTCCATTTAGGCTGCGAAAGTTTTAAGTTGTTGTGACTGAATATAATTACTCCACCATTGCATAAGTTTTTCTCTTTCTGCAATATATTCCGCACGATTATATGCTGCAATGATTTCGTCCTTTTTAGAGTGGGCAAGTGCTGCTTCGAGCACCTCGGTCCTGAATTTTCCTGATTCTTCTGCTGCAGTTCTTGCTATAGACCGCATTCCATGTGCTACAAGCTCACCACCAAAACCCATACGAATAATTGCTGCATTAGCTGTTTGTTCATGCATATGATTGAGTGGGGCTTTTATGCTGGGAAACACCCATTCGCGATGTCCACTGATAGACTCCATTGTATTGAGTATTCGAATAGCTCCTTTGCTTAATGGAACTTTATGAGGCTTTTTCATTTTCATGAACTCAGCTGGAATGTTCCACATATGATTGTCCATATCTATATCAGACCATCTTGCACGTACTGCTTCGCCTGGACGAACCCATGTGAGAAGCTGCCATTCAATCAATAATCGTGTTTCTAAACTGACAGAAGCATTGTTTAAGGCAACTAAGAAGCGGGGGAGCTCGGAAGGGGGTAATGCTGGCATATTCTGTTTTTTAGGCTTACTGAACCGTTGCCCCAGATTGTCAGCCGGATTGAACTCGATAAGTTCCTCAGTGGCTGCCCAACGGAAAATTTCATTTAATCGAGAAATGACTCGACGCAAGGTTTCTAGAATCCCTCGTTGCTCAATAGGATCAAGATGTTGTTTTAAGAGTTTAGGTCGGATCTCATTGATAGGAACATTACCTAGACCTGGAAAAATATTCCTCTCCAGGCTTCTCCAGATGTCTTCTGCATGGTCTTTTGAGATGCCTGAAGTCTTGACCTTCTCATCTAACCATTTTCTTGCTACGGCTTGTAGGGTGTGTTCAGTCGCACTCTTTAATGCATTTGCTTTATCGTTGATATGGACCTGAGGGTCAATGCTATTGGCTAGCAGGGAGAGATACTCATCCCGTAAAGCTCTGGCTCTTGCAAGGGGGAGGTGAGGATAGGTTCCTAAGCACACTTTAGTTCGCTTTTTGGTCACTGGCACAGCATACCTGAAGTACCAATTTTTCCTTCCTCCACTTGAGAGGGGAGCGATTCGTAGCATCAGACCATCGCCGTCAAACAGGTTGGTTTCTTTGTCTGAAGGTTTGGTGCTTTTGATTTCAGTATCTGTGAGTTTTTTTGCGAGTTTTGCCATTTTGGGACCCTCGATTTTTGGACCCTTTGTGTTGGGTCCCATTCAGGGTGCCATAACTTGTGGTTCCCAGCAATTCTCACTAGACGTTAATGGACATAAAAAAGCCCGCAGAGCTTGTGCTATGTGGGCTTAGTAGACTTTACTGAACTTCAGTATATCAATGTTTGGTGGAGCTGGCGGGAGTTGAACCCGCGTCCGAAATTCCTACATCCTCGGTACTACATGCTTAGTCAGTCTTTACATTCGCCTGGCACCTGCGGACAGACACGCCACTACCAGACTAGCCTGATTAGTTTTAACGCTTCAACCCCAGGCAGGGCCTCCACGCGATCTCTTTTGGGTTTGACCTCTCTTTGATCCCCGTCTTAAGAGCGGAAGCTAGGGAGAGAGGGCTCAGAGCAGGTTATTAAGCTGCTAAAGCGTAGTTTTCGTCGTTTGCGACTATTTTTTTGCGGCTTTTTACGAGGCCAACCGCCCCTCGGCATGCACCTTGGGTTTCGCGAATCCCGTCGAATCCAGAATCAGCCCCAATGTGTTAGAGCAAGTATAACAGACTTGTGACACGCGTGACCAGCCCCCGCAACCCCTAATCCTCAAGGATTTAGCGCTCGCGCAGCGCTTCTTTTGCGCGATTAAACGGTTTGATTAAATAGTCGACGATGGTTTTTTCACCTGTTTTTATATCCACTGTGGCAATCATGCCCGGTACGATGGAGAAATGGCGTCCCAGTTTGTTCTGTAAGAAGTCCTGATGCGTGCGGATAAACACGCGGTAATAGAAGATTTCCGGTTTCACTTTGTCCTGAATGGTGTCCGGAGAGATGGTTTCGACTACGCCTTCCAGGCCGCCGTAAATGGCGTAGTCATAGGCGGTAATCTTCACCAGCGCCCGTTGTCCAGGATGGATGAACGCGATATCACGCGGCGACAAGCGGGTTTCTATCAGCAGATGATCGTCCAGCGGCACAATCTCCATCATCTCGCCGTTGGGCGGGATAACGCCGCCGATGGTGGTGACCTGGATGTTTTTCACAATACCGCGCATCGGCGCGCGTACGGTCAGGCGGGTGACGGAATCCTCGCGTCCTTTTAAAATCGCCGCCAGCATGTCCACTTCGGCGTTAGCTTTTGACAGCGCTTCCCGCGCCTGCACGAAATATTGCGAGCGCAGGTCGGTGATTTTTAATCCCAGATCGCTTTTTTGTCGTTGCAGGCGCAGCACTTCTACGTGGCTGGCGGCACCGCTTTTCTCCAGCCGTTGGGTGATGGCCAGTTCTTTATTTACTGAGACCAGGGCATCTTGCAGTTCCGCCATTGAATCCGCAAGCTGCGCGCGACGGCTTTTATACAGGCGAGTTTCGGAGGCGATGAGATCCGGCCAGGCGCGCAGTGAATCGGGAAAGACCAGCGGCAGATCGTTAACTTCGGCATTAAGCCTTGCGCTGGAAGCCAGTGAGGCGCGATAACGGGCGGCGCTCTCCCCAACGTTGGACTCAGAACGGGTAGGGTCGAGGCGCGCCACAATTTGATTGGCCTGCACTTTATCTCCCTCGCGTATCGTAAGCTCAGCGAGAATGCCGCCATCCAGCGACTGCAAGACTTGCTCTCGCGAGCTGGGGATCACTTTCCCGCTGCCGGTTGAGACTTCATCCAGCTTGCCGAAATATGCCCAGATACCCAGGACGGCAAACAGCAGCGTGCTGAGCAGAATAATGCGGCTGGCCCCGGAAAAACGGTGCTCGCGGCGGATATCGAGGTCGTCCATGGCGGCATCATGCGGATTGGTTTTCATTTTTCCACTCCCGACCGTGAGTTGGGGCGGGTGCCCGACTCGCATTTAATGCCTGCGCTTTCGGGGCATCCATAACCAGTTGGCCTTCTTTTAATACCACCACGCGTTCGACCAGCTCCAGAACCGGTACGCGATGGGTGGCGACAATCAATGTGCGGTTACCCAACCACTGGTTGAGGCGCTGAATAAACTCCCGTTCGGTATGTTCATCCAGCGAGGCGCTGGGTTCGTCGAGCAGCACGATATTGGGCGATCGCAGCAGCATTCTTGCCAGCAGGATCGACTGCCGTTGCCCACCGGACAAACCGTTGCCGCCCTCCATAATGGGATGCGCCAGCCCTTTGGCGAGCTGTTTAACGAAAGCCGCCGCGCCGCTGACCTCCAGCGCTTCGAAGATCTGCGCGTCGCTGGCATGCGGTGCGCCGAGGGTCAGGTTCTCGCGTAGGGTGCCGAAAAACAGCCGAGCATTCTGGCTAAGAAAACCGATGTTGCGGCGTAAATCAGCCATATCGATCTGCGCCAGACTCAGGTTGTCGAGCCGGACATCGCCCTGGATAATCTCCACTCCGCCCGCCATGGCCTGCAGCAGGGTTGATTTCCCGGCACCGTTACGCCCGAGGATCGCCACCCGTTCGCCGGGCATGACCTCCAGGCGCGAGATGCGCAGCGGAACGCGCTGGTCGTCGCTGTGGTAGCGAAAGTGTGCGTTCTCAAACAGATAATGACCGTGAAAAATTTCCTGATGCACCCGGTCTTCGTCGTACTGCGTTTCGGTGGGGAGCTGCATGATGCTGTCTAACCCCATCTTCGCCGCCTTGACCTGTTGCCAGCGGGCCAGCACGCCGCACAGATTAGCCATTGGGGCAATCATTCTGGAACCGAGCATCGAGGCGGCCACCACGGCCCCGGTGGTCATCGTGCCTTCAATGACCATCGGCGCACCAAACATAATGATGGCGGCGTAGACCAGACTTTGTACCGACATGCCCCAGCCAATCAGCCCCTGAGTCAGCCTGCGCGTGCGCAGCCCGGACTCTCCGGTAATGCGGATGTAGCTGTTCCACTGCTGTAAAAAGCGGTTTTCAGCCTGCATCAGCTTGATGTCTTCCAGCCCTTGGACGCTTTCGACCAACACTGCGTTGCGCAGGGTGGATTCATGGGCAGCCTGGTTGGCGAGCACCGCCAGCTTCTTCTGTAACAGCAAACCGGGCAGGATCATCAGCAGGGCCGCGACGGGCGCTATCCATGCCAGCGGCGGGGCGATAAAAGCCAGCACCACGATAAACAAAAAGAAAAACGGCAGATCGACAATGGTCGACATGGTCGAGGAGGTGATCATCTCGCGAACCTGTTCCAGCTCGCGCAGTTGAGAAATGAAGCTCCCCGTCGAGCGGGGGACGGCGCTGTTACGCAGGCGCAATGCATGGCTGAATACGCGATCGGAAATGCGCATATCGGCGCGTTTGCCGAGCAGGTCCATTATGTGGGTACGCGCTTCGCGCAGCAAAAAGCCAAACAGCACCGCCACCAGAACGCCAGTGGAGAGAACATACAGCGTTGGATAAGACTGAGCGGGGATCACCCGGTCATACACCTGCATAGAAAAGATAATCCCGGCGAGCGACAGAACGTTAATCAGAAAGGCGGCAATCATGACCGGCAGGTAAGGGCGGATGTCCTTTAACACCAGTTCGCGCATCCAGTCGGGCTTGAAGCGCGAAATATAGCGGTCTACCCGACTGTCCTTCAGCGCCGACAGCGGGCGCAGCGCGGTAATACTCACGATCTCCGGCAGAAGTTCTGCAATCGTTAACCGGTTACGCTGGCCCCCTTCGGCGATGATGAAAACATCTAACGTATCTTCGCCGTTGAAATGCTCTATCACCATTAGCTGGCCGTCGCGCAGTTCCGCCACCACCGGCAGATGCCACTGACCGAACGCCTGCGTGGCGGTATCCAGCGCATGAAATGACAGGCCCGCCTGACGCGCCAGTTGCGACAGGGCCGTTGCCCGGCTTTTTCCCGCAAACCACGGGGCGTTGGCCTGGATTGCGCCGGGAGAACAGGCCACGCGATAGTGATTGGCAATATGCGTCATCGCCAGCGCCCACTGGCTAAGAGCGTGTTCACTAATCGCATCTTCTGCATGTGAATCGAGGTCGCTCATAGCTTGATCTCCACCGATTGAATGCTGCGATTATTTAAGGCGAACGCCTGGCGAAGCGAGCCAGTGTTATAGAGGCAGTTCAGCTGGAGCTGGCGCAGCTGGTTTTGAGTCTGGAGTTCGGCAAAACGGGCCTGATACACCTCTTGCTCGGCGTTAAGCACGTCGAGCAGCGGGCGCGAACCGAGGTCCAGATACTGCTGTTGATAAAGCTCGCGCGTTTGTTCACTCAGTCGCTGCTGGCGGCGCAGAATCTGCAGGGCGGTGGCGAGGCTCATTGCCTGGCTGCGGGACTCGAGTAATTTTTGCCGTACTTCGAGTCGGGTGCGCTGGATGGAGTATTGCGCAGACTCTACCGCATGGCTGGCGGCGTTGCGCCTGGCGGTGAGTCCACCCCCCTGATACAGCGGCATCTCAACTTTTACCCACGTGGAGTACTGGGTTTTGTCGAGTACCTCATGGCTGGGGTATTTGTCGTTGAGATAATGCTGAACCGACGGTTCCAAAGAGATGGTGGGCGTCATCTGCGCGTTGGCGTAATCGAGATTTGCCTGTGCCACATTCGCTTGTGCCCAGGCCGCCAGAACCGCGGGAACCAGTTTATCTTCCGGTTTGACCACATCGCAGCTGCTGTCCAGTTTGGCCGGGAATTCGTTGCTGATGCCGTTAAGTGAGTTCCAGCCGAGGTAACTCATCAATGTGGCCTTACTGCTGTCGAGATTGGCCTGATACTGCGCCAGCTGAGAACGTGCAGACTCGATACGCGCATCGGTTTGCACCACGTCGGACAGCGAGGTTGCCCCTTCATCATTGCGTTGTCGGGTCAGTCGACCAATGTCGTTTAAGGCGGTGAGCTGTTCTTCGGCGGCATCCACCATTTGTTGCCACGTCTGCACCTGGACTATCGCGTTGGCGGTTGCGTGGGCGATGGTATCAATACTGAGTAACACATTCGCCTGCTGTTGTGCGGCTCCGGCGGTCTCGGCGCGGACCTGGCTTGCGACTTTACCGAAGTCGTACAGCATTTGTGACACCGAAATAACCAGCGCCGGGCTAAAGCCGTGGTCGGTATAGGTATTGCTGTAACCGTTATTCATTCCGGCAGAAACCTGCGGGTAATATTTCGATTTCGCCACGTCTATCTGCTCGTTTTGTGAGAGCAGTTTGCCGATCGATTCACGAATAGAAGGATGCCAGCTCACGGCACGACTTACCGCGTCGTTGAGCATCAGGTTGCCGGGGGCGGCAGCGCTCAGCGGCAGATCGGCAACCGCGCCGTCCAGCGAGGGAAGCATCTGGCTGGTGGCCAGTCCTTCCGGCGTAATAATTTGCGGTTCATCTTCGGCATTCACCCGCAGGGTACAGAGCGTTAATGCCAGAAGTAATGCAACAGGCGCGACATTTTTCATAGTTTATCCCTTACAAAATACGGCAGCGACGACTGTTATTGCCCCGGACGTCATGGCATCCGGGGCTGTAGTTATGGCGCTTTAACGCATTGCGTTAACGTCAGGGTACGATGTGATTTTGTTGCACCAGCTCATCGAGCGTGGTGTGTACGTTCTCCAGCGTTATGAGATTGGTTGAGTGATATGTGTTGCCCGTACCGTCGCGGTCGATGGCAATCACCGTGTTGTTACCGCTGGTGGTTACGGTGAGGTAGTTGCCGAGTGTAGCGTTCTGCCCGTTCCAGCCCACCAGCAGGTCGCCGATATCGATTTTGTCACCCTGGGCCAGCGAGAAGTTGGTCCAGGTATCGGTAGCACCATTGCTAATGTTGCCGCCGGTAGCGTCGTTGGCGTTGAGCAGGTGATAAATCAGCGTATCGCCGTAGGCGCTGCCAGTCAGGCGATCGGCATCGACGGTACTCACCACTTGCGGATTCATATTGATGGCCAGCGTAGCGGTATCGGTATGGCCATTCTGGTCGTTAAGGGTGTAGGTAAATGTCTCTTTGGTGACGATGGTGGAGAGCGAGACATCGCTGTTGAGGGCATAGGTGTAATGACCATCAATGCCAATGGTCAGTTTGCCGTACAACCCGTTAATGATGGCGCTGGTCGTGCTACTCAGCGGATCAAGCGTGGCGGTACTGCCGCCCGTGCCGTTCACCGTCAGCAAGGTATGCACGCTGGCAATATGGTCTCCGTCATAAATATTGCCGGTGACGCTGTTCGCTGTGGAAGTCTCGAAGTTTTGCAGGTCGATTATCGTGCCTTTCACGCTGGGGGTGATGGTGATATTCCCCAGCCCCAGCCCCCCGACGCTTCCGGTATAGTCGAGGCGATAGTTGCCGGGGTGCAGTACGATCCCGCTCAAGGCTATATCGATATTGCCGCCAACCAGCAATCCGCCATTGAAAGAGTTACCGGCAATCTTGATGTTGTTGCTGTCATACAGCGCCCAGGTGACGGTCAGCCCGCCCAGCGTCAGACCTGACGCGACGTTAAAATGCAGTATGGCGTTTTGCACCGCCGTTCCCGTAGCGATTTCAATGACGCCAGTACCACTTTTTGAGGTGGGTGAAAGGAGTTGGGCACTCCAGCTGGCGTTCCCGACGCTGTCGTCGGTAAACGACCGGGAAGTATCCGCCTGGGTGGTGACCGCCATCGTGCTGCTGACGTCATTTACTGCATCCAGCGCCTGCGGTGTTGGTTTGATATTCAGCGATGCACTGCCGGTATCGCCGTTTGGCGCTTTGACCTTATACACGAAACTGTCCGGCGTATTGATACCGTCTGCGCCCAGTCCGCTTCTCAGTGTGTAGGTGTAATTCCCTTTCGCATCAATAGTCAGCGTGCCGTACTGCCCGTTAATGGTGGTAGTGCCCGTTGTGTTCACGGTGACACCGTTCACTTCGGTGATAACGGTATTGGCCGGAGCCGAGTCGTTGACCAGCAGGTTTCCATTGGTTGTCGCACTCAGGCTGTCGACGGCGTAGGTGTGATCGGCCTGGATATTCAGGGTATAGCTGGTCAGCAGCGTCAAACCGCCGGAGGCGTTAAGCAGGAACAGGTAGTCACCGCCAGGTAGGGTGATGGTGTAATCCGTTGAGCTACCTCCTAGCAGCGCCGTGACCCAGTTGGGCTTCACGCGGAACTGCTCATACTGCTGAATGGACTCGTTGAAGCGATAAACATAGAGATCAAAACCGCCCACCGTGACGCCGAGAACGCTGGCCTTGACGGTCAGCGTGCGGGTCGCGCCGTCATCTACGTTAAATTTGATCGGGTTGGTTAAACCGTTAACCAGGCTGACGTCCAGCACATTACCCAGTCCGACGTTGGCGAGGGTGAAGCCGGTTTGCTGTGATGTGCCATGATCAACCGCGATGACCTGCGTCCCGTAAGTCAGCGCAGCCACATCATCTGCCGCGGTTACCGTACTGGTGGTTGGAGCCTGACCGAGCGTTACCACCAGTTTTGCCGAGGAGTGATCGCTGCCATGCGTCAGCGTGTAGGTAAAACTTTCAGAACGGCCATACACCGAGATTGACGTATTGGTCAGGGTATAGGTGTAACTACCGTTCTGATTGATATGCAGAATGCCGTATTTCCCCTGCACATTAATGCCCTCTGCCGGGATGTTCACGACGTTGCCGTTACCGTCGGTGATGGCGGTGACCAGCGTACCGGAAGGGGCGTTATCCTGCCCGTTGGCGGGATCGGTATCGGTGATGATATTACCAGACTCGGTCGTACCACCGGTGATGGTCCCTGCGCTGGCTTTTACCACTGAGACATCAAGGCTGGTATATGCCCCGGTCGCCAGCAGGTTGGTGTTGTAGCTGACCACGCGGTAATCACCGCCAGTCAGTCCGCTGTAATTGAGCGTTACGCCCGAGGCGCCCAGGGTGAGCAGGCTGGCAAAGTTTGGTTTCCCGGTATCCACCACTGTCACCCAGGTATTCAGCGCGGTGTCAAAGCGCTGGATGACGACTTCAAGCGTGTTTAAAAGCGACAGCACCACGCCGGTCGCTGCGGCATTGATCGTAATGGATCCGCTGCCGCCAGAGGCGATGCTGAAATTCACGCTTGCCGTATCGTTCCCCAGCACGTTGGCGACATTTCCCAGCGCATTGACCAACAGGAAACCATAATCGCTTTGATGCTCGGTGCTGACGGTGACATCGGTTTGTAGCGGCAGGCTGGTGACATTGTCTTCAGCCAGCAGCGGCAATACTGGTGCGAGAGCGCTTGTCGGCGATGAGGCATTTCCCGCCGCATCGGTCGCCGTGGCGGACAGCGACTGCCCTTCAATTTGGCGAACCGGCAGGTTGACGCTGTAGACACCGCTGCTGTTGGCGATTGCCGTCACGCTGGTGCCGCCGGGCAGAGAAATGGTGACGGTGCTTCCCGCTTCGGCGACGCCGCTGACGGTACCGCCATCGGCGCTGATCAGGATCGTTGGTGCGGTCGGTGGTGTGGTATCCACAATCACGCTGAACGAACCGGACAACCCACTTGCGCCGTTGGCGTTGGTTGCCGTGGCGGTAAACGCATGGTTACCTTCACTGAGTGCACCGGATGGGGTAAAGCTCCAGATCCCGTTACCGTCTGCGGTCGTGAAGCCCATTAGCACGCCGTTGTTGTACAGATTGATGACGGCGTTAGCCTGCGCCGTTCCGCTGAGCGTTGGCAGGGTGTCATTGGTGGTTTTACCGGGAGCGACGGGTCCCATGATAGTGCCGACGTCATCGAGCACGCTGGCAATAACAGGCGCAGGTGGTACGCCGGTAAACGGTGCCAGCACGCTACCCGCCGTACCGATGTTGCCTGCGGCATCCTGTGCGCTGACCAGCAGAGTTTGCCCACTGATTTGCGGTGGGTTCAGAGTGAAGGTGAAATTACCGGAGGCGTTGGCGGTTGCCGTGCCGAGCACCGTTCCTCCGCTGGAGGTAATAATGACCGTGCTGTTTGGCTCGACAACGCCGGTGAGCGCGGTGCCGTTGGCGTTTACCGCCAGCCCGGTTGGGATACCCGGGGCAACGGTATCGACCACGATCGCTGCCGCAGACGATATGCCACTGGTATTACCCGCACTGTCCGTTGCAGTGATGGTAAACGAGTGGGTACCTTGTGCCAACGCGGTAGTCGGGGTGTAGCTCCAGTTGCCGCTGCCGTCCGCCGTTACGCTGGTGACAAAGCTGCCGTTATCATAAATATCAACTCGCGCGTTGGCTTCCGTGATGCCGTTTAACGTTGGACGCGCGTCGTTGGTCGACTGATTGCTGCCAATCGGCCCGGTGTTTGGCCCGACATCGTCAATAATACTGCTGATTGAAGGCTGCGTCGGCGCCGTGGTGTCAACCACCACGCTGAAGCCTGCGGTTGCGCCGCTGGTGTTGCCCGCCGCATCGGTGGCGGTGACGGTGAAGGTGTGCGATCCATTTGCCAGCGGTGTGGTTGGGGTAAACGACCAACTGTTATTGCTTTGCACCAGCGCGGTACCCAACAGGGTGCTTCCGTCATAGATGCTGATGGTGCTGCCTGCCTCGGCGGTGCCGTTCAGCGTTGGACGTGCATCGTTGGTCAGTTGTCCGTTGCTGAGCGCTGCATTGAACACGCCGCCTGCGATATCATCCACCACAGAGACCAGCAACGGGACGGATGGTGCAATGGTGTCGACATTAATCGTAAACCCGCCTGAGACAGGACTCACGTTCCCGGCGGCGTCGGTGGCGATGGCGGTAAACACATGCTGACCGTTACCCAGCGTGGCAGGCAGATATTCCCAGGTGCCGTCTATCGTCGCAGTCACCGTTGCCAGCAGCGCGCCATTATCGTAGATGGCTACCCGGGCACCGGCTTCCGCTGAGCCGCTGAGTACGGGGCGGGTGTCGTTGGTAGAGGCTCCGTTCGATAGCGTTCCGGTTCCCGGCTGCACGTCATCAAACGCCTGGATAATCGTTGGCGCAAGCGGGGCGACGGTATCAACAACGATGTTAAATCCTGCAGATGTCGGGCTGACGTTTCCGGCCGCGTCGGTGGCTGTTACCGTCAGCGCGTGGTTACCGTTGCTAAGTTGGGTTCCCGGTGTGAAGCTCCAGGCGCCCGTACCATCTACAGGAGCAGATCCGATCAGCGCTCCGTTATCGTAAATTTTCACCGTGGAATTGGCTTCTGCCGTACCGCTAAGCGTCGGGAGTGGATCGTTCGTGGCCTGACCGTTGTTCAGATTTCCAATCAGTGGGCCGACATCATCCGCAACCTGAGTAATCACTGGCGCTGTCGGTGCCAGAGTATCGACAGTGTAGGTAAAGCCACCAGAAGGCAGGCTGGTATTGCCTGCGCTATCTGTAGCCGTGACGGTCAGAGTATGCTGGCCGTTACCCAATGCCGCGGAGGGCGTAAAACTCCAGTTTCCGCCTGCGCCGACGATGGTGGTGCCAATCGGCTGACCATCGCTCAGGACGGTAATCGTCGCGCCAATTTCACCGGTACCGCTGAGCGCCGGGCGACTTTCGTTGCTGATTTGCCCATTGGAGATTGGCCCGGTTGTCGGCGCGGTATTGTCCTGAACGGTCAGAATTACCGGTGCAGACGGGGCAATAGAGTCCAGCTCAATAGTAAACGATGATGATACTCCGCCTGTGTTCCCCGCCTGATCTGTGGCAACGACGGTGAAAATATGTTGCCCCTGTCCCAGCGGAGTATCCGGAGTGAAGCTCCAGTTACCTGACTCGTCCACCTGAGTTGTACCTATTTCAGCGCCGTTATCACGGATCGTGATGATGGCGCCAATCTCGCCTTTGCCGTTCAGGGTAGGCTGCGCATCGTTTGTAAGCTGTCCGTTGGTCAGCACGGTATTGCCGAGCTGATCGTCAATTACTGAGGTAATGCTCGGTGCGGCTGGCGCCAGCGTGTCGACGACGACCACAAATGGTGGCGTTGTCGGGCTAATGTTACCCGCGTTATCTGTAACGCTGGCAGTCAGCGAGTGGCTTCCTTCTCCGAGAGCAGGGGCAGGCGTAAAGCTCCAGTTGCCATTTTCGTCGCTGGTGGTTGTGCCGATTACCGTGCCATTATCGCGGATGGTAACAACCGAATCCGCCTCGGTAACGCCAGCAAGCGTTGGGGTATTATCATTGGTCAACTGCCCGGAGGTCAGGGGCTGGATCGTACCAACGTTGTCCGTGACCGTCACAATAGATGGCGCATTCGGTACCAGGGTATCGACAATGATCCGGAAATCACTGGATGGATCTCCCTGGTTGCCAGCGGCGTCCGTTGCGCGGACGGTAAAGAGATGATCGCCTTCTCCCAGCGGTGCTGTCGGGGTAAAGCTCCAGAATCCGTTACTGTTTACGGTCGTTGTGGCATAAGCGATACCGTTATCGTAGAGGGTAATGGTTGCCCCGGGTTCGCCAGTTCCGTTGAGCGTCGGACGTGAATCATTTGTAATTTGCCCTTTATCCAACGATCCAGTGCCGGGGGCAACATCGTCGATAATGCTGGTGATCGTTGGCGCTTGCGGTGCCGTCGTGTCGATGGTGATAGCGTAGTTGGGTGACTGACCGCTCAGTATGCCATTGACGGTTTGCGCCACAGTGAAGTTATAGGTTACGCCATTAGTCAGTGGGTCGGGTAACTGATAACTCCATGCGCCAGACACGGCATCGGCAGTTACCGTGATGGGGAGCAATGTGCCATTTATATAAATATTAACAGTCGCCCCTGCTGTGGCCGTCCCTTGCAGCAACGGTAATGTGTCATTGGTAGTTTTACCGTTGCCAATCACCCCCATGATAGGCGCAATGTCATCAACGATCTCAAGCGTTGGTGGATGAGGAACGCTGGAGGTTGCAGCGTTAAACGTTGTCGGATCGCTTTGATTTCCGGCGGGATCCTGAGCGATGGCGTTGAGCGCCTGACCGGTTGTTTGTGCTGGCGAAATTGTGACAGCGAAGTTACCTGAACCGTCTGCGATCCCTTGGCCGAGGATCGTGGTACCGCTGCGAATGATGACGGTACTGCCTGGATCGGCAGAGCCGCTAACCAGCGTACCTTTCGGGTCTACGCTGGTAACCGTAGGCGTTGCAGGCGGCAGGGTATCGACAATCAACGTCAGCGGGTTATCTGCTGTCAGTGAGTTACCTGCGTCATCCACGGCGCCGAAAGTCAGTGTGTGAGTGACATTGGGCGTGAGGGGGACATCCACACTCCAACTGCCGTTAGCAGCAACGGTAGCTGTCGCAATGGCGATGGGATTGTTACCATCGAAAATCAAAATCGTACTGCCCGGTGTGCCGGTACCGCTAATGGTTGGCGTTGTATCGTCCGTGACGCTGCCGCTGGTTAGCGAACCGGTAAAGACGCCAACGTTATCCTGGATATCCGTGACCTGCGGCAACGTTAACTTCGTGTTGTTAACCGTAAACGAAATGCTGTTTGAATTGTCGCTGACGTTACCTGCGGGGTCAGTTGCGGTAGCGCTTAATGTGTAGTTTCCGTTTGCCAGCGCAGTCCCGGGGGTAATACTCCAGGTACCGCCTGCCACCGTTGCAGTGCCGATCACCGTACCGCCGTTATACAGAGTGATGATGTCTCCATTGACACCTGTACCACGAATGGTTGGCGTGGTGTCATCGGTCACGGCGTTGGGCGCAAGGTCACCCATGATATCGCCGATGTTATCATTGGCGGCGATAATCACCGGCGGCGCAGACGGCGTCGTGTCGATGTTCAGTGTTATAGCTGTTGATGGCTGGCTGACGTTGCCTGCCGGATCGGTTGCGGTGAGGGTTACCTGGTAAGTACCTGGAGTAACCGGTGCTGGCGGAGTAAAGCTCCAGGTTCCGTCTGCACCTACTGTTGTCGTTCCCTGCAAAGGGGGAGTGCCGTTCAGATAAATGGTAATCAAATCCCCGACGTTTCCCGTGCCGCTAAAGGTTGGCGTGGTATCGTTGGTGTTGCCGTTAGTGACCACACCTGTTACCGGAGCCACATCGTCGGTAATGATTGGCGCGGCTGGTTGTGCGGGAGGTGTGTTGTCTACCGTCAGGGTAAAGCTGGCTGATGGGATCCCCGTGTTGCCTGCAACATCAGTCGCCGTAGCAGTGAATTTGTGCGGCCCGTCGGCGAGTGAGGTTGGGGTAAATGTCCAGGTGCCGTCTGGCTGTACGGTGACGGTGCCAATGGAACCGCCATTATCATAAATCGTAATCTTCGCGCCGGGCTCGCCGGTTCCGGAGAGTTCTGGATTCAAGCTTTTGGTACTGCTGCCGTTACTCAGCGTTTGTAGATTTGTCCCAATCAGACCTTCTGCGGAGCTGATAACTGGGGCTGCTGGTGGGGTGGTATCAATCGTTAGCGTAAAGGTCCCGGCATTACTGGCGTTGCCTGCAACGTCCGTGGCAATAGCGGATAAATTGTGTGAGCCTTCACTGAGCGGTTGGTCGAGTTGAATACTCCAGGTGCCTCCGGGCAAAACAGTCGTGCTTCCAATTGGCGTAGTTCCATCATAGAGAGTGATCTTAGAACCGTCTGTTCCAGTTCCTTTCAGCTCTGGCAAGGTATCGTTTGAACGGCTTCCGGTAGGCAGATCGATCGGTGCATTCCCAACGTCGTCGGTAGCAGCCAAAATGACAGGATCGCCTGGCGGTTGGGTATCTACGGTAACGCTGACCACTGTGGGTGAAGTGATGACATTACCGGCGGCATCAGTTGCCGATACCGTAAACTGATGGGTGCGATCGCTGAGCACCTGATTCCCCGGAACGGTATAACTCCAGGTACCCGAGCTGTCGACAAGAATAACCGTCAATAACTGAATGCCATCGTACAGGTTCACCAGTGAACCTGGCTCACCGGTACCCGAGATGGTTGGCGTATTGTCGTTGGTGACCCAACCGTTATTTGCAACGCTGCCCGTAATGCTGCCAACGTCATCGTTAACCAACGTTATCACTGGAACAGTTGGCGTAATGGTATCGACAATTATTTTCCAGCTTGCCGCGCTGCTGGTGTTATTCGCGGCGTCTGTGGCTGTCACCGTGAAGATGTGAGCGCCCTCGCTTAGCGCCGAGACTGGCGTATAGTTCCAGTTACCGTTGATATCAGCGACAACGGTCGTCAGCAGGGTGCCGTTATCGTAAATTTTGACCTGAAAACCTGCTTCGGCGGTGCCTTCCAGCTTAGGTTTGCTATCGTTGGTGACATCGCCGTTTTTGAGAGGGCCCTGGTACATGGGCTGGTCATCCGTCACGGCGGTGATGATGGGTGTTCCGGGGGCGGTAATATCCGGAGCCACCGCGGAAGTTGGCTGACTCTCGTTATTGCTGCTGTCCGTTGCGGTAACTTTTACCGTTTCGCCGTTCATTTTCGACGGCGTAATCGACACCGTGAAGTTGCCGCCGCTGTCTGCCTGGCCTGTGCCGATCTGATTACCATTGCTGTCTTTTACGGTGACGGAGCTTCCCGCTTCAGCATGTCCGCTTACAGAACCACCGTCCCCGGCGACGATGACGCCGGTAGGCGCGTCAGGTGCCGTGGTATCCGGGGCGGTAATCGCGCTGTTGCCGCTGGTATTGCCAGCCGCATCCGTCGCATTGGCGACAAGATGTTCTCCGTTGGTCTGCGGCGGAACCAGCGTGGCGGTGAATTCTCCGTTCGAGCCGGCGGTTGCTGTTCCAATTATCGCGCCACCAGGATCCAGAATATGTACCGTACTGTTGGGTTCCGCCATGCCGGTAACCTGATCGCCTGTAGGATTAATCACCAGATTAGCTGGCGGTTGTGGTGCTGTGATGTCTGGCGCGAGCGCGGTTTCCGGTTGGCTTGGGTTCCCGGCGGGATCGGTGGCAATAGCGGTAATGGTTTCACCATTGGTCTGTGGCGGGTCAATGGTAATGGTAAATGAGCCATCCGTTCCGGCGACGCCGCTGCCGATCTGAAGACCGTTATTATTGATGGTCACGGTACTTCCTGGTTCGGCTGTACCGGTGACGACAGAGCCGTCGGCAGATACGTTCAGATCGTCCGGTGCTGACGGTGGCTGAGTATCGATAGTGATATTGAATGCCGCTGACGTTCCTCCCGTGCCCAGGTGGTTGGTTGCTGTGGTGGTGAAGGAGTATGAGTCGTCCTGCAAGTTGGTGTTGGAGGTCCAGGTCCAGTTGCCGCTGGAATCGGCAAGCACGCTTACAACAAGCGCACCGCTGTTATAAATGTTAACCGTGCTGTTGGCGTCTGCGGTACCCGAGATCGTAGGCGTTGGGTCGTTGGTGGCCTGATTATTGTTCAATGGTCCAGTTGAGGGGGTAACATCATCCACAATGCTGACGATAACGGGTACGCCCGGGTAGCCAGAGTTAGTGGCATTGAAGGAGGTATCTGGCCCGATGTTGCCTGCCTGGTCCTGAATCTTCGCGATCAGTGCTTCACCGTGCGTCTGTGAAGGTGAAATCGCGATGACGAAATTGCCGGTTTGATCAACGGTAGTTGAACCCAAAACCTGATTATTACTACCGATGATAATGACCTGGCTTCCCACCTCTGCACTACCGGTTACCTCGGTGCCTTGCAGGTTTACGGAGGAAATGACCGCGCCTTCAGGCGGGGTGGTATCAACGGTGAATGTCGGTACACTCGTTTCCGTGCTCACGTTACCCGCATCGTCAGTTTGCGTCAGCGTCAGATTGTGAACACCGTCGCTAAGCGGTGTATCCGGTGTAAACGTCCAGTTACCATTGTCATCCACCTGAACCATGCCAATCAGAATGCCATTATCAGAAATACTGATGTAAGAGCCCGCTTCACCAGTGCCTGTGAGTGTTGGCGTGGCATCGTCGGTTACGCCGTTATTACCTATCAAGCCTTTAATGGAACCTGAATCGTCAGTTACTTCTGTGACCACTGGGGCGTCGGGGGCAAGCGTATCGACAATAATCTCCCAACTGTCCGACATGTCGCTGCTGCCCGTACCGTCTGATGCACTGACGGTAAACTTGTGGGTACCGTCTGCGAGCGGAGAGGATGGCGTAAACGACCAGTTGCCGTTGGCATCGATAGTGACCTGGCCGATTTCGACGCCGTTATCAAAAATATGCAATGTGGCATTTGCGGGGCCGGTGCCCTGGAGAGTGGGCGTATTATCGTTGGTGGATTCCTGCTGATTAACAGGACCAGTAATCAGCTCCTGGTTATCGATTATGCTGGTGATAACGGGTACGTCAGGCATGTTAGGGGTTGTTGTTGGCGGTGAGCCGCCATCCCCATTATTACCGTTGCCATTTCCGCCATTTCCGTTTCCGGCGTTATTATCACTCCCGCCGCCGCCGCCGCCGCCACCTGCCGCGAGGCCAATTCCGCCTGCGACCGCGATCCCACCAAGAACCCACGGCCAGACGGCGCCGCCTTCATGGCTTCCCTCGGCAGTCATTAGTGGAGTGAGATCGTCCAAATGCTGGAAATGGAATGCCCCATCAGTATCCTGAACCCACCACAGCGCACCATTACTGTCTTCCAGAACAAGCTGGTTTTGCGCATCACCTTTTCCGACGTAGAAGTTCTTAATGGTGATGGTTTCACCTGAGCGGAGTGTGACAACCAGATCCTGATTAACGCGTGTCAGTTGACTCACCTCCTCACGCGACACCGACAGTTTCACGATAGAAGGCGAACTGAGCGTAACTTCAGAGGATTCAACATTTGTGGAAACGCCAGTTAATTTTGATACAACGGCGAGTAGACGCATATGTTCACTCCTGATGGCATGTCGGGAGTATTAATCCGCAACAGCGCGCTGGGAAAATGAGCAGACAGGGGCCCGTTCATCATAAAGATGAATTTAGACATGTAATTACATTGATTAGGTCATACAGATGTTCGTTTACTTATCAAATACGTTTGGGACCTGTCGGCTGAATAGTTCTTTCGTATTAGATGATATAGTCAGAAAGAAAGTATTCTGCAACTTATCCATATTAAAAATATATTTGGCTTATTGAAAAGGATACTTTCCGGTGCGTATTTAATGGTTGGTTTTTTAGTTAATTTATTGTATCTAAAGGGTTTGTGATTTAACTGGGATGAGGAGGTGATATAATAAACAACAGTAATAATAGTGTTATTAAATAAGTTTAAATACAGGTGGTATGGTCTTGAAGTTTTATTTTATTAGACTATGGAGTGCTACGGTAATGCCAGGGAAGTTTATTTTATACCTGAACGATTCAGCTCAAATAAACCATAAACTCGATGAATGTATTAGGTGGGTTTCAATAACTAAAAAATAAGAACCAGTCTCAGGATGAGAGACTGGTCATAGGGGAGTAGCGATTAGCGACCAGCATTTTTCATAATACGTGCTTTATCTAACTGCCATTCGCGTTCTTTCACATCGGAGCGCTTGTCGTGCTGTTTCTTACCTTTTGCGACGCCAATTTTCACTTTGCACCAGGCATTTTTCCAGTACAGTGAAAGCGCAACGACGGTATAACCGTCACGATTCATACGACCATACAGGGAGTCGAGTTCACGCTGGTTTAACAACAGCTTACGGGTACGGGTGGGATCACATACTACATGCGTTGAGGCAACAGCCATCGGTGTGAAGTTGGCGCCAAACAGGAACGCTTCGCCGTCTTTAAGGATGACGTAGCTGTCGCCGATGTTAGCTTTACCCGCGCGCAGGGATTTGACTTCCCAACCTTGCAGAGCGAGTCCTGCTTCGAACTCTTCTTCAATAAAGTATTCGTGTCGCGCGCGCTTGTTCAGCGCGATTGTGGCTGAGCCAGGTTTGTGTGCTTTTTTCTTCGTCATAATGCCGCTCAGTATAGGTAATCTGGAATCGAAAAACACCCCATTTCATCCAGCGGGGCGCAAGGCGCTATCTTAGCACGAGTTAGGCTATAGCGTTTTTTTTAGCGGGGGATAAATGGTATTATTTGTGTGATTGATATTGATGGAAATTGTTATGCCTCAGATTAGCCGGACCGCTTTAGTACCTTACAGTGCGGAACAGATGTATCAGCTAGTGAATGATGTTAAATCCTATCCCCAGTTTTTACCGGGTTGCACCGGTAGCCGTGTGCTGGAGTCAACTCCGGGACAGATGACAGCGGCGGTGGATGTCTCGAAAGCAGGGATCAGCAAAACGTTCACTACGCGCAATCAACTGACCAGTAACCAGAGCATCCTGATGCATCTGGTCGACGGACCGTTCAAGAAACTCATTGGCGGATGGAAGTTTACGCCACTGAGTCATGAAGCGTGCCGCATTGAATTTCATCTCGATTTTGAGTTCACCAATAAATTAATCGAGCTGGCGTTTGGTCGTATCTTTAAAGAGCTGGCTTCAAACATGGTGCAGGCCTTCACGGTTCGCGCGAAAGAGGTTTACAGTGTCAGCGTCAGCTAAAATTGTCGTTGAAGTGGCGTATGCGCTGCCCGAGAAACAGTATCTGCAACGTGTAACGCTGCAACAGGGCGCTACGGTGGAAGAGGCTATCCGCGCTTCCGGGCTGCTGGAATTACGTACCGATATCGATCTCAGCAAAAATAAAGTGGGCATTTACAGCCGTCCGGTAAAGCTTGCTGATGTTCTGCAGGACGGTGACAGGGTGGAAATCTACCGGCCACTGATTGCTGATCCGAAAGAGCTGCGCAGACAGCGAGCAGAGAAATCCGCTAAAAAATAGCAGACAATAAAAAAGGTGCTCATTGAGCACCTTTTTTGATCTATCAAACCTACTTGTTGTCGGTCAAAGCAGGTTTGTTATCAATGTTGGTCAAAACGCCGCTGCTGTTAAAGGTCAGCGTCAGTGTTTGCTGAGTTACGCCTTCATGACCAGGTTGCTGACGGAACACATAAAACCAGGTGTTAGTGCCAAAAGGATCGGACATCATTGGTGTACCCAGAGCATAAGCAACCTGCTGTTGCGTCATACCCGTGCGCACTTTGGCGACATCGGTAGGTGTCAGATAATTTCCCTGGTTGATGTCAGGGCGGTAAACCACTCGCTCCAGAGTGGAACAGCCTGCAGTCAACATCAGTAGTACTGCTGCAGCAGCAGTCAGCGTTTTACAGCGCATAGTGATTTGATTCCTTTTCGGGCCCGAGCAGTACGCGGCTCATATGTAATATGCCGATGATAATAGACCTTTCACCACTTTAAAACCTTTTGCTGTCGGGTCGGTCGGCGATTTTATGTTGAACTCAGACCTTAACAAGGTAAAAAAGTTTATGCCGCCAGCAGTTCTTTTGCATTTGCGAGGGTATTGCGCGTTACTTCGCTACCGCCAAGCAGGCGGGCTAATTCCTGCAGGCGAGCGCGTTTATCAAGCGGCTGCATGTGTGTTTCGGTCATCGCGCCATCCGTTTCTTTGCTGACGTAGAAGTGTTGATGGCCACAGCCAGCAACCTGCGGCAGGTGAGTAACACACATTACCTGAGTTGACTCGCCCAACTGACGCAGCATTTTTCCCACTATCGCAGCAGTCGGGCCGCTGATACCGACATCCACTTCATCGAAAATCAGCGCAGGTGTTTCCATTTTGCGTGCGGTAATAACCTGAATAGCCAGCGCAATGCGCGACAGTTCCCCACCTGAAGCCACTTTCGCAATCGGCTGCAACGGCTGGCCTGGGTTAGTGGTCACTTTAAACTCTACGCGATCGGCACCGTCTGCGCTCAAATGATGTTCCTCAAATTTCACATCAATGCAAAAGACACCGTGCGGCATTGAGAGAGTATGCATGCTCTCTGTAATCAGTTGTCCCAGTTCCTGAGCATAATGCTGGCGCTGTTTGTGCAGCATTTTTGCCGTTTCCAGAGCCTGCTGGTGGTGATTATTCACCGCCAGGGTTAAGGTTTCGAGCGAGTCGGCCTGATCGTCTAACTGCTGTTGTTCATCCAGCAATGACTGATAGAACTGTGGCAGCGCTTCAGGGGCAACATGATGCTTGCGGGCCAATGAGATTTGTTTGGAAATACGCTGTTCAAGTTCGAACAAACGGTTAGGGTCCAAATCCAGACGATCGCAATAGTGGCGCAGCTCGTCGCTGGCTTCGCTGAGCTGGATAGTGGCCTCTTCCAGCATATCCAGGATACCGGAAAGTTTGCCGTCCATGCCTGCCAGTTCAGTGACCAGGTGCTTTGCGGTGTACAGTTGGCTTTGCAGGTTGATGTCTTCGTCATCCGCCAGGATAGCCAGCGCCTGTTGGCTGGTGGTGAGCAATTGCCCGCTGTTAGCCAGACGCTTGTACTCTTCATCAATTTGCTCAAATTCACCCGGCTGCGGGTTGAATTCGTTCAGTTCCTTTAACTGGTATTGCAACAGTTCCGCCCGGGCTGCGCGTTCCTGACTTTGTTGTTGATGATGCGCCAGATCACGACAGCTTTGGTGCCACAGCTGGTAGCGCGCAGCCATTTCCTGAGTCAGGGACGCTTCATTGGCGTAACCATCCAGCAGAGACTTTTGGTGTTCTGATTTTGTCAGGAGCTGATGCGCATGCTGACCGTGGATTTGAATAAGCAACTGGCCCAGCTCACGCAGCTGTGACAGCGGTACGGCAGTGCCGTTAATGAAGCCACGTGAACGTCCGTCGCTGCTGATAACGCGACGCAGCAAACATTCACGGCCTTCCTCAAGCTGGTTTTCTTCCAGCCAGCGCAGAGCCGCGGGGGTGTCTTTTAAGGCGAATCGCGCGCAGAGGTCGGCTCGCGTGGCGCCTGCACGTACCATGTCGGCGTCTGCGCGTCCGCCCAGGCACAAACCGAGAGCATCAATGGCAATGGACTTACCCGCACCGGTTTCACCGGTAATAACGGTCATTCCGTTCTGGAAATCGATCTCAAGTTCACGAACGATAGCAAAATTGCTGATGGTCAGTTGTGCCAACATAGCTGTTTTCCTGTATGAAAAACCATAACTGTAATTACATACAGTATAAACTGGTTTTTTATACAGTAAAGAGGTTGGCGTTAAATTAGAATAATTTTTTTGACCAGCCTAGTTTAGTGCTTAATGTGTTGAAATAGCTGTAATCTTTTGGGTGTATCAGGTTTAGATGATAATCACAGCGGCGAATTAATACGTCTTCACCTTCCTGTATAGGCAGGGCGATCTGACTGTCGCAACTGATTTCCAGATCGTTACGGCGATGAGAGAAGCGCAGGCGAATGGTGCTGCTACTGTTGATCACCAGCGGTCGCGCGGAAAGCGTATGCGGGAACATCGGGACCAGCGTAATAGCATCCAGCGAAGGCGTCAGGATCGGACCTCCGGCAGAGAGCGAGTAGGCGGTAGAGCCGGTCGGTGTGGAAATAATCAAGCCGTCCGAGCGCTGGGAGAAGGCAAAAATTTCATCGATATAGACTTCAAATTCAATCATGTGCGCCACTTTTCCGGGGTGCAACACAACTTCATTGATCGCCGTGCTAATACGCTTCTGGCAATCCTGTTGGCACACCTGGGCTTCAAGTAAAAAGCGCTTTTCGCTGATGTAGTGGCCTTCCAGCACGTCAGCTAACTGTTGGTGGGCATTGTCTGGGTCAAGGTCGGTCAGAAAACCGAGATTACCGCGGTTAATGCCAATAACCTTGATGTCATAACGTGCCAGGGTGCGTGCGGCGCCCAGCATATTGCCGTCGCCGCCGACTACCACGGCGAGGTCTGCCTGCTGGCCAATCTCTGCGAGCGTACCGGTTTTCACATTTTTCAGCTGCAGCTCGTGGGCGATTTGTTGCTCAACGATAACCTCATAACCTTTGGCGCACAGCCAACGGTAGAGCATTTCATGTGTGGTCAGTGCAGTGGGGTGACGTGGATGCCCCACAATGCCAATACACTTGAAATGTTTGTTCATTTTCTCGAGGTCCTTGTAACGAAGATTAGTGACAATGTGAGTACTTCCCTTGAATCCCTGAATCTGATCCCCATAATAAGCCAAGTTAGCGAGATGAATGCGAAAAAAACGCGGAGAAATTCATGAGTAGTAAAGAACAGAAAACGCCTGAGGGGCAAGCCCCGGAAGAAATTATCATGGATCAGCACGAAGAAGTTGAGGCGGTTGAACCAGACGCTTCTGCTGAGCAGGTGGATCCGCGCGATGAAAAAATTGCGAATCTGGAAGCTCAGCTTGCTGAAGCCGAAACGCGCGAGCGCGACAGCGTGTTGCGTATCAAAGCGGAAATGGAAAACCTGCGTCGTCGTACCGAACTGGACGTAGAAAAAGCGCATAAGTTTGCACTGGAAAAATTCGTCAACGAACTGCTGCCGGTGCTGGATAGCCTGGACCGTGCGCTGGAAGTTGCGGACAAAGACAATGACGCTATGGCGGCTATGGTCGAAGGTATTGAGCTGACCCGTAAGTCAATGCTGGATGTTGTGGCGAAGTTTGGCGTACAGGTGGTTGCGGATATCGACGTGCCGATGGACCCGAACGTGCACCAGGCGATTGCAATGGTAGAGTCTGACGACGTTGCTGCCGGTAATGTGCTGATGGTTATGCAGAAAGGCTATACCCTGAACGGACGTACCATCCGTGCGGCGATGGTCTCTGTGGCGAAAGCCAAAGGCTAATTAGCCTCAGACCGGGTAATGCTGATGCGCTACCCGGTCTGGATTACTCTCACTGGTCCGATACGCTTTCCCGCAGCGGTTTGACGGGCAACACCTGCACCTGTTTAATCATATTGTCCTGCACGTCGAGAATATCGATATCGTACTGCCCAATACGCACACGTGTGCCAGCAATCGGGATCTCTTCCAGCGCTTCAAGAATAATACCGTTCACAGTACGTGCGTCATCTTCCGGCAGATGCCAGTTAAACGCCTTATTGATTTCACGAACGTTGGCGCTACCGTCAATGATCACCGAACCGTCATTCTGCGGCGTGACTTCTTCGGCAAGCGTCGGTGACATTGAGGTCGTGAAGTCACCAACAATCTCTTCCAGGATATCCTCGACCGTAACCAGTCCCTGAATATCGCCATATTCATTGACGACCAGTCCCACTTTCTTCTTGTTGCGCTGAAATTTAATGAGCTGAGTGCTGAGTGGCGTGCCTTCCGGAACGTAATAAATTTCGTCGGCGGCGCGTAACATGGTCTCTTTGGTGAACTCTTTTTTCTCGGCCATCAATCGCCAGGCTTCACGTACGCGTAGCATGCTGATGGCGTCATCGAGCGAGTCGCGATACAGCACAATACGACCGTGCGGAGAGTGCGAAAGCTGACGCACGATTGATTTCCAGTCATCGTTAATATCAATGCCGATGATTTCATTACGCGGGATCATGATGTCATCGACGCTGACTTTTTCCAGATCCAGCACTGACAGCAGCATATCCTGGTTACGGCGTGAGATTTGCGAGCGCGATTCATTCACCAGTGTGCGTAGCTCATCTTTACTCAGCGAACCGCTCACTACGATATCCGTTTTGATGCCCATCATGCGCATCAGCAGCCGTGTGATGGTGTTGAGTAGCCATACCAACGGCATCATCAGAATCTGCAGCGGAGCCAGCAGGACGCTGCTCGGATAGGCGACTTTTTCCGGATATAGCGCGGCAATCGTCTTTGGCAGCACTTCGGCAAAAACCAGCACCACAAACGTCAGTACCCCAGTGGCAATGGCGACGCCCGCATCGCCATACAGGCGCATACCGACAATGGTGCCGAGCGCGGAGGCCAGAATATTCACCAGATTATTACCGATGAGCACCAGGCTTATCAGGCGATCCGGCTTGCGAAGTAACTTTTCAACGCGTTTCGCCTGTCGATTTCCCTGCTTGGCCCGATGACGTAGACGATAGCGATTCAGGGTCATCATTCCGGTTTCAGAACCGGAAAAATAGGCGGAAATGACCACCATGATGAGGAGCGTGACAATGAGCGTGGTGGTGGAGATGTGTTCCACGTAGGATTCCTTAAAGATTTAACTCACGAACTGCTGCAGGATGCGACTGCCGAAATAGGCCAGCGTCAGAATGCCTGCGCCTGCGACGTTAAACCATACGACGCGACGTCCGCGCCAACCTTCATGGTAATGCCCCCACAACAGAACGATATAGACAAACCATGCCACGATAGAGAGAACGGCTTTATCAATGTTCTCGGTACTGAACAGGTTATGCATGTAAAACAGGCCAGTGCACAGGGTGAGCGTCAGCAGAACCACGCCAATTTGGGTGATATGAAACATTTTCCGCTCAATACTCATCAGTGGCGGCATCTCATTGCTGAAGGCCAGTTTCTTGTTTTTCAGCTGGTAGTCAATCCACGCAAGCTGTAGCGCATAGAGTGCGGCGATAATCAGCGTGGCGTAAGCGAACAGCGATAGCCCGATGTGAATCATCATGCCCGGCGTAGCTTCGAGATGAGTGATGAACTCGTTAGGCATAAACGTGGCGAAGGCCAGGTTTATCAGCGCAAAGGCGTAGACAATAGGCAGCAATAACCAGCCACGATTGCGGGACGCGACGATGGTCATAACCGTACAGATCATCAGGCTTACCAGCGAGCCGACGTTCAACAGACTCAGGTTTTGTCCGCTTTCACCGCCGGGTAGGATACGCGCTTCCAGGGCGATAGCATGGCTTACCAGCGCAACAACCGCAGAGAGAATAGCCATACGCCGCCAGCCGCTGTTTTTTTGCAGCAGTGCGGGAATAATCAGCGCGAGGCTGACTGAGTAGGCGACAAGGGCGAGCAGAGCAAAAACGGGCATATAGGTGTCGACAGTTGGCCAGTGATAAAGAAAAGCAGTATAGCGTTACGTGACCGCTGCTCCAACCGTTGCATAACAACAAAGGCGGCTTCATGTTATACTGCGACAAATTTCTGTTGATGTGTCGCTGTCGCGACCGACCGTTTCCACCCCAGGCGAGAGACAATGTTTGATAATTTAACCGATCGTTTGTCGCGCACGCTGCGCAATATCAGTGGCCGTGGACGCCTTACTGAAGACAACGTTAAAGAGACGCTGCGCGAAGTGCGCATGGCGCTGCTGGAGGCTGACGTAGCGCTGCCGGTAGTGCGTGAGTTTATCAATCGCGTAAAAGAGAAAGCGGTTGGTCATGAAGTTAACAAAAGCCTGACGCCGGGTCAGGAGTTCGTCAAGATTGTCCGTAACGAACTGGTTGCGGCAATGGGCGAAGAAAACCAGACCCTGAATCTGGCGGCACAGCCGCCAGCCGTGGTGCTGATGGCGGGCCTGCAGGGTGCGGGTAAAACGACCAGCGTCGGTAAGCTGGGTAAATTCCTGCGCGAGAAGCACAAGAAGAAAGTGCTGGTGGTCTCCGCGGACGTTTATCGCCCGGCGGCGATTAAACAGCTGGAAACGCTGGCCGAGCAGGTCGGTGTGGACTTCTTCCCGTCGGATGTCGGCCAGAAGCCGGTCGATATCGTTAACGCCGCGCTGAAAGAAGCCAAACTCAAATTCTACGACGTGCTGCTGGTGGATACCGCCGGTCGTCTGCACGTTGACGAAGCGATGATGGACGAAATCAAACAGGTCCACGCTTCTATCAAACCGGTAGAAACGCTGTTTGTGGTCGACGCCATGACCGGTCAGGATGCCGCGAATACCGCAAAAGCCTTTAACGAAGCGCTGCCGCTAACCGGCGTAGTGCTGACAAAAGTTGATGGTGATGCCCGTGGCGGTGCGGCGCTCTCTATTCGTCATATTACCGGTAAGCCGATTAAATTCCTCGGCGTCGGCGAGAAAACCGAAGCACTGGAGCCGTTCCATCCGGACAGGATTGCTTCGCGCATTCTCGGCATGGGCGACGTGCTGTCGCTGATCGAAGATATCGAAAGCAAGGTTGACCGCGCGCAGGCAGAAAAATTAGCCAGCAAGCTGAAAAAAGGCGATGGCTTCGATCTCAACGATTTCCTTGAACAGCTCAACCAGATGAAAAACATGGGCGGTATGGCAAGCCTGATGGGCAAGCTGCCGGGCATGGGTCAGATCCCTGACAATGTGAAATCGCAGATGGACGATAAAGTGCTGGTGCGTATGGAAGCCATCATCAACTCGATGACGATGAAAGAACGCGCTAAGCCGGAAATTATCAAAGGTTCCCGTAAACGCCGTATCGCTGCCGGTTGCGGTATGCAGGTTCAGGACGTAAACCGCCTTCTGAAACAGTTCGACGACATGCAGCGCATGATGAAGAAAATGAAGAAGGGCGGAATGGCGAAGATGATGCGTGGTATGAAGGGGATGATGCCGCCTGGATTCCCAGGCCGCTAATCGGCCTGGCTTGTTTGCCATTTCGGCACCGGGGTGTGCTCGCCATCCTCACGTACTGCGTGTACGCTCCGGTGGCTGCGCGCACGCCGGCACCGAACTGACGGCACCGCCAACGGCCTTTTATAGCAGAGTTATCAACTGCTGATTGCATTTTCCCCAGAAATCAGTAAAATTTTCGGGCTTTTAATATGACACCCGGGCTCCGTTCCTCGATGGGGCCTGGGTGTTTTATTCACACAAGAGGATGTTATGGTTACTATTCGTTTAGCTCGTCACGGCGCTAAAAAGCGTCCGTTCTACCAGGTTGTTGTTACCGACAGCCGTAATGCACGCAACGGTCGCTTCATCGAGCGCGTTGGCTTCTTTAACCCAATCGCTAGCGAAAAAGAAGAAGGCACTCGCCTGGATCTGGATCGCATCGCTCACTGGGTTGGCCAGGGCGCGACTATTTCTGATCGCGTAGCTACGCTGATCAAAGCAGCAAACAAAGCAGCTTAATCTGTCACGGTGGTCATGATGAGCAAGCAACTCGCCGCACAGGCTCCTGTGGAACCCATCGTTTTGGGGAAAATGGGGTCTTCTTACGGTATCCGTGGTTGGCTCAGAGTGTTTTCTTCCACTGAAGACGCCGAAAGCATTTTTGACTATCAGCCCTGGTTTATCCAGAAGGCGGGTCAGTGGCAGCAAGTACAGCTGGAAAGCTGGAAGCACCACAATCAGGATCTGATCATCAAGCTGAAAGGCGTTGACGATCGTGATTCGGCGAATCTACTGACTAATTGCGAAATTGTCGTGGATTCCTCGCAGTTGCCAGCGCTGGAAGATGGTTCCTACTACTGGAAAGACCTTATGGGCTGCCAGGTAGTGACTACTGAAGGCTACGATCTCGGTAAAGTCGTCGATATGATGGAAACCGGTTCGAATGACGTCATCGTCATCAAGGCAAACCTGAAAGATGCGTTTGGTATCAAGGAACGTCTTGTGCCGTTCCTCGATGGGCAGGTTATCAAGAAAGTCGATCTCGCTACTCGTACTATCGAAGTAGATTGGGATCCTGGTTTTTAAACCACCGGATAAACGGTAAAAGTCGGCGTTATGGGGATTGGCTTGTGTTTATAGGTATCGTTAGCCTGTTTCCAGAAATGTTCCGCGCAATTACCGATTACGGGGTAACTGGCCGGGCAGTAAAAAATGGCCTGCTGAACATCCAGAGCTGGAGTCCTCGTGACTTTACTCATGACCGGCACCGTACCGTGGACGATCGTCCTTACGGCGGCGGACCGGGGATGTTAATGATGGTGCAACCTTTACGGGACGCCATTCATGCAGCAAAAGCTGCGGCTGGTGAAGGCGCAAAGGTGATTTATCTGTCACCTCAGGGACGCAAGCTTGATCAAGCGGGCGTTAGCGAACTGGCCACGAATCAAAAGCTGATTCTGGTATGTGGTCGCTATGAAGGAATAGATGAGCGCGTGATTCAAACCGAAATTGACGAAGAATGGTCAATCGGCGATTACGTACTCAGCGGTGGTGAGTTACCGGCAATGACGCTGATCGACTCCGTTTCCCGGTTTATTCCGGGAGTTCTGGGTCATGAAGCTTCGGCAATCGAAGATTCTTTTGCTGATGGGTTGCTGGATTGCCCGCACTATACCCGACCTGAAGTGTTAGAGCAGATGGAAGTACCGGCAGTGTTACTGTCGGGGAACCACGCTGAGATTCGTCGCTGGCGTTTGAAGCAGTCGCTGGGCCGGACCTGGCTTAGAAGACCTGAACTTCTGGAAAACCTGGCTCTGACTGAAGAGCAAGCAAGGTTGCTGGCGGAGTTCAAAACGGAACACGCACAACAGCAACATAAACATGATGGGCAGGCGTAAGCCCCCAATATCAGTTTACCCAGGATAAGAGATTAAATTATGAGCAACATTATTAAGCAACTTGAACAAGAACAGATGAAGCAGGACGTACCTTCCTTCCGTCCGGGTGATACCGTGGAAGTGAAAGTATGGGTTGTTGAAGGTTCCAAAAAACGTCTGCAGGCATTCGAGGGCGTGGTTATCGCTATTCGTAACCGCGGTCTGCACTCTGCATTCACTGTTCGTAAAATTTCCAACGGCGAAGGCGTTGAGCGTGTCTTCCAGACTCACTCTCCGGTAGTTGACAGCATTGCTGTTAAACGTCGTGGTGCTGTTCGTAAAGCTAAACTGTACTACCTGCGTGAGCGCACTGGTAAGTCTGCTCGTATCAAAGAGCGTCTTAACTAAGATTCGCGCAAGCGACATCCTGTTAGAAAAGGGCTGGCCGAAAGGCTGGCCCTTTTTTTATCCCGACGTTTACTTCTTTTATTCTTTATGGCAATGGAATGACTGCGCGGCGCGCAGCCAGTTGGGGGATGATTATGGCGTTGAGATCACAACCGCCACGCGGCGGTTTTCAGCGCGACCTTTTGATGTCTGGTTGCTGGCAATGGGATATTTCTTCCCGAGTCCCTGAGTCGTCAGGTTGGTGCGGGGAATATTAGCGCCCTGCGCCCAGGCATCGGCAACAACATTAGCGCGTTTGAGTGACAGAGCTTCGTTATAGCTGTCTTCGCCGTAGTTATCGGTATGACCATCCAGGCGAGCATGATTCAGCCCGGTAGCTGCTAGTTTGGATGCCATTTCCTTGATCTGTTTTTCACTTTCAGGACGGAGTTTATAGTCATTTTTGTCAAACAGGATGGTGTCAGACAGGCCGAGAGACCAGTCTCCTGATGCTTCAGTAAATCCGTATGATTTCATGGCTGCAATTTGCTCCGGGGTAAATTTCCCTTGAGGTGCCTGACAGCCAGCCAGAATCAGTAAAAGCAGAAGAAACGGGGATAATAAACGTTTTAGCATGTGTGTAATTCCTTATTATTTAATAATGCGTTCAGAACGCAAATGTTTAGCCTGATACATATTTTGATCGGCAAGTTCTTGTAATTTTTCGGCAGAGGCATGTTCCCACGTCAGCGCAAACCCAATGCTGAGTGTCATGCTTGCCAGATGACCATTATGCAGGTCAAAAGGTCGGTTAAACTCTTGTGACAGTGCCGCGCAGATCCGCTGAACCTCATATTCAGAGTGAACGCTATACAGCACCATAGCGAACTCATCGCCGCCAAGTCTGTATGGGTAATGGCGACTCCCCCCAAACTCGGATAACCTTTTTGCGACTTCAATCAGGACCCGATCCCCCGCTGCGTGGCCCCAGGTATCATTAATAAATTTAAAATTATCGCCATCAAGGAATAACAATGCCGAGCTGCTGTGCGCTGCGTCGTCATTCATTAGGGCATTTATGCTGCTGCGAAATGCGGCGCGATTAGCCAGACCCGTCAGAGGATCATGTAGTGCAGTACGCAAAAGCTGAGCGTTTTTTGCCTGCAGTTTAAGTTGCCACTCCTCCATCTCGTCCAGCAGACTATTAAAGTCCAGGGCAAAGAGATGAAACTCTTCAATGCGTTCCTCTGATACGCGCCGTGAAAAGTTACGATTGGTACGAACATCATGTACCACCTCGGTAATGTTTTGCAGTGCATCCACAACGCCATTGTGTAAATAGCGAGTGAGCATTAATGCAATACCGGATGCCAACAGAATGCACCCGGTAAGGACGGCCAGCGACAAATAGATGAAATGACTGATAACGCTATCGCGCGCAGTCAATCGTACTTCACCGATGACGTTGCCATTATGCAAAATTGGCTGAGTGACCGGTTGTGGGAACAGCCAGTGGCTGATAATCCCGCTGATTTTTTCAGTGGTATCCTGCGCGTTATAGCGCCAGGTGGCGATCACCTTCTGGTTTTTATTACGAACTTCTGCAACAGAAAATTGCCCCTGCTGGCCCAGTGCCGCCAGCGTTTCAGTTGCTGCAACACTATCAGAAAAGACTAATGCAGCTTCGAGCGTACGGGTCATAGTAGCGGCAGTCAGATCCAGATTCTTTTGCGCATACTGTCTTAATGCCAGCACGGAAGAAATGCTGAGCAGCAGCCAGATCAGCATCATGGTTACCAGAACGCTGATTATGCTGATACGCCGTAATGTCCGCTTAAACGTCGGGCGTGCTATGGGAGAATGGCCCTTATCCATGCTTATTATTCCGTGCAAGCATCAATACGTCTGGACTGACCCTTACGCCGCTGCGTGAAAGGGAATCCATATTTACGGAAAATCTCACATCTTCGTCTTTAATTATGAGGCAAAAGGCGCTGCCAATAACGCATTCGGGGTTCTGTTCAGCAATTAATAACAATGCCTTAGTCGGATATTTATTCTTTAATTCCACCTGATAAGTAGGGGATTCTTTTCCAAAATAAAAACCGTCACACTGCGAAACTAATATTTCTTGTTCCGTACGGATGATGACGGGAAGATAGGGTAATGCGCCTGCACTGGTATCTTTCAGGACACTGGAAAAACGCGATGAAGAGAAAATACACAGTTTTGGGGGCCCGGAAAGTGCAGGCCAGCGTGTATAACTGACGATGCCGGAAACCATAGTGCGTACAGATTTTGCTTCTTCCGTAACGCTTTGGGCATACAGCGGTAATCCGGTCAGGAGCAGTGCCAGTAGAAGTATGAGTCGGTAAGAATAGCTCATGAATAGTTACCTACCAGCGTTTGCTGTAAAACGTCGAAATACATTCAAGATTGTTTGCAACAAAATAACATTATTTTCCTAAGCCGTCATTATTCCTGGAATAATGCTATTGGTGATTTAAGTTAAATCTTAATGGTTTATAAAATATAAACCATTGTTTAATTTAACCTTATCGAGGCGGCACCCTCGTTTGCCCCTTGCTGCCAGGCGCTGTGTAACTGGTCAACATTTTCGACCGTATCACAACTTGAGGGAAAAGTTTTCCCGGTCAGGCCTCTGGCATAAACAAAATCCTGCTGGCAGGTTTTACGCTGTCCCTCGGCGTAACCCTTAAGGTATTCCGTACGATCGACGTTGCGGTCATTGTAGTTGTCGGCAAGCGTTTCATTATCTTTAACGGCATAGCCCGAAATGGCATCTTGTATCCCGGCGTCGTACCAGTCGGTACCAGTCCAGGTAGGGGCATGGGTGTAGGGGTCTATCTGACATCCGCTAAGAAGTAATAGAAACAAGATGCTGATGAGTTGCTTCATTGCCTGTGCTCCTTCGTTTTTTTAAGCATAGTGGATCTGAAAATTCGGTGGTGTAAATTTAAATGTACATTTATAAGGGCTGTTTTTTCCCTTAAAATAGCGCAATGTAAATTAAAATTTACGGATTGTGGATTGAAATCTTTACCTGTTGTGATATCGTTATTTCCTCCTCGCTGAGGATCAACTATCGCAAACGAGCAAAACAGGATCACCATCATGCAAAAAGACGCGCTGAACAACGTACATATTACCGACGAACAGGTTCTGATGACCCCGGAGCAGCTGAAAGCTGAATTTCCGCTGAGTCAGGAGCAAGAGGCGCAAATCGCCCAGTCGCGTAAAACCATCTCAGATATTATCTCCGGTCGCGATCCGCGCCTGCTGGTCGTATGTGGCCCATGCTCCATTCACGATCCTGAAATGGCTATTGAGTACGCTCGTCGATTTAAAGCCCTTGCCGCAGAGGTCAGCGATAGCCTCTACCTGGTGATGCGCGTCTATTTTGAAAAACCCCGTACCACCGTCGGCTGGAAAGGGTTAATTAACGATCCTCATATGGATGGCTCTTTTGATGTTGAAGCAGGTCTGAAAATTGCGCGTCAGCTGCTGCTTGAACTGGTAAATATGGGACTGCCGCTGGCAACTGAAGCGCTGGATCCAAATAGCCCGCAATACCTGGGCGATCTGTTTAGCTGGTCCGCAATCGGTGCCCGTACCACGGAATCGCAGACTCACCGCGAAATGGCTTCCGGTCTTTCGATGCCGGTTGGCTTTAAGAATGGTACCGACGGTAGCCTGGCGACCGCCATTAATGCTATGCGTGCGGCTGCGCAGTCGCACCGCTTTGTCGGTATTAATCAGGCCGGGCAGGTTGCACTGCTGCAAACACAGGGGAATCCGGACGGTCACGTGATCCTGCGCGGGGGTAAAGCGCCGAACTACAGCCCGGCAGATGTCGCCCAGTGCGAAAAAGAGATGGAGCAGGCGGGACTACGACCTTCTCTGATGGTAGATTGCAGTCATGGTAATTCCAATAAAGATTACCGCCGTCAGCCTGCCGTGGCTGAATCCGTGATTGCACAAATCAAAGATGGCAACCGCTCGATCATTGGCTTGATGATTGAAAGTAATATTCACGAAGGCAACCAGTCTTCTGAACAGCCGCGCAGCGAAATGAAATACGGCGTATCCGTAACTGACGCCTGCATTAGCTGGGAAATGACGGATGCGCTGCTGCGTGAAATTAGCCAGGATTTAAACGGCCAGCTGTCGGCGCGTGTAGCATAAGAGGTTGGTTATGGTTGCTGAATTGACCGCATTACGCGATCAAATTGATGAAGTCGACAAGGCGCTGCTGGATTTACTGGCACGCCGCCTGGAGCTGGTTGCCGAGGTCGGTGAAGTAAAAAGCCGCTTTGGGCTTCCGATTTACGTGCCGGAACGGGAAGCCTCTATGCTTGCCTCTCGTCGCGCGGAAGCGGAAGCCCTTGGAGTGCCGCCGGACTTGATTGAAGATGTGCTACGCCGCGTTATGCGTGAGTCCTACTCCAGTGAGAACGATAAAGGGTTTAAAACGCTTTGTCCTTCTCTGCGGCCGGTGGTGATCGTCGGCGGCGGCGGTCAGATGGGGCGTCTGTTCGAGAAAATGCTCACTCTGTCAGGTTATCAGGTGCGGATCCTGGAACAGCAGGACTGGGAGCGCGCAGCTGAGATCGTCTCTGATGCCGGCATGGTGATCGTCAGCGTGCCGATCCACGTCACCGAGCAGGTGATCGCCAAATTACCGCGTCTGCCTTCTGACTGCATTCTGGTGGATCTGGCTTCGGTGAAAAACGGTCCTTTGCAGGCGATGCTGGCTGCGCATGATGGCCCGGTGGTGGGGTTACACCCGATGTTTGGTCCGGACAGCGGCAGCCTGGCCAAGCAGGTCGTCGTCTGGTGTGATGGACGTCAGCCGGAAGCCTATCAGTGGTTTCTGGAACAGATTCAGGTATGGGGTGCGCGACTGCATCGGATTAGCGCCGTTGAACACGACCAGAACATGGCGTTTATTCAGGCACTGCGTCACTTTGCGACCTTTGCTTACGGTCTGCATTTAGCGGAAGAGAACGTTCAACTGGAGCAGTTGCTGGCACTATCTTCGCCGATTTACCGCCTTGAACTGGCAATGGTTGGCCGTCTGTTTGCCCAGGATCCGCAGCTCTATGCCGATATTATTATGTCGTCTGAGAGCAACCTTGCGCTGATTAAACGCTACTACCAACGTTTTGGCGAGGCGATCGGTTTGCTGGAGCAGGGCGATAAGCAAGCGTTTATCGACAGCTTCCGTAAGGTGGAGCACTGGTTTGGCGATTATGCGAAACGCTTCCAGAGTGAAAGCCGTACTTTGTTACGTCAGGCGAATGACAGCCGTCCTTAATTAAGATGCCGGATGGCGGCTTCGCCTTATCCGGCCTTCAAAAATCGTATGAATCGTAGGCCGGATAAGCGTAGCGCCATCCGGCATTGTCAAACGTTAGCTCGGATCGACTGGCACCACGTTCTCACTTGGATAGCATCCCAGTACTTTCATCGAACGCGTAATCTCACCCAGCTCTTTCAATGCTTTTTGCATCTGGGGCGATTCCAGGTTGGCCTGGATATCAAGATAAAACATCTCTTCCCACGGATTGCCGTGAATCGGGCGTGACTCCAGTTTAGTCATAATCAGATTATGGTTACGCAGTACCAGCAGCGCCTCAACCAGCGCACCGGCCTGTTGTCCTGTTGCCATCAGCAGCGTGGTTTTTGCCGGAACCTGGTCGGATACATTGATTGCTTTACGTGCCAGCACCACGAAACGGGTGATGTTTTGCGACTGGTTAGCCTCAATATGTTCGAGAACCTGCAATCCATACAGTACGCCTCCGGCTTCGCTCCCCAGGGCCGCCACGCGCGGTGAGTTAGCCTGCGCAACTTTTTCCATCGCCGCAGAGGTGCTTTCGGTGTACTCAATCTTCCAGTGCGGGTAGCGATTCAGGAACTTGCTGCACTGCTGGAACGGCTGCGGATGACTATATACCGTTTCAATGGTCTCAAGATCCGTTGTGCCAGACACCAGTACACAGTGGTCTATTGTAATGGTCATCTCGCCAACGATAGACAGGCTGGTGTGCTGAAGCAGGTCGTAAACGTCGTTAATCCCACCGGAGCTGGTGTTTTCAATCGGAACTACAGCATAGTCAGCCTGTCCGGTTTCGACCTGATTAAAGATATCGGCAAATTTTGCGCAGCCGCTTTCAATAAATTGTTCAAAATGGCGGGCAGCGTACTGACGTGCTGCGAGGTGAGAATATGACCCTTTTGGCCCAAGGAAGGCCACGCGTGCGGAGTGTGGGTTAATTTTGTTCAGGTGCTGCTGGAGCAGTGCCTGTTGAGTCAGGACGGAGTCTTCGATGATGAGCTGGAACAGGCGAGTAATGTAGTGAGCATCAAGATGATGTGCTTTGCCAAGCTGAATGAGTCGGTCCAAAAGGTCACGTTCACGGTCGATATCACGAACCGGACGATGCGAAAGCAGTTTGGCTTTACCAACTTCTACGGCCAGTCCACGTCGCTCAGCCAGCAGGGCCAGTAATTTTTCATCCAGCGTGCTGATCTTATCGCGCAGCGCCAGCAATGGGTTTTCCGATGTCATAGTGTTGCCTTTCTTGTTATCAATAAAAAAGGCCCCCCGTTGTGGGAGGCCTTATTGTTCGTCTTCGCATTCTTTATCACACGACGAAACGCCTCCCATTCAGGGGAAGGTAAAAAAGAATGCGAAGAAGAACGGGACAAGTTTCATGTAATTTTCCTTTGGCTACGTCAGTAAAGTACCCGTACTGTTTTCACCCTGTCAACAAAAAACGCGCCCGAAGGCGCGTTGGCGATACACTCAATGTAAGGGACTACTCTTCTTCTGCTTCGACGAAGTTGGCGTCTTTGACTGAAGTTGTTGCACGACGGGCTTCGCCTTTGTGCTGCACTTTATTGAGCTGCCGTTCCAGCTTGTTGATCAAATCGTTAATTGCGGTGTACATATCCTCGTGTTTTGCGCTGGCGACCAGATGTCCGTTCGGTGTATTGATGGTGGCATCAGCAATGAAACCCTGTGGCTCCTTAGACAGAATGATATGTGGATTAATCAGATGAGTTTGCCATTTTTCTAGTTTGGCGAGACGGTCTGCGACATGCTGGCGAATTGCCGGAGTAATTTCCATTTGTTTACTGGTAATGTTCATTGTCATAAATTTTACCTCTTGTCTTTCCCGTCTTGGTGATTCCAGCATACCGTTCCTAATGTCAAAATGTGTGATCTAAATCACATTATTTTGTCGCTTTTTGTCAAGAAAACCTTTTTGTGAGGCACCGCAGGAACAGGCGATTTTTTACTTGAGGAATACCTGAAAGCAGGCCATATTTGATGGGATGCGTCGGAGCTAAACCGCTTCAGTTGTGGCGTTAACGGATAAAAAAACGGCAGCCCTTGGGCTGCCGTTTTGCATTCTGAGGCAAATCAGGTATTGCTGCTGTTGGCGGCAATGATTTTCGCGACTTTTTCAGCCTGCGCATTCATCTGCATCTGGCGATAAGCGTTTTCCATCAACGGCAGGGCATTACGTGTTGCCTGGGTATCCGGGTAGTCGCGCAGCATGCCTTCCACACGGTTTACCACGGCAACCCATGCGCCGCGGGCAGTGTAGTATTCTGCAACGGAGTATTCATACTTCGCCAGCCGGTCTTTCAGGAACACCAGACGTTTGGTGGCGTCAGTGGTGTACTGGCTATTCGGATACCCACGCACCAGTTTGGAAAAGTCATTAAACGCAGCTCGGGCATGTTGTGGATCGCGATCGCTGCGATCAACACCAAAGAATCCTTGCAGTGCGCTATCATCCAACGCCATATTGGTCAGGCCACGCATATACATGACATAATCAATGTTAGGGTGTGTCGGGTTAAGACGGATAAAACGATCGATGGCAGCCTGAGCAAGTGGCAGATCGGCGTTTTTGTAGTAGGCATAGATGAGATCTAATTGCACCTGCTGAGAATACGGTCCAAATGGATAACGGTTATCCAACGCTTCCAATTGCGTTATTGCCTGTTTCCAGTTACCGTCCTGCAGCTTTTGCTGAGCAGTCGCGTAGATTTCATTTGGCGGATTATCGGGCACCTCTTCCTTTGAACCAGAGCAACCCGCCAAAAACAGGCTCAACGTGGCTGCTGCCACCAGATATTTCATGCGCGTCATGACGTTTTGACTTTCCTCAAAATGTAATACGGGAGATTCTCTGTTCCTGCTCCCGGTTAAGACCAGCTACAATAGCACACTATATTAAACGGCAAAGCCGTAAAACCCAACGTTAAACGAAGAAGCAGTTTATGGCACAACGAGTAGAACTCACCGCAACAGTCTCCGAAAATCAGCTCGGTCAACGCTTAGATCAGGCTTTGGCCGAATTGTTCCCTGATTATTCGCGATCGCGCATAAAAGAATGGATCCTCGACCAGCGCGTACTGGTAAATGACCAACTTTGCGATAAACCGAAAGAAAAAGTGTTGGGTGGAGAGCGTGTCTCCATCAACGCAGAAATTGATGAAGAGGTTCGTTTTGAACCTCAGGATATCCCACTGGATATCGTTTATGAAGATGACGACATTCTTGTCATCAACAAACCCCGTGACCTTGTAGTGCATCCGGGCGCCGGGAATCCCGATGGCACGGTATTGAATGCGTTACTGCATTACTACCCGCCAATCGCGGATGTTCCTCGTGCTGGTATCGTGCACCGTCTGGATAAAGACACGACCGGATTAATGGTGGTGGCAAAAACGGTTCCGGCGCAAACACGTTTGGTGGAGTCGTTGCAGCTGCGCGAAATTACCCGTGAGTACGAAGCCGTGGCGATTGGTCACATGACTGCTGGCGGAACCGTTGAGGAACCGATTAGCCGTCACCCGACCAAGCGTACGCACATGGCCGTACACCCAATGGGGAAACCGGCGGTAACGCACTATCGCATTATGGAACACTTCCGTGTGCACACGCGTCTGCGGTTGCGTCTGGAAACCGGACGTACGCACCAGATCCGCGTGCACATGGCACATATCACTCATCCTCTGGTGGGCGATCAGGTCTACGGTGGCCGTCCACGTCCACCGAAAGGCGCTTCTGACGAATTTATCTCCGTACTGCGTAAGTTCGACCGTCAGGCGCTGCATGCGACCATGCTGCGTTTGTATCACCCGATTTCCGGTATCGAAATGGAATGGCATGCGCCGATTCCACAAGATATGGTGCAATTGATTGAAGTGATGCGCGCTGATTTCGAAGAACACAAGGATGATATTGCCTGGCTATGAGTAAGCTAATTGTCCCGCAGTGGCCGATACCGCAAGGTGTCGCGGCGTGTAGTTCTACCCGTATTGGCGGAGTCAGTATGCCGCCTTACGATTCGCTGAATCTGGGCGCCCATTGCGGCGATAACTCGGAGCATGTTGAAGAGAACCGCAAACGACTGTTTGCTGCGGGCAATCTGCCGTCAAAGCCGGTCTGGCTGGAGCAGGTCCACGGTAAGGATGTCCTGAAACTGACCGGCGAGCCTTACGCCTCCAAACGTGCAGATGCGTCGTACAGCAACACGCCGGGCACCGTGTGTGCGGTGATGACCGCTGATTGTTTGCCGGTGTTGTTTTGCAATCGTGCCGGAACGGAAGTTGCTGCTGCCCATGCGGGTTGGCGCGGATTATGCGCCGGCGTGCTGGAAGAGACGGTGGCGTGTTTTGCCGACAAACCTGAAAACATTATTGCCTGGCTAGGCCCGGCGATAGGTCCAAACGCGTTTGAAGTTGGACCAGAAGTCCGCGAGGCGTTCATGACGAAAGATCCGCAAGCGGACCTTGCATTTGTGCCGCGCGGCGACAAGTATCTGGCGGATATCTACCAGCTTGCCCGTCAGCGCCTGGCCAATGTCGGCGTGGAGAATCTCTACGGTGGCGAACGTTGCACCTTCAGCGAAAGTGAGACGTTCTTCTCTTATCGTCGCGACAATACCACGGGTCGTATGGCAAGTTTTATTTGGCTGATATAACCTAAAGAATCAAGACGATCCGGTACGTGTAATTTTCTTTTCACATAATTCAGGTCATTCACCTTGAATAATTGAGGGATGACCTCATTTAATCTCCAGTAGCAATTTTGACCTGTTATGGGAGGAGTTATGCGTCTGGATCGTCTTACTAATAAATTCCAGCTTGCTCTTGCCGATGCCCAGTCACTCGCATTGGGGCACGACAATCAATTTATCGAACCACTTCATCTAATGAGCGCCTTGCTGAATCAGGAAGGGGGATCGGTACGTCCTTTATTAACGTCTGCTGGCATTAATGCTGGCCAGTTACGTACAGCCATTGACCAGGCGTTGAGCCGTTTGCCACAGGTAGAAGGTACCGGCGGCGATGTGCAGCCTTCTCAGGAACTGGTGCGTGTACTGAATCTTTGCGACAAGCTGGCGCAAAAACGTGGGGACAACTTTATTTCGTCAGAACTGTTCGTTCTGGCGGCGCTTGAGTCACGCGGTACGCTGACCGATTTATTAAAATCAGCAGGCGCGACGACCGCCAATATCACTCAGGCAATTGAACAAATGCGTGGAGGTGAAAGCGTGAATGACCAGGGGGCTGAAGACCAACGTCAGGCCTTGAAAAAATATACCGTCGATCTGACCGAACGTGCCGAACAGGGCAAACTCGATCCGGTCATCGGCCGTGATGAAGAAATTCGCCGTACCATTCAGGTGCTGCAACGTCGTACTAAAAATAACCCGGTGTTAATCGGTGAACCTGGCGTCGGTAAAACAGCCATTGTTGAAGGGCTGGCCCAACGCATCATCAATGGTGAAGTGCCGGAAGGCTTAAAAGGCCGTCGTGTGCTGGCGCTGGATATGGGCGCGCTGGTGGCTGGGGCAAAATATCGTGGTGAGTTCGAAGAACGTTTAAAAGGTGTGCTGAACGATCTCTCGAAACAGGAAGGCAACGTCATTCTGTTTATCGACGAATTGCATACCATGGTTGGGGCGGGTAAAGCCGATGGCGCAATGGACGCCGGGAACATGCTGAAACCTGCGTTGGCCCGTGGGGAGCTGCACTGCGTAGGTGCAACAACGCTTGATGAATATCGCCAGTACATCGAAAAAGATGCGGCGCTGGAACGTCGTTTCCAGAAAGTGTTTGTGGCTGAACCTTCAGTGGAAGACACCATCGCAATCTTGCGTGGCCTGAAAGAACGTTATGAACTGCACCATCATGTGCAGATTACTGACCCGGCGATTGTTGCGGCAGCTACGCTGTCTCACCGCTATATTGCCGATCGTCAGTTGCCGGATAAAGCTATCGACCTTATTGACGAAGCGGCATCCAGCATTCGTATGCAGATTGACTCCAAGCCGGAGGAACTCGACAGACTCGACCGCCGTATTATCCAGCTCAAACTGGAACAGCAGGCATTAATGAAAGAGTCTGATGAGGCAAGTAAAAAACGTCTCGATATGCTCAACGAAGAGCTGGACGACAAAGAACGCCAGTATTCTGAGTTAGAGGAAGAGTGGAAAGCTGAAAAAGCTTCCCTCTCGGGAACGCAAACTATCAAGGCTGAGCTGGAGCAGGCAAAAATCGCCATCGAACAGGCGCGCCGCGTTGGCGACCTGGCGCGGATGTCTGAACTGCAGTACGGCAAAATTCCTGAACTGGAAAAACAGCTGGAAGCAGCTACCCAGTCTGAAGGCAAAACCATGCGTCTGCTGCGTAATAAAGTCACGGATGCAGAAATTGCTGAGGTGCTGGCGCGCTGGACCGGGATCCCAGTTGCTCGCATGCTGGAAGGTGAACGGGAAAAACTGTTGCGTATGGAGCAGGAGCTGCACAGCCGCGTGATTGGTCAGAACGAAGCGGTGGAAGCCGTTTCTAACGCCATCCGTCGTAGCCGTGCGGGCTTGTCCGATCCGAATCGTCCGATTGGTTCATTCCTGTTCCTTGGTCCAACCGGTGTCGGTAAAACCGAACTGTGCAAAGCGCTGGCAAACTTTATGTTCGACAGTGACGATGCAATGGTGCGTATCGATATGTCCGAGTTTATGGAGAAACACTCCGTGTCTCGTTTGGTCGGGGCACCTCCGGGATATGTCGGTTATGAAGAAGGTGGTTACCTGACGGAAGCAGTACGTCGTCGTCCTTACTCTGTCATCTTGTTGGATGAAGTGGAGAAGGCGCATCCGGATGTGTTCAACATTCTGCTGCAGGTGCTTGATGATGGTCGTCTGACTGACGGACAGGGGAGAACGGTCGACTTCCGTAATACGGTTGTCATTATGACCTCAAACCTGGGTTCCGATCTGATCCAGGAACGCTTCGGTGAGCTGGATTACGGCCATATGAAAGATATGGTGCTGGGCGTTGTGAGCAATAACTTCCGCCCGGAATTCATCAACCGTATAGATGAGGTTGTTGTGTTCCACCCGCTGGGTGAGCAGCATATTGCTTCTATTGCTCAGATCCAGCTGCAGCGTCTGTATAAACGTCTGGAAGAGCGTGGCTATGAAATCCACATTTCTGACGAGGCGCTTAAACTGCTGAGTGCGAATGGTTACGATCCGGTGTATGGCGCGCGGCCATTGAAACGTGCTATCCAGCAACAGATCGAAAACCCGCTGGCGCAGCAAATTTTGTCTGGTGAGCTGATTCCGGGTAAAACGATTCGTCTGGAAGTGAATGACGATCGCATCGTGGCAGTGCAGTAAGTCACAATACAACAATAAACGGGCCCTGCGGGGCTCGTTTTTGTTTAAAATCCAGGCGGAAATGGACGTATTGATTGAAAAGTAATCGCTTAATAAGTTTTTTATATTTTTAACTTGTCAGCCTGAAATAACTCCCTATAATGCGCCTCCACTGACACGGAACAACGGATTACAGGATTACAAGCCGCCGGGTCAGCGGGGTTCCACTGAGAACTCCGGCGAAGAAAGCGAAATTAAATGCTTGACTTCGTGGCGGGATGGCGTAATATGCACACCCCGCGCCGCTGAGAAAAAGCGAAGCGGCACTGCTCTTTAACAATTTATCAGACAATCTGTGTGGGCACTCGAAGATACGGATTCTTAACGTCGCAAGACGAAAAATGAATACCAAGTCTCAACGAGTGAACACGTAATTCATTACGAAGTTTAATTCATTGAGCATCAAACTTTTAAATTGAAGAGTTTGATCATGGCTCAGATTGAACGCTGGCGGCAGGCCTAACACATGCAAGTCGAACGGTAGCACAGAGGAGCTTGCTCCTTGGGTGACGAGTGGCGGACGGGTGAGTAATGTCTGGGAAACTGCCCGATGGAGGGGGATAACTACTGGAAACGGTAGCTAATACCGCATAACGTCGCAAGACCAAAGAGGGGGACCTTCGGGCCTCTTGCCATCGGATGTGCCCAGATGGGATTAGCTAGTAGGTGGGGTAACGGCTCACCTAGGCGACGATCCCTAGCTGGTCTGAGAGGATGACCAGCCACACTGGAACTGAGACACGGTCCAGACTCCTACGGGAGGCAGCAGTGGGGAATATTGCACAATGGGCGCAAGCCTGATGCAGCCATGCCGCGTGTATGAAGAAGGCCTTCGGGTTGTAAAGTACTTTCAGCGAGGAGGAAGGTGTTGTGGTTAATAACCGCAGCAATTGACGTTACTCGCAGAAGAAGCACCGGCTAACTCCGTGCCAGCAGCCGCGGTAATACGGAGGGTGCAAGCGTTAATCGGAATTACTGGGCGTAAAGCGCACGCAGGCGGTCTGTCAAGTCGGATGTGAAATCCCCGGGCTCAACCTGGGAACTGCATCCGAAACTGGCAGGCTAGAGTCTTGTAGAGGGGGGTAGAATTCCAGGTGTAGCGGTGAAATGCGTAGAGATCTGGAGGAATACCGGTGGCGAAGGCGGCCCCCTGGACAAAGACTGACGCTCAGGTGCGAAAGCGTGGGGAGCAAACAGGATTAGATACCCTGGTAGTCCACGCCGTAAACGATGTCGACTTGGAGGTTGTGCCCTTGAGGCGTGGCTTCCGGAGCTAACGCGTTAAGTCGACCGCCTGGGGAGTACGGCCGCAAGGTTAAAACTCAAATGAATTGACGGGGGCCCGCACAAGCGGTGGAGCATGTGGTTTAATTCGATGCAACGCGAAGAACCTTACCTACTCTTGACATCCAGAGAACTTAGCAGAGATGCTTTGGTGCCTTCGGGAACTCTGAGACAGGTGCTGCATGGCTGTCGTCAGCTCGTGTTGTGAAATGTTGGGTTAAGTCCCGCAACGAGCGCAACCCTTATCCTTTGTTGCCAGCGGTTCGGCCGGGAACTCAAAGGAGACTGCCAGTGATAAACTGGAGGAAGGTGGGGATGACGTCAAGTCATCATGGCCCTTACGAGTAGGGCTACACACGTGCTACAATGGCATATACAAAGAGAAGCGACCTCGCGAGAGCAAGCGGACCTCATAAAGTATGTCGTAGTCCGGATTGGAGTCTGCAACTCGACTCCATGAAGTCGGAATCGCTAGTAATCGTGGATCAGAATGCCACGGTGAATACGTTCCCGGGCCTTGTACACACCGCCCGTCACACCATGGGAGTGGGTTGCAAAAGAAGTAGGTAGCTTAACCTTCGGGAGGGCGCTTACCACTTTGTGATTCATGACTGGGGTGAAGTCGTAACAAGGTAACCGTAGGGGAACCTGCGGTTGGATCACCTCCTTACCTTAAAGAACCTGCCTTTGTAGTGCTCACACAGATTGTCTGATGAATGATGAACTTCTGAATGTACTTTCGAGTGCATTAAGAAGTTTTGCTCTTTAAAAATCTGGATCAAGCTGAAAATTGAAACGACACACTGTTTCATTTCTCCGTAATAAGAAATGAAAAGCRGTGTGTTCGAGTCTCTCAAATTTTTGCAAACCGATGATGAATCGAAAGAAACATCTTCGGGTTGTGAGGTTAAGCGACTAAGCGTACACGGTGGATGCCCTGGCAGTCAGAGGCGATGAAGGACGTGCTAATCTGCGATAAGCGTCGGTAAGGTGATATGAACCGTTATAACCGGCGATTTCCGAATGGGGAAACCCAGTGTGTTTCGACACACTATCATTACGTGAATACATAGCGTAATGAAGCGAACCGGGGGAACTGAAACATCTAAGTACCCCGAGGAAAAGAAATCAACCGAGATTCCCCCAGTAGCGGCGAGCGAACGGGGAGCAGCCCAGAGTCTGAATCAGCATGTGTGTTAGTGGAAGCGTCTGGAAAGTCGCACGATACAGGGTGAAAGTCCCGTACACAAAAGTGCATGTGTTGTGAACTCGAAGAGTAGGGCGGGACACGTGGTATCCTGTCTGAATATGGGGGGACCATCCTCCAAGGCTAAATACTCCTGACTGACCGATAGTGAACCAGTACCGTGAGGGAAAGGCGAAAAGAACCCCGGCGAGGGGAGTGAAAAAGAACCTGAAACCGTGTACGTACAAGCAGTGGGAGCACCCTTTGGGGTGTGACTGCGTACCTTTTGTATAATGGGTCAGCGACTTATATTCTGTAGCAAGGTTAACCGAATAGGGGAGCCGAAGGGAAACCGAGTCTTAACTGGGCGTTAAGTTGCAGGGTATAGACCCGAAACCCGGTGATCTAGCCATGGGCAGGTTGAAGGTTGGGTAACACTAACTGGAGGACCGAACCGACTAATGTTGAAAAATTAGCGGATGACTTGTGGCTGGGGGTGAAAGGCCAATCAAACCGGGAGATAGCTGGTTCTCCCCGAAAGCTATTTAGGTAGCGCCTCGTGAATTCATCTTCGGGGGTAGAGCACTGTTTCGGCTAGGGGGTCATCCCGACTTACCAACCCGATGCAAACTGCGAATACCGAAGAATGTTATCACGGGAGACACACGGCGGGTGCTAACGTCCGTCGTGAAGAGGGAAACAACCCAGACCGCCAGCTAAGGTCCCAAAGTCATGGTTAAGTGGGAAACGATGTGGGAAGGCACAGACAGCCAGGATGTTGGCTTAGAAGCAGCCATCATTTAAAGAAAGCGTAATAGCTCACTGGTCGAGTCGGCCTGCGCGGAAGATGTAACGGGGCTAAACCATGCACCGAAGCTGCGGCAGCGACACTATGTGTTGTTGGGTAGGGGAGCGTTCTGTAAGCCGTTGAAGGTGTACTGTGAGGTATGCTGGAGGTATCAGAAGTGCGAATGCTGACATAAGTAACGATAATGCGGGTGAAAAACCCGCACGCCGGAAGACCAAGGGTTCCTGTCCAACGTTAATCGGGGCAGGGTGAGTCGACCCCTAAGGCGAGGCCGAAAGGCGTAGTCGATGGGAAACAGGTTAATATTCCTGTACTTGGTGTTACTGCGAAGGGGGGACGGAGAAGGCTATGTTAGCCGGGCGACGGTTGTCCCGGTTTAAGCATGTAGGCGGGAAGTTTAGGTAAATCCGGACTTCTTTTAACGCTGAGGTGTGATGACGAGGCACTACGGTGCTGAAGTAACAAATGCCCTGCTTCCAGGAAAAGCCTCTAAGCATCAGGTAACACGAAATCGTACCCCAAACCGACACAGGTGGTCAGGTAGAGAATACCAAGGCGCTTGAGAGAACTCGGGTGAAGGAACTAGGCAAAATGGTGCCGTAACTTCGGGAGAAGGCACGCTGATATGTAGGTGAAGTGATTTACTCATGGAGCTGAAATCAGTCGAAGATACCAGCTGGCTGCAACTGTTTATTAAAAACACAGCACTGTGCAAACACGAAAGTGGACGTATACGGTGTGACGCCTGCCCGGTGCCGGAAGGTTAATTGATGGGGTTATCCGTAAGGAGAAGCTCTTGATCGAAGCCCCGGTAAACGGCGGCCGTAACTATAACGGTCCTAAGGTAGCGAAATTCCTTGTCGGGTAAGTTCCGACCTGCACGAATGGCGTAATGATGGCCAGGCTGTCTCCACCCGAGACTCAGTGAAATTGAACTCGCTGTGAAGATGCAGTGTACCCGCGGCAAGACGGAAAGACCCCGTGAACCTTTACTATAGCTTGACACTGAACACTGGTCCTTGATGTGTAGGATAGGTGGGAGGCTTTGAAGTGTGGACGCCAGTCTGCATGGAGCCATCCTTGAAATACCACCCTTTAATGGCTGGTGTTCTAACGTAGACCCGTAATCCGGGTTGCGGACAGTGTCTGGTGGGTAGTTTGACTGGGGCGGTCTCCTCCTAAAGAGTAACGGAGGAGCACGAAGGTTAGCTAATCCTGGTCGGACATCAGGAGGTTAGTGCAAAGGCATAAGCTAGCTTGACTGCGAGAGTGACGGCTCGAGCAGGTGCGAAAGCAGGTCTTAGTGATCCGGTGGTTCTGAATGGAAGGGCCATCGCTCAACGGATAAAAGGTACTCCGGGGATAACAGGCTGATACCGCCCAAGAGTTCATATCGACGGCGGTGTTTGGCACCTCGATGTCGGCTCATCACATCCTGGGGCTGAAGTAGGTCCCAAGGGTATGGCTGTTCGCCATTTAAAGTGGTACGCGAGCTGGGTTTAGAACGTCGTGAGACAGTTCGGTCCCTATCTGCCGTGGGCGCTGGAGAATTGAGGGGGGCTGCTCCTAGTACGAGAGGACCGGAGTGGACGCATCACTGGTGTTCGGGTTGTCATGCCAATGGCATTGCCCGGTAGCTAAATGCGGAAGAGATAAGTGCTGAAAGCATCTAAGCACGAAACTTGCCCCGAGATGAGTTCTCCCTGA
>NZ_JAOWGT010000069.1:50606-269940 GCF_030333005.1 Citrobacter sp. Cpo030 | reverse complement strand
AAAATCGGCCCAGATCCGCGAAATTTTAATCAGCGAGTCAGCTTGGGAAGAAATGACCTGCTTATTCGCACCTTCCCTAACTGACATTAACAACCTGAATGTTGTAAGCCTTTTCCGAAAGAACAGAGCAGGTATAATCCCCATAGTTTTCTGATTAATTGTTAGTTTTCCCAGTGTGAAATGGATTTTCCACAAATTCATTGTTCTGTAGAAGAGCAACCGAATAAACAAGGATGAAATAATATTTATTCGACTCTCCCTCAGAACAACCCTTGGCTATTTGACAATATTATAACGCCTGATGTTTTATAAAATTATCAAGATACGCATACAGTTTGAGGCATACAACAATGAAACCAGCATCCGTTATCATTATGGACGAACACCCTATTGTCAGAATGTCGATAGAAGTACTACTTGAAAAAAACAGTAATATCCAGGTTGTGTTGAAGACCGATGACAGCCGTACGGCAATAGAGCACCTGCGCACTTACCCTGTCGATCTTGTCATTCTGGATATTGAACTACCTGGTTCAGATGGATTTACATTACTCAAGAGAATAAAGTCTCTGCAGGAGAATACTCGGGTGCTGTTTCTCTCCTCCAAATCGGAGTCCTTTTATGCCGGGCGTGCTATCCGGGCCGGTGCAAATGGTTTTGTCAGTAAACGAAAGGATTTGAATGATATCTACAATGCGGTAAAAATGATTTTATCGGGATATTCTTTTTTCCCTTCAGACACCCTAAACTTCATTAACAATATAAATATGAAAAAAGGTGTATTGAATGACATGCCGCTCTCTAATCGCGAAGTTACGGTTTTGCGTTATCTGGCAAATGGCCTCTCTAATAAGGAAATTGCTGAGCAGCTGTTACTCAGCAATAAAACGATTAGTGCTCACAAAGCTAACATCTACGCCAAACTCGGCTTACATACTATCGTTGAGCTGATCGATTACGCAAAAATGCATGAATTAATGTAATAGCACTCCCGGCGAGATGTCGTTCGGGAGCGTTTTATCCAGGCATTGATTAGTTATAGTTAATCATAAATGTGGCATCGGCCCTGGCGAGGCCTGGCTGAACCCCGCCTGCTAACGCAATATAGTTGGCGAAAAAGGTCAACGTGGCATTACCGTTTTCATCAATCCCTACGGTTTGGCTGGCCTGTTCGAGCGGTAATCGCGTACGGTCACTGTCATGAAGTTCAATCGCCACCTTTTGCGCCATCACCGCATCGTCAAGTGCGAGCAACGTCGTGCCTGGGGCCGGAGTACCCGAAAACGTTATCGAGGCGGATCCTGGCGGGCAGCCTTCCAGCTTCAGCGTAAACGCGACTGGTTGGGTAGTATCCCCGCTGGTCTGTAACTGCTTTGTTGGCCAGGTGCCCAATTCAACCGACTTATTGCTGTCACTGGCAATCACCGCACAGGTAAAGTCCACCACGTTTCCGCGCAGTTCAATATTGATTTCGCCCAGCGATGAGGCCGCATGGCACAACGAGCTGAATGTCAGTATGGGCAGCATCACCAAAAGCGCCCATGAAGTTGGCGTTTGCTTGTTAGTCATAATCTACTCGCAGATAGCCACGGGCAGTAAAAGGCCCTTCGGTAGGTTTATTCCCTGTCACGCTGACCGGCCATGTCCGAATACTCACGTTTGCCGCGGCGTTATCATCCAGTTGAAATGGGATCGTGCTGGACAGATTATTGGGCGTCAGCGGTCTACCGGTTTTGTCGGCGACAATGAACCCTAAGTCAGGATTGTCCGATACCATCATTTGCCCGGAGGCTTTCTCGGCCTCTACCCGCATGGTTAAGTAGGCTTGTGCAGCGACGTTGGTGCATTTTATCGCCACCGTTTTGGTCTGCGGATTAATGCCTTCGGGACGGTTTCCTGCCCCCGCCTTGCTGAACAACGATGCGCCAATATCGCCAAAATCAAACTCGACAATCTGCCCTGCGTTCACCTCACAGTTTTGTGGAACCTCCACCTTACCGCTGTAGCTGATGGTATAAACCGGCGTGCTTAGCGCATCTCCAGTACTGGTCGTGACATAGACTCTGAACATGGTCTGGCGCGGGATCGGCACCATGTTAATAAACGAGCGAATCACTTTGAGTTTAAACACCAGCTTTGAATCCATTACGCCAAAAGGCTGCTGCTTAGGTACGTTGGGGTGAGTTCCCATACGGATATAATTACGCGGGGGATAAAACAACCCAGCAGAGCTATCGGTGATGCTCATAGCCCCCAGCAGGTAGTCATTGAGTTTCAGGTACTGAAAACCATTTTCTGTACTTTGCACAGGGAGTTCCGTAACGTAGCTTCGATAGGTGTAATTCACCGTCGTCCCGGCCGGACAGGTAGCATTAACGCCAATCCAGCCCGATTTTTCCGGTAACGTCACCACCTGTCCCGGCCGGTTATTGCTGCTGTTAAAGACGTTCGACAGATCGTAAAAAACATCCGTTGGTGTGCCATTCGAGTTTTGGCAGACTGTCGCCCATGACGAATGGGCCATCAGCAGTAAAGCGCATCCCAGTAACAAACCCGTTTGTCGTTTCATCGTATTATTCCTGTCGTGCCGTTGGAGATTCGCACGTAACGTTCGTGAGCGTCACCGCCTGTTTCAGACTCTCCTCAGGCAAGGCATAGTGCGCCACGCAGCGAGCGTTAGCGCTTTCCCCCCATTGGATCAGTAATTCACCTTTTAGCGGCAAGCCGCTCAGGTAGATTTGCCCGTCTTCGCCCACCATACTGGTCACGCCGCTGGCGTTTTCACGCACAACGGAGCCAAATGGCACAGGTTTACCTGCATATTTCGCGGTTATCAGCGCCCGCACACCGATACGTGTATCAAACGCCGCTCGCACTAATGCCCCTTGCGTTGGCACGACGCTGCTAACGTTATTTTCCACATCGGTATTGTTGTTCATTGAATTGGTATCTAATGCGACGCGGTTATAGCGATAAACGGTGGCATACGGCATCACCGCGTATCCACGCCAGTCGGTTTGCACGCCGGTCTGGTTTTCTACTCGTACGCCCTGCGCGCCAGGCGCTTTAACCAGCACGTTGGTGTCCCCCAGCGGCTGACTGAGCGTAATACCGTCCGCATGCCCCACCACGCCGCCGGAAAGCTGCCAGTTGTAGTCATGCTGATCGCGATCGTAGTTGTATCCCACGCCCAGCGTGCCATAGGCCGCCTGCCAGTTGGCGCTGGCGTTTCCGCTGTAGCCGTTGGTGCTGCTGTGCCCCTGATTCACGCTGTAGCTCAGGTTGCGCCCATCCAGTAACGTCCCGCCGATCCCGCTCTGCCAGCTGTTTTGTCCGTTGCTGTTGCGGTTGGCATTAAAGGTGGCGTAGGTGCGATCGAGCGCGTTATCACGCGAGTAGCGCCGTCCGCTTAGCAGGCTGAACGGCACTGACATATTGAATGCCAGAATACGGTCGGTGTCGGAGATGCCTACCGATTCATTCCACGACCAGGAGAGTGAATAGCTAATCCCCTGCCAGCCGCTGGCATAGCCCACCTGATACCAGGTATTGGTGTCTGAGGTATTCCAGTACGTTTGCTGACTCCCCGAAACATACAGCGAGCCGTAGTCTCCCAGGTTCTGCGAAATGTTAATCTGAAAGCGGCCCTTTTTGCTGTAACTCAGATTGTGATAGCTCTTCACATCGGGCACGTCGTGGCGATTACCTTCGCTGTCGTATTCATACTCATAGCCTTCCATGCTGCGATACGCGACATCGTCGAGGGTATAGAAGCCACGCGTTGAGTAGCGGTATCCCAACAGCTGGAAGTTTGTGCCAAAGTTGTTCAGCGATTTTGCATACAGAAAACGCAGAGACTGCCCCTGGTGCGTACTGTCATCCGCCAGCTGGCTGCGCGCATGGGTTAAATCCACAGAAACCGCCCCCCAGTCCCCCAGGTTTCGGCCTGTACCTAAAACTACCGCCGTGTAACGTGAGGCCAACTGTGTACCACCGTATGCGGTGTAGCCCTCAGGTAACCCGGCAATTAATGTTCCCTGGAAAAAGAACGGTGAAGATTGCTGGCTATTGCCGCTGCGAAAATCCCCGGCAACCACGTCGTATTTGAAACGCCCTTCTCGTTGTAACAGGGGAACCGTGGAGTACGGCACCGTATAGCGCTGTTGGCTGCCGTCCTTTTCGTCCACCGTCACCTCAAGGTCACCGCTGGATGACGTCGGGTTGAGATCGGTTATCGAGAAAGCGCCCGGTGAAACATAGCTTTGATAAATCACATAGCCATTCTGACGGATGGTGAGTTTCGCTGCGGTGCGCGCAATACCGCGAACGGTAGGCGCGTAGCCCTGTAAGCTGTCGGGATACATACTGTCTGAGGAATAGAACCGCGCCCCGCGAAACCCGACGCTGTCAAAAACGTCGTTGCCGGTGTTGCTGTCGCCCATCACCAGTTCACCCTTCAGCGGGATAATCGCGCGCTGAAGCCATGTACCGATATTTTTCCAGCTTTGTGAGTGGTATCCGTCACCTTTGGAATAGCTCCATGCGCCGTTATTTCTCAAGCGCCAGGGGCCATAGTTCAGGCCACTGAGCATACTTAAGAAGTAGCTGTCAGTGTCACTGCCGCGGCTGCCGGTAAAGCTGTAGTTGACCAGCGCAGCCGGGATCCCTTCATCCCACTCTTCCGGCGGAATATAGCCACGCGCGCTGTTTAACATTGACGCCTGAGGCAGGCTGACGTTTAAGCGCAGGGTAGAAAAATCAAATGCAATCTCGCTGCCTGGAATCGCCTCAGGTAGATTGATACAGGTATCGTTCGCATCCTTACTGAGTGCCGGAAATGCGGTGATATTGACACCAAGGCGCTTCACCCAGTCGAGTCCAAAACATGGCATCAGCCCACCAGACTTCTCCCCGGCTTTTCCCGCGCTGGTCGTAAAACGTATATCCTGAGTGGCAACAAACTCATCGTTGCGCCAGATATCCACACGATAAACGCCTTCAGGCTGGTGATTGCCTTTTTCAAAACGTGATAAATCCGCCACGGTTGCCGTATCCGCGGATAAAAAGGCCGGATTAAAATAGCTTTCCCCATGGCTTAAAGAGGGAAAGAGCGCCGCCAGCGTGGACAACGCCACCCCCGCCAGCGGTGGCGTAACCCCCGGTAACAGGCCAAGAAAATACGTTGTCTTATTCATCGTTATCTCAACGCACGCTAACCGTTTGGGCCGGAGTCACAGCGCCATAATCATTGACCGTCTGGAACGTGACGTTGCCCTGAACGCCCGTTGGTAGCAGGACCTGCGCATCACTTTTCGGCGCGACCATCACGTTATCAACCTTCGTTTTCCCCACGTTGAGATTGACCAAGGTGACGTAATACGCTGACGGATTGTTGATTTTCAGGTGGTTGCCGGTACGGGAGAATTTCAGCATCCCGGGCGCATCTTCCGGAATTTGCTGCAGATTATTCGGACGGACAAAAAGCTTGATGCGGGACAAAATCGCCAGTTGCAGAACGTTTTTACCCTCGAGGCTGTTTTTATTGACTGACGGAATGGCTTTCACGTTCATCCAGAACAGCGACTCACGATCTTTAGGCAGCGGAACACCTGCATAGATGATACGCAGCGTGTTTTCGCTTTTGGGCTCGCTGACAAACAACGGAGGCGTAACCACAAACGATTTTTCTTTAACACCTGCGCTATTCTCGATCCATGAATTTACCAGGTAACGTTCTTTGGTATCACTATTGCTAATAGACAGGGACGTTTGTTTGGCATCGGCTGGATAAATAACGCGAGTAGCGCCTAATGCAATACCGCCTGCAGCCTGAACACTGGCAGCAGAAAATAAGGCCAGTAAAAGGATAAAACCTGATTTTAGATAATTAAACATAGCTACAAATACCTTTGATGCGATTATCGTTGGAAAATAAATCAGGGATAAACCAACGTAAACCACACGTCTGAACGAAGCGCTCCCGGCGTTATATTTTCCGAGACAGCCCGATAACGAGCAGTGAAATGAAACGTCATCTCTTGCGTTATAATCGGCGCATAATGAAGCGGCAGCGCATTCGGAATAATTTGCCGTTGGCGCTCATCAAATAACGCCAGACCGATCCCTGAAGCCGCAGACGCATCGCCACTGGCAAGAAAAACCTGCGGATCTTCCGCTGGCGTCACACCTGCAAACGCAATCCCAACATGGTCATAAACATCGGAGCTGCATGACGTTAAGCGCAGTGAAAACGGCACGCTGGTAGAGGCAAAGCTTCCCGTCCCGGAGAAAGCATTGGTGCGATACTGCCCCATTTGCACCCGCAAATTTTGGCTGTCGGTAGCGACCGTACAGGCACCATTGACGAGCTGCCCTCGTAAGTGAAGGCGGCCACTTTCCAGTATTACCGTATGTGCAAACACAGGCAGTACGCACAGCATTCCCGCCAGCGCCACGCCTTTCCCTATCATCTGCCGCATCCTTCATCATCCCCGGAAATTGCCTCATCCAGTGAGGCGAACGTCATCCTTGCGCAAATCAGAACGGCTTATTCGTACTTCATGATGAACGTCGCGTCAGCATTTGCCTGACCCGGCGTAGCGCTGGTGGCTGTGGCTTTGTAACGCGCAGAGAAACGCAGGGTGTTGGTCCCTTCTACCAGCGCCTGAGCGGTAGAGAAGGTGGCTCCATCCGGCTTCAGCGCGGTGGACGTATTGTCCAGAATTTCAATCCCAACACCGCTGGCAGTGGTACCGTTGTCTGCAGAAGTGACGGCCAGCAGGTTGTTGTTGGTGATGTCGGATTGACCAGAGAAAGCCACGGCTGCGGTTGCGGCAACTTTCGGATCACAGTCGTTCAGCACGATTGAGAACGGAATTTGCGCCGTTGTATCGCCAACTGCGGTAAAACTGGCGGTACGATACTGGCCTAAGGTGACAACCTGATCGGATGACTGAGTACTGACTGCACAGGCTGCATTGACCAGTTCACCTTCAAAATGCACAGTACCGCCGCTAACGCTTACCGGATCGGCTGCAACCGCTGCACCTGCAACTAACATCAGGCTGGCAATAACAGAAGAGGTCATTAATTTACGTTTCATGGATTTCCCTTGAATTACACACATCCGGCTCCGGCGTCCTGCGGGATCCGTTTGAATCATTATCGACATTAAATGTCAGGCTAATTATCTCTGCATCCTGTAAAGATATATATCGCAAGAGAATTAGCTAACCTTTTACCCCAACTCTCCTGAGTATTTGATTCACTAATTAATCTTCGCGAATATGACTATTCGTCACAGGGTTAAATTAAACATTTCAATTAATGAAAAATACCTGCAAATCCTTTTATTGACCCTGGCCAATTCTTATTGGGACCTAAGAAAAATCTGGGTGAATATTACTTAAATCCTTCCATAAAGGTACGTAACAGACTGGTTTATGGCGCATTACCCCTGAAAACACCAGGGTGATGAATTGTTTCATTCACGTTAATTTTAATTCGCATGCTCATTAATTATTCGGTGGACTTCAGCCTCTGAACTGGCCCCGTTCGCGGACCGCGGTGATCCCTATCGCACGTAAAAACGCAAACGAAAACTGACAGCACGCCCCGCTTCTGACAAAATAGTGGCATCCCCTTCGGTTTAACGTAACAGACGGAATTCTCTCTCTGATGGCAGCAAAGATTATTGACGGTAAAACGATTGCGCAGCAGGTGCGCTCTGAGGTTGCTCAAAAAGTTCAGGCGCGTTTAGCGGCTGGATTACGCGCCCCAGGCCTGGCTGTTGTGCTGGTAGGTAGCAACCCGGCTTCGCAGATTTATGTTGCGAGTAAACGCAAAGCCTGTGACGAAGTGGGGTTTGTCTCCCGCTCCTATGACCTGCCTGAAACCACCAGCGAGGCGGAGCTTCTTGAGCTGATCGATACGCTCAATGCAGATACCACCATCGACGGTATCCTGGTACAGCTGCCGTTGCCGGCGGGTATCGACAACGTGAAAGTGCTGGAACGTATTGCACCAGATAAAGACGTTGACGGTTTCCACCCGTATAACGTCGGTCGTCTGTGCCAGCGCGCGCCGCGCCTGCGCCCATGTACTCCGCGCGGTATTGTTACCCTGCTTGAGCGTTACAACATCGATACCTACGGTCTGAATGCCGTGGTCATTGGCGCCTCGAATATTGTCGGTCGCCCAATGAGTATGGAGCTACTGCTGGCTGGCTGCACCACCACCGTCACCCACCGATTCACCAAAGATCTGCGCCGCCACGTAGAAAATGCTGACCTGCTGATTGTTGCCGTCGGTAAACCGGGCTTTATTCCTGGTGAGTGGATCAAAGAAGGTGCGATTGTGATTGATGTCGGCATCAACCGTCTGGAGAATGGTAAGGTTGTTGGCGATGTGGTCTTTGACGATGCGGCCGCACGAGCGTCATATATCACGCCGGTCCCCGGCGGCGTAGGCCCAATGACGGTCGCCACACTTATCGAAAACACGCTGCAGGCGTGTGTTGAATATCATGATGTAAAGGACGTTTAAGATGGCCACATTTTCACTGGGTAAACACCCACACGTTGAACTCTGCGATTTGCTGAAGCTGGAAGGCTGGAGCGAAAGCGGCGCCCAGGCAAAAATTGCTATTGGCGAAGGGTTAGTGAAGGTCGATGGCGTTGTTGAAACGCGTAAACGCTGCAAAATCGTTGCCGGACAGACAGTCAGCTTTGAAGGCCACAGCATTAACGTCGTGGCGTGACCCTAAGTGCCGGATGAGGTTAACACCGTATCCGGCCACTTCCCCCTCTCGTTTTCAGATAATGACTTCATCCCCACTTCACAGTGAACTGATAGCATGTTGTTTTTCAACACGAAGCGATCATCATGCCCACTATCGTTACCCACGCGGCCGTTCCGCTCTGTTTAGGGTTAGGTCTCGGACTTAAAGTCATCCCCCCACGATTACTGTTTGCTGGCGTCGTTCTGGCCATGCTGCCAGATGCCGACGTGTTGTCATTTAAGTTCGGCGTCGCCTACGGCAATGTGTTTGGCCACCGGGGATTTACCCACTCACTGCTGTTCGCCTTCGTGGTACCGCTGCTCTGCGTCTTGATTGGCCGACGATGGTTTAAGGCGGGATTGATTCGCTGCTGGCTATTCCTGACGGTTTCACTGCTGTCGCACAGTCTGCTGGATTCTGTCACCACCGGCGGTAAAGGCGTCGGCTGGCTGTGGCCGTGGTCGGATGAGCGCTTCTTCGCGCCATGGCAGGTGATTAAAGTCGCCCCGTTTGCGTTATCACGCTACGCCACGCCGTACGGGCACCAGGTGATCATGTCGGAGTTAATGTGGGTATGGCTGCCGGGAATCGTAATGATGGGTGTGCTGTGGTGGTATCGGAAACATTAATCTGCCGGATGCGACGCGATGCGTCTTATCCGGCCTACACGGCCCGGTAAGCGTAAGCGCCACCGGGCATTACAGAGTTACTTACGACGCCAGGTGGTACCCTGCGGGCCGTCTTCCAGCACGATGCCCATCTCGTTGAGACGGTCACGCGCGGCGTCAGCTGCCGCCCAGTCTTTCGCCTTACGTGCATCCAGACGCTGTTGGATTAACGCTTCAATTTCAGCAACTTCACCATCATCCGCCTGCGCACCGCTTTGCAGGAATGCCTCTGGATCCTGTTCCAGCAGGCCCAGTACGCTGGAAAGCTTACGCAGATGCGCAGCCATGCCGTTAGCCGCCGCCATATCTTCACCCTTCAGACGGTTAACCTCACGCGCCATATCAAACAGCACGGAGTAGGCTTCCGGGGTGTTGAAGTCATCGTCCATCGCTTCAATAAAGCGCGCTTCAAAGGCTTCGCCACCGGCTGGCGCAACGGATTTGTCGGTGCCACGCAGCGCGGTATACAGACGCTCCAGCGCAGAACGCGCCTGCTTGAGGTTCTCTTCGCTGTAGTTTAACTGACTACGGTAATGACCGGACATCAGGAAGTAACGGATGGTTTCGGCATCGTAGTATTTCAGCACATCGCGAACGGTAAAGAAGTTGCCCAGCGATTTGGACATTTTCTCGCGGTCAACCATCACCATCCCTGAGTGCATCCAGTAATTAACGTACTCACCGTCATGTGCACAGGTGGACTGAGCAATTTCGTTTTCATGGTGCGGGAACATCAGGTCCGAACCGCCGCCGTGAATATCGAAATGGTTGCCCAACTGTTTGCAGTTCATCGCCGAACATTCGATGTGCCAGCCCGGACGGCCCTCTCCCCACGGAGACGGCCAGCTCGGCTCGCCTTCTTTGGACATTTTCCACAGCACGAAGTCCATCGGGTTGCGCTTCACATCAACCACGTCAACGCGTGCGCCTGCCTGCAGCTGATCCAGATCCTGGCGCGACAGCTGGCCGTAGTTCGGGTCAGTCGGCACGTCGAACATCACGTCGCCGTTATCAGCAACGTAAGCGTGACCTTTGGCAATCAGCTGTTCAGTGATTTCGATAATTTCAGCAATATGGTGCGTAGCACGCGGCTCCAGATCCGGGCGCAGAATATTCAGCGCATCGAAATCGCTGTGCATTTCCGCGATCATTCTGTCGACCAACGCCACAAAGCTTTCGCCGTTTTCATTCGCGCGCTTGATGATTTTGTCATCGATATCGGTAATGTTGCGCACATACTTCAGCTTATAGCCGAGGAAGCGCAGATAACGCGCAACGACGTCGAAAGAAACGAAGGTACGTCCGTGGCCAATATGACAGAGATCGTAAACGGTAATACCACACACGTACATGCCGACTTCCCCGGCATGAATAGGTTTGAATTCCTCTTTTTGGCGCGTCAGTGTATTAAAGATTTTTAACATCGAAGATTCCGTGTAGACGTGTGTGGATAGTAAAGTCTGTATAATACCCATAATTTAGACCGGAAGCAGCACACTTTGCGAGGTGATCGCAGCTTGCGGTTATGCTATAACACACCCCTAACTCTGACCCTTGACGGGGTCGAAGCACCAATCTATCGGAACAGGATGCAAAAATGGTTACTTTCCACACTAATCACGGCGATATCGTAATCAAAACGTTTGATGATAAAGCGCCTGAAACAGTTAAAAACTTCCTGGACTACTGCCGCGAAGGTTTTTACAACAACACCATTTTCCACCGTGTTATTAACGGTTTCATGATCCAGGGCGGCGGTTTCGAGCCAGGCATGAAGCAAAAAGCCACGAAAGAAGCGATCAAAAACGAAGCGAACAACGGTCTGAAAAACACCCGTGGTACGCTGGCGATGGCGCGTACTCAGGCTCCGCACTCCGCAACCGCACAGTTCTTCATCAACGTTGCAGACAACGACTTCCTGAACTTCTCCGGCGAAAGCATGCAGGGTTGGGGTTACTGCGTGTTCGCTGAAGTTGTTGAAGGCATGGACGTGGTTGATAAAATCAAAGGCGTTTCCACTGGTCGCAGCGGTATGCATCAGGATGTGCCAAAAGAAGACGTCATCATTGAAAACGTGACCGTCAGCGAGTAATCGTGGCGACACTGTTTATTGCAGATCTTCACCTCTGCACAGAAGAACCGGCGATCACCGCCGGTTTTCTGCGTTTTTTAGCTGGTGATGCGCGAAAGGCCGATGCGCTATACATTCTCGGCGACCTGTTTGAAGCCTGGATTGGCGACGACGATCCTAATCCGCTGCATCGTGAAATGGCCGCGGCAATAAAATCACTGGCTGATTCCGGCGTTCCCTGCTTTTTTATTCACGGCAACCGTGATTTTCTGCTCGGTAAACGTTTTGCCCGTGCGAGCGGCATGACCTTGCTTCCCGAAGAAAAAGTGCTCGACCTGTATGGCCGCAAGGTGCTGATCATGCATGGCGACACCTTATGCACCGACGACGCAGGCTATCAGGCGTTTCGCGCCAAAGTGCATCAACCCTGGTTACAGAAGCTGTTCCTCGCTCTGCCGCTGTTCGTTCGCCAGCGAATCGCGGCAAAAATGCGTGCCAACAGCAAAGCGGCCAACACCACCAAATCGCTGGAAATCATGGATGTGAATCAGCAGGCCGTTATCGCCGAGATGGAAAAACATCAGGTGCAGTGGTTAATTCACGGCCATACCCACCGCCCGGCCGTCCACGAGCTTACGGCCAATGAGCAACCCGCTTTTCGCGTGGTACTAGGCGCATGGCACACCGAAGGTTCGATGATCAAAGTCACACCAGACGACGTTGAACTGATCGCATTTCCGTTTTAATTCTGCAGATACCCAGTTCCTCTTTACACAAAACTATTCGAGTTGCATCGAGGCGGCAAATCTGTGAGTCCCCTGAAGCTTACAAAAGTAAGTGACTGGGGTGAGCAGATGTAGCCAACAAAGAGGCCGCTTGAAGAGTGAAGTGCAAAGCGCGCAATCGTTTTCCTTGGCGGTGAATTATGCTATTCTCTGTGGCCTCAAAAGTCGAGTGTAGTGCACCACAGGAGTTTTCAGACGCATGTCTTCCCGCAATAATCCGGCGCGTGTCGCCATCGTGATGGGGTCCAAAAGCGACTGGGCTACCATGCAGTTCGCCGCCGAAATCTTCGAAATCCTGGACGTTCCGCATCATGTTGAAGTCGTCTCCGCCCACCGCACCCCAGACAAACTGTTTAGCTTCGCCGAAAGCGCTGAAGAGAACGGTTATCAGGTGATTATTGCCGGGGCCGGTGGCGCAGCGCATTTGCCTGGCATGATTGCGGCGAAAACGCTGGTGCCTGTTCTCGGTGTTCCGGTGCAAAGCGCAGCGCTGAGCGGCGTAGATAGCCTCTACTCCATCGTTCAAATGCCGCGCGGTATTCCGGTCGGCACGCTGGCTATCGGCAAAGCGGGCGCGGCAAATGCGGCCCTGCTGGCAGCACAAATTCTGGCTACACACGATAAAGAACTGCATCAGCGTCTGCATGACTGGCGCAAAGCGCAAACCGATGAGGTGCTGGAAAACCCGGACCCGCGAGGTGGCGCATGAAGCAGGTCTGCGTACTCGGCAACGGACAGCTAGGGCGCATGCTGCGTCAGGCCGGTGAGCCGCTGGGCATTGCGGTCTGGCCCGTCGGGCTGGACGCTGAACCGGCTGCGGTCCCTTTTCAGCAAAGCGTGATCACCGCTGAGATTGAGCGTTGGCCGGAAACGGCACTCACCCGCGAACTGGCACGCCACCCGGCGTTTGTTAACCGCGACGTCTTCCCGATTATTGCCGACCGTCTGACGCAAAAGCAGCTTTTTGACAAGCTCGGTCTGGCGACCGCGCCGTGGCAGCTGCTGGCAGATAAAAGCGAATGGTCTGCTGTATTCGACAAACTTGGCGAGCTGGCGATCGTGAAACGTCGCGTCGGCGGCTACGACGGACGTGGACAGTGGCGCTTGCGCGCAAATGAAACCGAGCAACTGCCGGACGACTGCTACGGCGAGTGCATCGTCGAGCGGGGAATCAACTTCTCCGGTGAAGTCTCACTGGTTGGCGCTCGCGCGCACGACGGCAGCACCGTTTTCTATCCACTGACCCATAACCTGCATCAGGACGGCATTCTGCGCACCAGCGTGGTATTCCCGCAGGCTAACGCCAGACAGCAGGAACAGGCTGAAGCAATGCTCTCTGCCATCATGCAGGAGCTGGGCTATGTCGGCGTGATGGCGATGGAGTGTTTCATCACCCCGGAAGGTCTGCTGATTAACGAACTGGCTCCGCGCGTGCACAACAGCGGGCACTGGACACAAAACGGCGCCAGCATCAGCCAGTTTGAGCTGCATCTACGTGCCATTACCGACCTGCCGTTACCGACGCCGGTGGTGAACCACCCTTCGGTGATGGTAAACCTGATTGGTAGCGACCTGAACTACGACTGGCTGAAGCTGCCGCTGGTGCATCTGCACTGGTATGACAAAGAGGTGCGTGAAGGGCGTAAAGTGGGTCACCTGAACCTGAGCGACAGCGATACCGCACGCCTTAGCGCGACGCTGGAAGCGCTTATCCCCCTGCTGCCTCCGGAATATGCCAGCGGTATTATCTGGGCGCAGTCAAAACTGAAATAAGCCAATAATGCCGGGGAGTTGATTTTATCCTTCCCCGGCCCCTCCTCTGGCGCGTAAAATCCCCTCCATTGCTGTTTTGTATTTTCAGGATCAAACATGAACGATGGAACGGACTACCGCGCAATTTTGCTCGCCGGTACGCCTTTAATCGATGTACGCGCCCCCGTGGAATTTCAGCAGGGCGCAATGCCGGGCGCAATCAACCTTCCCTTGATGAACGATGACGAACGTGCCGCCGTTGGGACCTGTTATAAACGTCAGGGACCCGAAGCCGCCCTCGCGCTCGGCCATCAACTGGTCTCGGGTGAAACCCGCCAACAGCGCATGCATGCCTGGCTGGATGCCTGTCGTCAAAATCCTGCGGGCTATTTATGCTGCGCGCGTGGCGGTCAGCGTTCGCATATTGTGCAGCAGTGGCTGCACGAGTCCGGCATTGACTATCCGCTGATTAAAGGCGGTTACAAAGCCCTGCGCCAGGCAGTGATACAGCTGACTGAAGAATTAGTGCAAAAGCCGATCGTCTTAATTGGCGGCTGTACCGGGAACGGCAAAACCCAACTGGTGCAACAGCAGCCAAACGGTGTGGATCTCGAAGGTCTGGCGCACCATCGCGGCTCCTCGTTTGGTCGCACCGTTGAACCTCAATTGAGTCAGGCGAGTTTTGAAAACCTGCTGGCGGTTGAAATGCTCAAAACCGATAGCCGTCAGGATTTACGTCTGTGGGTACTGGAAGATGAAGGCCGCATGATCGGGGCTAATCATCTGCCCGAATGCCTGCGCGAGCGCATGACCCAGGCATCAATTGCGGTGGTGAACGATCCTTTTGAGCGTCGTCTGGAGCGACTGCGCGAAGAGTATTTCGTGAAGATGCACCACGATTTTACCCACGCTTATGGCGAGAGCCAGGGCTGGCAGGAGTACAGCGAGTACCTGCACCACGGCCTGTTTGCTATCCGCCGCCGTCTGGGTTTACAACGTTTTGCCGAGCTGACCACCCTGCTCGACGTCGCTCTGCGCGAACAGCAGGCGACGGGCAGCACCGACGCCCATATGGGCTGGCTGGTGCCGTTGCTCAACGAGTATTACGACCCGATGTATCGTTATCAGCTGGAAAAGAAAGCCGCGAAAATCGTTTTTCGCGGCACATGGCAGGACGTTGCCGAGTGGCTTAACGCACAGTGATCAGTGTCTGTCGCGCTTATCTGCGCGTTTTGCCAGCCAGTCACCCAGCACCTGAACGACCTGCACCAGAATAATCAGCGCCACCACGGTGACGATCATGACCTGGGTTTCGTAGCGGTAATAACCAAAGCGAATCGCCAGGTCGCCGACTCCACCGCCGCCAACGATCCCGGCCATCGCGGAGTAACCGATCAGACTCACCAGCGTTATCGTCAACCCACGCAGCAGACCCGCGCTCGCTTCAGGTAACAGAACGGTGCAGATGATGCGCATCGGGCTGGCACCAAACGCTTCCGCCGCTTCAATAATCCCTTTATCGACTTCACGTAGCGCGCTATCAACCAGACGGGCATAGAAGGCGATTGCCGCTACTGAGAGCGGGACCGACGCCGCAATCGGGCCAATGGTATTCCCGAGCAAAAACTGGGTTAGCGGCAACAGCAGAACCAGCAGGATCACAAACGGTACCGAACGAATGATATTCACCAGCACGGAGCTGAGCAGATACACAAAACGGTTTTGCCAGAATAAATGCCGATCGGTGACGAAAATAAGAAAACCGAGCGGCAGTCCGCCAATAATTGCCAGCACCGTAGAGATGCTCAGCATCTGGAAAGTTTCATTAAACGCCAGCGTCAAATCCGGCAATAAATCATCCACGAATCACCTCCACCTGTGCAGTACGTTGACGAATATGTTCCACGGCGACATCCACCGCAGAAGGGTTATGCGGCGCGGTCAGTTGCACCACCAGAATCCCCAGCGCACGTTCACCGATATACTCAATTTTGCCGTGCAGAATGTTCACCGCCACGCCAAATTTAACCGCCACTTCTGACAACACCGGCTGTTCCGCCGAATCGCCGATGAACAGAATTTTTAGCAACTGGCCAGGCAGATGCTGGCGCAGACGCTCGGGCAGCGTCAAATTGAGGGTATGTGACACCAGCTGCTGTGTGAACGCATGCTGCGGGTGAGCAAAAACGTCAAACACCTCACCGGATTCCACCACCTTGCCGCCGGACATCACCGCCACGCGATCGCAAATCGATTTGATCACGTTCATCTCGTGAGTGATCAGCACGATCGTGATCCCCAACTGTTGGTTGATCTGCTTAAGCAACGCCAGAATCGTGGCTGAGGTTTCGAGGTCCAGCGCCGAGGTAGGTTCATCACACAACAGCACATCCGGGTGATTGGCAATCGCGCGGGCAATACCCACACGCTGCTTTTGTCCGCCGCTGAGCTGAACCGGAAAGCGGTTCGCCTTGTCTGACAGCCCCACCAGCGCCAGGATTTCGCTCACGCGCGGGCCAATTTTACTGCGCTCCCATCCGGCAGCCTTCAGGCTAAAGGCGACATTTTGCGCCACGGTACGGGTATGCATCAGGTTAAAATGTTGAAAAATCATCCCGATACGCTGACGGGCTTTACGGAGATGCGCGCCTTCCAGCGCAGAGATTTCTACGCCGTTCACCTTCACGCTTCCCTGGCTCGGACGCGTTAAGGCGTTCAGGGTACGCAGCAGCGTACTTTTCCCCGCGCCGCTGGTCCCGACAATGCCAAATATCTCACCTGCGCCGATGCGCAAGCTGACGTCATCAACCGCCCGGGTTGATGGTCCACGGCCTGCGCTAAAATCCACGCAAACTTTCTCTATCTCAATCATAGCCACCTCAGAAATGCGAAAAGGGCAGTCGTCGCTGCCCCTGTTAACCCTTGTGCGCAGCGATTATTGGGCTGCCGACATCCATTCCGGTTTCTGGAAGGCGCTGTAGATATTTTGCGGATCGTCGATCACCGCACGATACGCCGGAGATTTCACCGCCTCGACAATATCTTTGGCGAACGGTTTATCCGCATCTTCACTGCGTACCGCGATGATATTTTTCAGATTTTCGTCCAGATGTTCCTGCTTGATGGCGCTGGCGAGATCCAGTTTTGCCGCTACGGCAAAGTTGCCGTTGACCAGCGCACCGGTCACACCGTCCAGCGTACGTGGCAGCTGTGCCGCCTCCAGCGGTTTAAACACCAGCCCTTTCGGGTTGCTGGCGATATCGCGCTCGGAGGCTTTAGTTGGATCAATATTGTCTTTGATGGTGATAAGGCCAATAGACTGCAGGAAACGCAGACCGCGAGCCAGGTTGGTGGGATCGTTGGAGAGCGTGATCACATCTCCTTTTTTCAACTCATCCAGGCTTTTGATTTTATGTGAGTAAAACCCCATCCCTGCCGTCGGGACCACAATCAGCTTGCTCAGCTTCAGGCCTTTATCTGCGGTGAATTTGTCAAAATAGAGCGAATGCTGGAACAGGTTAGCATCAATGCTGCCGTTGGAGAGCGCCATGTTTGGCTGCACGTAATCGCTGAATTCGCGCACCACTACCTTATAGCCTTTCTCTTTCAGCGTGGGGGCAATGGCCTGTTTCACCATATCACCGTATGGCCCAGGCGCGACGCCAAACACGATTGTGTGCGGGTCACTGTTCGCATGAGCAAACTGTAATCCACAGGCCAGTAACAGCGCCCCGGTCGCGACGCGTAAACTCTGACGCAATCCCATATTCTCTCCATTTTAACGTTGTGGTGTCATGTCTCACGCCGTTCTTGCGGCGTTGTTCTTGTTGGCCTGTTAACAGGCTGATTGTTAACATGACACAGATCACAACCTGCTGTCCTTGAAATTATTTCATGATGTTGCAGAGTATGTTTTTAAATGAAAGAAGGTATGAAAAAGCCGGATGTCGGCACAAGTGCCTTATCCGGCCTACAACAGCTTTCTTAGGCCCGATAAGCGCAAGCGCATCGGGCGGCAGGCGTCGATTAGAAATCGTAACGCAGACGCACCAGGTTCATATCGCCCAGATTGTCGGTGCTGGAGGTAAAGACGTGTTCGTAGTCAACACGGAAACCGTAATCCAGCTGGAAGCTGATCCCCACGCCGTTGTCGGTACGCAGGTAGTTACGGCCATTCACGTACTCAATACGGTCGCCCATAAAGTAAGGCTGAACGGATTTCAGCGCATACTGGCCAACCGGGAAGGTGTATCCCGCGAAGTATTCCAGACCCCAGGCATCACCGGCAAAGTAGTCGTTAACAGAGACTTTTTTGGTGGTCATGAAGTTTTGATACCAACCGCCGCCCAGCGAGAAGGTCCAGTTGTCCGGTTTCCAGCTCAGCGCAGTACCGACGATGTTTTGATCGTAGGTTTTGCTGGTGTTACCACGCATTTCCGCGCGGGTGTAGTTCCACGCCGTACCCCAGGTCAGGTCATCGGTGATGTGATAATCCGCACCCAGCGAGCCACCGCCTTTACGCTTGTAGCGCAGGCCGTTGTTCGGGTTGTAATCATCGCTAAACAGGTAAGACGCGTAGAGATCAACATCGCCAACCGTTTTCTTATACTTCAACGATTTACGCGTACGGTAGGAACCGTCATAGTCGCCATTGATACCGTTACCTGGTGCCTGACCGATCATGTCGTAGTCCCAGATATCGGTTTTCGCACCGACTACATCATAGTAAATGCTGTTCTGTTGACCGAAGGTCAGCGTACCCCAGGTTGCGCTCTTCAGACCGGTGTACAACATACGACGCGTGGTATCGTTGGCACCGTCAGCGTAGTGGTTATCCCAGTTGAACATCGCCGGGAAGTTAACGCCCAGCTCGTAGTAGCTCACCCAACTGATGTCATCAAACAGATAATAATCAGCGGCGAAGCGGAAACGTGTACCGCCATCGAAGCCATTACGTTTGTAGCCATTCTTACCATCGTCACCGGTCATATTCTGGAACTGCGGACGAATACTCCCGCCGACGGTGAAGTTAAGACGACTCAGCGGGTTGCCCGCCTGCGGATCTTGTTTCAGGACCGTGATTTCCGCCTGGGAGGCGAAAGTCGTTAATGCCACTGCTGCGCCGATCGATACCGCCAGCGCCGTTTTTTTTATAGTCATTATTTGTACCTTGATAGATAGCCTGCCAATTATTCAGCGTACAAATATTAACGTTTATTAATACACTCGTGTTGTCGGGTTTTTATTGTTCTGTGCTGTTAAATATCAACGAGTTATCAATTTGTGCTGCATAGATAAAAAAACGCACCGATTTAAAAAACCGGTGCGTAATCATCACGGATATGAATTAGCTACTGAACTGACGGAACAGCGCTTTGCCTTTTAGCAAACGTGAACCGAGCCATCCGCCGCATAAAGAGAGCAACAATGCCCCACAAAGCGGCAACACGGCCCACAGTCGCCAGTCTGGCTCCCACGGGAAATCAAACACTTTGGTTTGCAGCACCGCCAATGCGGTTTCCGCGCCGATGGCCGCCACCAGTCCGGCAACCATTCCGAGCATGGCAAACTCGCACCACAGCGTGGTACGCAGCAGCTTCTTACCCGCGCCCAGCGTGCGCCAGACCACCAGTTCCTGATGACGCTGACGCATCCCGACCTGGACCTGCGCCAATAGCAGCAGCATGCCACAGGCGGTGACCAGTACCACCATCACCTCCAGTGCGCGGCTCACCTGATCCAGCACCTGGCTCACCTGTTTGAGGATGGCGCCAATATCCAGCAGGCTGATGGTCGGGAATTCGCGGTTAAGCTGCGTTAGCATGCCGTTGCTGTTCTCCCAGCGAAAGCTGGTTAACCAGCTTTGCGGCTGAGCATCCAGCGCGCCGGAGGGGAAGATAAAGAAGAAGTTGGGCCGCAGGCTTTCCCAGTCCACTTTGCGCAGACTGCTGACCGTGGCGCTGAAATCCTGGGTGTCGCCCATAAAGGTCACTCGATCGCCGAGTTTGACGTTCAGCCGTTTCGCTAACCCCTCTTCCATCGACACTTCGCCCGCTTTTGGCGGCCAGCTTCCGGCGGTTATCGGGTTATGATCCGGTCGGGTATCCTGCCAGGTAAGATTAAGCTCGCGGTTCAGCGCCTCATCCTGATTGCCTTCGGTCGGCTTCTCATTGATCGCCGTCAGACGCGCCCGCACAATCGGATAGAACGATTCCGGGATCACCTGATGCTCGGACAGGAAAGCCTTCAGCGGAACCACCTGCTCGGTGGCAATGTTGATCAGAAAATAGTTCGGACTTTCCGGCGGCATTTGCTGCTGCCAGCGGTCGAGCAGATCGCCGCGCAGCACCAGTAACAACGCCAGCAGCATAAAGGAAAGCGAAAATGCCGATAGCTGGCTGAGCGTTGACCACGGCTGGCGTAACAGTCGACTGACCGCCAAACGCAGCGGCAGTGAGGAGAGCGTCAGACCACGCAGAACGTTGAGCAGCATCCAGCCGAGCACCCCGCACAACAGCGCCAGTACCACCGCACCAGCCAGTACCGCCCACAGCAGCGGACTTCCGCCCATCAGTCCAGCAAGCAGTGCAATCACGACTATCACGACCACCGGCAAATAAAACTTCAGCGGCCAGACGTTTGCCACCACGTCACGGCGTAGCACCCGCAGCGGCTGCGTCGCCAGCAGTAGGCGGTAAGGGCGTAACCCCACCAAGAGCGAAATCACCGTCATGGTGCCTAGTGCCCATAGCCACGGCCAGGGGCTGGCAGGCGGTAGTTCTCCGGGCAGAACCGGTTTGAGCAGCAGCACCAGCACGCGCTCAAATAACAGCCCGAACAACCCGCCGGTCACGCCAGACAGCGCCAGCACCATCAGCCATTGACCAACAATCAGCCTACGCAGTTGCGCTCTGCCCGCACCGAGCGTTTTCAGAATAGCCACCAGATCGTAACGGCTGCGGCAATAATGGCTCATCGCCACGGCAACCGCGGCGACCGCCAGTAACAGCGTTAACAGCGCCGACAGCAGCAAGAACTGTTGCGAACGCTCAAGTGATTTCCCCAGCGCCCCTTCATCCTGCTCCAGCCCATACCAGCGCTGTTCAGGCTTTAACTGTGGCAGCAGCCACTTTTCATAGGCTTCCAGTTGCGACGGCGTCCCGCCAAATTTATAGCGCCAGGTCACGCGACTTCCCGGCTGGACCGCCGCCGTTTTTTCGACATCCGCCATGTTCATCATCAGACGCGGTGCTATCTGGAACGGATTAAAACCAGAGTCCGGCTCCTGCACCACCTCCCCGGCAATACGCAGCGTGGCATCGCCAACGTCGATGGAATCACCGACTTTTAAGTTGAGCAGCGCCATCAGTCGCGGGGCCAGCAGCACCGAGCCCGGCTGTGGTTTCAGCCCCGGCGGATTGGTCTGCAACGTGCCGTACATCGGATACACATCATCCACCGCTTTGACGTTCGCCAGTTGCGGCGTATCCCGGGCAAAAGTCATGGTGGCAAAGGTGAGTTGTTCACCCACCTTCAGGCCACGCTGTCGCGCCTCGTCAATCCACGCTTTCGGCACAGTACGCGAACTTTGTAGCGACCGATCGCCCGCCATAAACTCCCGGCTTTGCTGGCTCAGCCCTTTTTCCATACGATCGCTGATATTGCCCAGCGCCAGCACACAAGCTACCGCCAGGCTCAGCGCCAGCCAGACAATCAGTAATGAAGGCGAGCGCCATTCGCGCCAGAACCAGCGTGCAATCATGCCTCCTCCTGCAACTGTCCGTTCACCAGGCGTAAACGCCGATCGCAACGCGCCGCCAACTGCGGGTCATGGGTCACCAGAATCAGGGTGGTACCGTGTTCCCGATTCAGAGAAAACAGCAGGTCGGCGATTTTGTCTCCGGTCTGGCGGTCCAGATTGCCCGTTGGTTCATCGGCAAACAGCACGTCAGGGCGACCGTTAAAGGCCCGCGCCAACGCCACGCGCTGCTGCTCCCCGCCGGAAAGCTGGGCCGGAAGATGATCAAGACGTTTTCCCAACCCCAGTTGCTCCAGCAGCGTTTTTGCCCCGTCACGACTTTTTCCGCTGTTTTCGCCGCGTAGCAGCGCGGGTAGTTCGACGTTTTCCAGCGCGTTGAGGGTCGGAATTAACATGAATGACTGGAAGACAAAACCCACGTGCCGCGCCCGCAGCTGCGCCCGGGCTTCTTCGTCCATGGTGTGCAGCGCCTGCCCCACCAGGCTGACTTCACCGCTGGTGCCATCGTCCAGCCCGGCAAGGATCGCCAGCAGCGTGGATTTCCCCGATCCCGACTCGCCAATCAACGCAATGGTCTCGGCGCGTTTGACAACCAGTTCAACTCCGGTAAGGATGGATAGCTCATGATCACCCTGACCGACGGATTTCTTAAGATGATGAACTTCAACAATGTTTTCCGCTGGCATTGGCCTTTCCTGTTCCTGGTCCTGTTAACTTTCCGCGCCGCCGCTGCGGACACGTTATTAATTCTGGGTGACAGCCTGAGCGCCGGATACCGTATGTCCGCCAGCGCCGCGTGGCCTGCGCTACTTAATGATAAATGGCAAACCAAAACGCCGGTGGTGAATGCCAGCATTAGCGGCGACACTTCGCAGCAAGGTCTGGCCCGTCTGCCTGCATTGCTCAAGCAGCACCAGCCGCGCTGGGTGCTGGTCGAACTTGGCGGCAACGACGGCCTGCGCGGCTTTGCGCCTGCGCAAACCGAACAAACCCTGCGAACAATTTTGCAGGACGTGAAAGCGGCAAATGCCGAACCACTGCTGATGCAAATTCGTCTGCCGGCAAACTACGGTCGCCGTTATAATGAAACCTTTAGCGCGATTTATCCAAAGCTCGCCAAAGAGTTTGATGTTCCTCTGCTGCCATTTTTCATGGAAGAGGTTTATCTGAAACCCCAGTGGATGCAGGATGATGGTATTCATCCTAACCGTGATGCCCAGCCGTTTATCGCCGACTGGATGGCGCAACATCTCACACCACTAGTAAATCACGACTCGTAATTTAACGGAGATCCTGACAGGTAAAGTTATGCAAAAATCGGTCTTAATAACAGGATGTTCCAGCGGAATCGGTCTGGAAAGCGCGCTTGAGCTAAAGCGCCAGGGTTTTCAAATTCTGGCAGGCTGCCGCAAACCTGACGATGTCGCGCGTATGAACAGTATGGGATTCACCGGCGTATTGCTGGATCTGGATTCACCCCAGAGCGTGGATCGCGCCGCCGAAGAGGTGATCGCCCTGACCGATAATCGTTTATATGGGATCTTTAACAACGCCGGATACGGTGTCTATGGTCCCCTGCCCACCATCAGCCGTGAACAGATGGAACAGCAGTTTTCCGCCAACTTTTTTGGCGCACATCAGCTTACCATGCGCCTGTTACCTGCCATGTTACCCCACGGCGAAGGGCGCATTGTGATGACCTCATCGGTGATGGGATTGATCTCAACGCCGGGACGCGGCGCCTATGCCGCCAGCAAATATGCACTGGAAGCCTGGTCCGACGCACTGCGTATGGAACTGCGCCATAGCGGGATTAAGGTCAGTCTGATTGAACCCGGCCCCATCCGTACCCGCTTTACCGAAAACGTCAACCAGACCCAGAGAGATGCTCCCGTTGAAAATCCCGGCATTGCCGCGCGTTTTACGCTGGGACCAGAAGCGGTTGTCGCCAAAGTGCGTCATGCGTTTGAGAGCGATAAACCAAAGCTACGTTATCCGGTTACGCTGGTGACCTGGGCAGTGATGCTGCTTAAACGCCTGTTACCAGGCCGCATAATGGACAAAATTTTACAGGGTTGAGTTGAAGCTCGCGCGTCAGCCCCCATGTAACAAGAAATCGACAAAAGAGAGTAACTCCATGTCCACACAGAATATTGTTAACATTAACGAATCGAACCTACAGCAGACCCTCGAACAGTCGATGACCACGCCGGTCCTGTTCTATTTTTGGTCTGAGCGCAGCCAGCATTGTCTGCAATTAACGCCGGTACTGGAGAGCCTTGCCGCCCAGTATAACGGTCAGTTTATTCTCGCTAAGCTGGACTGCGATGCCGAGCAGATGATCGCCTCCCAGTTTGGTCTGCGCGCGATCCCTACGGTTTATCTGTTCCAGAACGGCCAGCCGGTAGATGGATTCCAGGGCCCGCAGCCGGAAGAGGTTATTCGCGCGCTGCTGGAGAAAGTGCTGCCGAGCGAAGAAGAGCTGAAAGCACGCCAGGCTATCGAATTCATCGAAGCCGGTAATCACGCGGATGCACTGCCGTTGCTGAAAGAAGCCTGGCAGATCTCCAACCAGAGCAGCGAAATTGGTCTGCTGCTGGCGGAAACACAAATCGCCCTGAACCGTTCTGATGAAGCCGAAGCGGTACTGAAAACCATTCCGTTGCAGGATCAGGACACCCGCTATCAGGGGCTGATCGCGCAGATTGAACTGCTGAAACAGGCAGCTGATACGCCGGAAATCCAACAGTTGCAGCAGCAGGTCGCCAACAATCCGCAGGATGCGGCACTGGCAACGCAGTTGGCTATTCAGTTACACCAGGTCGGACGTAACGAAGAATCACTGGAATTACTGTTCAGCCACCTGAAGAAAGATCTTACGGCTGCCGATGGTCAGGCACGTAAGACCTTCCAGGAGATCCTTGCCGCACTGGGTACGGGCGATGCGCTGGCCTCGAAGTACCGCCGCCAGCTGTACGCGCTGCTGTACTAATCCATTTGATTTTGCCCGATAGCGCCTGCGCGCTTATCGGGCCTGTAAATTCGACAAATACCGATCCCTCCGGCATCACATCACGTCTTCTTCAAATGCGTTACCACTAATTGGTGGCGCGAATTATAGAATTTTCGATAGGTTAAGTAGCAGGCGATAATGGTTGACAGGCTGGCGGTTGATAGCAGCATAAACGTCACCATAATCTGATATTTAATCGCTTTTACCGGGTCAATACCTGCAAAGATCAATCCTGACATCATTCCCGGTAAACTCACCAGCCCCACGGTCTTCGCTGAATCAATCGTCGGGATAAGCGAGGCGCGAATGCTGTCGCGAATAAGCGGTGCAGAAGCCACCTTCGGCGTTGCGCCGAGGCTGAGTTTTTCCTGAATTTGCTGCTGCTCGCTGTTAAACCGCTGCCCCAAATTGTTGTAACACAGCCCCACGGCCACCATCGCATTACCTGCAATCATGCCGGAGATCGGGATGACCTGCATCGGCGTGAACTCGATAGAGCCTGAAAGAACCAGCACCGAAAGCGTTAGCCCCGCTCCCACCGTAATAGCAATAAACGACGAGAGAAAAGCTTTATCAATATATTTACTGCGTTTTTGCGCGTTATAGGCCGCGTTAAAGCAGATAAACAGCACCATCAATAAGGTCAGAATGCTATGGTTGACGCCGAAAATATATTTCAGCACGTAGCCCACGATAATAAGCTGAACCACTGCCCGGCAAACGCTCCAGAGAATATCTTTTTCCAGCGCCAGCTTTTCTTTGTTGCTGATCAGTATCGCGACCACCACCAGCATCATCGCTAACGCCAGGGATTCATTGGTAATATTATGCTCGTTCATTGCTTACTTCCTGCATTTCACCGGCGTGCGGTTGAAGGGTTATGACGTTATCCGCATGTTCAATTTCATCTTTGTCATGCGTCACCCACAGCACAGCAATATTCTTATCGCGAACATAGTGGTGAATTAATTCGTTTACATTACGCTTGTTGGCTTCATCCAGCGCGCTGGTGATTTCATCAAGCAGCAGAATTTTCGGCAGAAACTGCAAATTACGAATTAACGAGACGCGCTGCTTTTCGCCGCCGGATAGCTCATTGATATTTTTTTTGAGGATCGTCTCGGGTAACTCAAAGCGGGCCAGGTCGGCCAGAAACACATCTGGATCCGGACTTTTGTTGCGGATTTGCCAGGGGAAAATGAGATTGTCGTAAACGGTGTCGCCAAACAAAGCGGGCGTTTGCGCGCAATAAGAGACCTGCTGGCGATACGTTTCCGGCTTGAGGGTATTTATCTCTTTGCCCTCAAAGAGAATCTCACCACCAGTCGGACTTATTAACGACGCCACAATCTTGAGTAACGTACTTTTACCACAGCCGGATTGGCCGGTAATCAGCTTAAATTCTCCGGCGCGGAGATCAAAACAGATGTTATTAAGAACCTGCGTCGCCCCTGCCTGCCACGCGACATTTTTTAACTGAAGCAGAATGCTGCTTTCTTCCATTACCAATCCCTTTTTACATCTTTCGTGCAGACAGTGTATACCCAAAATAATTCGAGTTGCATGACGGCGGCAAGTGAGTGAACCTCCGGGAGCATAGTTAACTATGTGACTGGGGTGAGCGACAAATCTGCCGGGAGCAAATTTGAGCGCTGCTTACAGCGACCCCGCAGGGGCGAGGCCCAGGGATGGGCCGAGTAACGCAGCTAACGCACATGCAACTTGAAGTATGACGGGTATATCCCTGTAATTTATTATAGGGGAGCTCACCTTGATAAATCGGGTATAATTTGACTAATGAGGCAGTAAAGGACAGCACAACAGGAGGTTTCATCAATGCTCATTTTTATTCCTATTCTTATTTTTGTCGCGCTGGTGATCGTCGGCGCAGGCGTCAAAATCGTCCCGCAGGGATATCAGTGGACGGTAGAGCGTTTTGGCCGTTACACCAAAACCCTACAACCGGGTTTAAGCCTTGTTGTACCGTTCATGGACCGCATTGGTCGTAAGATCAATATGATGGAACAGGTGCTTGATATCCCCTCTCAGGAAGTCATCTCCAAAGATAACGCCAACGTCTCGATTGATGCTGTGTGCTTTATTCAGGTGATCGACGCGCCGAAAGCCGCGTATGAAGTCAGCAACCTGGAACTGGCGATCATCAACCTGACCATGACCAACATTCGTACTGTTCTCGGCTCGATGGAGCTCGATGAAATGCTCTCCCAGCGCGACAACATCAACACGCGCCTGCTGCATATCGTTGATGAGGCCACCAATCCCTGGGGAATAAAAATCACCCGTATTGAGATCCGCGACGTGCGTCCTCCTGCAGAACTTATCGACGCCATGAACGCGCAAATGAAAGCCGAACGTACCAAGCGCGCCTACATTCTTGAAGCCGAAGGGATCCGTCAGGCAGAAATCGTTAAGGCCGAAGGTGAGAAGCAATCGAAAATCCTCATTGCGGAAGGTGAACGTCAGTCCGCATTTTTACAGGCTGAAGCGCGTGAACGTTCCGCAGAAGCAGAGGCCCGCGCAACGCAGATGGTGTCTGAGGCCATTGCCGCCGGAGATATTCAGGCCGTGAACTACTTCGTGGCGCAGAAATACACCGAAGCGTTGCAGCATATAGGTTCGTCGAATAACAGCAAAGTGGTGATGATGCCGCTGGATGCCAGTAGCCTGATGGGCTCCATTGCCGGGATCGCCGAACTGGTTAAGGACAGCGCCAGCGAGCGGAAAAAATCATGATAGCGATGATTCTGGTGCACCCGCACATCTTCTGGCTCAGCCTCGGCGGTTTGCTACTCGCCGCCGAGATGCTGGGCGGCAACGGCTATCTGCTGTGGAGCGGCGTGGCTGCGGTGATTACCGGTCTTGTCGTCTGGCTCGTTCCGCTAGACTGGGCGTGGCAGGGGGCGATGTTCGCCGCCCTCACCCTGCTGGCGGCCTGGCTGTGGTGGAAGTGGCTGGCAAGGCGCGTTCAGGAGCAAAAGCCAGCCGACAGCCATCTTAACCAGCGCGGACAACAGCTGGTTGGCCGTCGATTTATTCTGGAAACCACCCTGGTGAATGGTCGCGGACATATGCGCGTCGGCGACAGTTCCTGGCCCGTTAGCGCCCGTGACGATTTGAGCGCCGGAACGCAGGTTGAAGTCATTGCCGTTGAGGGAATCACCCTGATTATAAAAGCGGTATCACACTAAAGAGACAGGAAATAAGACTATGGTCAGGAAGACACCCCTTGCCTTTGCCCTTTGCATATTGCTGACCGCCGCCCCGCAGGCATTCGCTTCGTTCGATATGGAAGACTGCAAATGGAGCGACGACAGCTGTCTACTAAAGGGAACGCCGACCTTTAACCCTGAAAACGACAGCCGTGACAACCTGCTGCGGCTGCTGAGCCAGGAAAAATCATTTGCACTGCCGGTGCAATCAATGCCCGCAGACATCACCCGCTCCCGTGATTTCTATTTTGCCTATCACCCGCAGTGGGATGAGGCTGCCCCGCAGCCAGCCGCTGCTCCGGCATCCGCCGCAGACAGCCCTCTCTCCCAACAGATGGCCGAGCTGAACATTAGCGCCGACGAAATAAACATCAACGACGCTGAGCTTGAGAACCGCCATGTTTCGAATAACACCGAGAGCGTCAGCGCGTTTTTTGCCGCGCTGTTGGCCGATTCCACGTTAACGGCGGAACAGCGTCAGGCCTTAGCCCAGGCGCGTACAGGACTGCTTTCCGGAGCAACCCGCGAGCAAATTGAGTCTTCTCTTGCTACCTTCCCGGCAGATTCTCCTGCTCTGCCCTATAAAAGCTATCTGGCAGCAGCCGCCAGTTTCTATGCCGGAGATTATGCCAGTGCCGAACGGGATTTCGCTCAGCTTGCCAAAAGCGATCGTCCGTGGCTGGCAGAGACCGCGCAATACATGCTGATGCGCACGGCGTTGAACAAGAGCAGTCAGAACAGCGTGGGCGAGTACGGCGATTTTGATATTGCGAAAATTAACCGCGAGGATGCTACTCAGGCTCAGACGCTGGCGCAGGCCTATTTGCAGCGTTTTCCTCAAGGACTCTACGCTGACTCTTCACGCGGTATGTTGCGTCGCATCAACTGGTATTTACAGGCGTGGCCGCAGTTAGCCGGGTTGTATGAACAGGCGCTTCAGCAGTCGGTTGACGCACAGCAACTGCGCGAAAATGTCATCGAATACGATAATGTCTATGGCATGGCGTTCTACGACCAGTCCGTCGTTGAAGCCTTCCCCAACGCGCCGCGAGTCAGCTATATCGAACTGCTACGCGCGCTGCGCCTGGATAACAATAACAAACCCACGCTGACGCAGGCACAGCTCGACGCCAGCAAACCGGTGTTTGAACAGAGCCAAAAACTGCCGCTATGGCGCGATCTACAACTGAATCTGTGGCTGGCAACGGGCAACTACGCGGCAATTATTCAGGCAGTTACGCCAGCGCAGAAACTTGCCGCTCACGATACCCTCGCCTTCAGCGAACAGGTGCTGTACGGCGAAGCGTTGATGGGCCAGAAGAAATGGGCCGAGGCGCGCGATTTCTGGCAGCAGTTGTTAAAACTCAGCCAGGATAACGAACAGCAGCAATATGTGCAGGCTAAGCTTGCCGCCACGCTGGTATATAGCGGCGACGTGGCTGCGGTTTTCGCACCGAATAGCGCGGTGACCAACCTGCGCTTTCGTTCGCAGGTACTGAAAACACAGGCCACACCAGAACTGCTGCGCCAGCAGGCCGTTCATGGCCCGAATAACGAAGAGCGTACCATTGCGTTGCATACGCTGCTGGTGCGAGATCTTACAGAGAATCGTTTTGGCGATTGGCTGAATGACAGAAAACTGGCCAGCGCGATTACGCCTCCGGTCATTGGCGAAGCGTTTGCTGACGTTAACCTGAGCATATTTGACTGGAATGGCGACACGGCGCAGGCGGGCTATACGTGCCGCAGCCTCAATGAAACGGTAACGGTATTGAGCAAAAAAGCGGATGATGCTCACGCGCTGAACTGCCTTGGCGAATTCTTCCGCACCACGCAAACACATGTTGATCTGTGGAAAAACAGCGCTGGCAACGACGTGCTTGAATCAGCTATCTCGCGCAAGAAACCTTTCGGCCAGTTCGACAGGCAAAGCTACTATCAGCAGGTAATCACCTCACCCACCGCGGAAGTCGAAGATAAGAGCTTCGCGCTGTATCGCGCCATCATGTGCTATGCGCCATCAGGCGCTAACGAATGCGGCGGTGAAGACGTGGATAAACTGCAGCGTAAGGGCTGGTTCACCCAACTGAAAACGCAGTATCCGGGAAGCCCGTGGGCGCAAAAACTCAAATATTACTGGTAACCGCGCTGCTGATAGGTCAGGCACAGGCGGCGGATATCGTCGCCGCCCGTGAACATTCGGCCTTCTGGCTGTGGTCTGGGGTGAAGGCCAGTGACGAGCTGAAAGACGCGCAAACGGTTTATCTGCACCAGGGCGAGGTACTGGTTCGTTCCGGTAACGTGGTGTTCCAGCGCCTCGGACTGCCGGTCAGTCGTCTGTCTTTTCCCTCAATCTGGCTGACCGTACGCTTTACAACCCTCGACGTACCGGAAGAGATCCCGGCGCGTATCATACGGTTGATGCAGCGCTGGCAGACCGCCGGGAATCACGTCGTCGGCCTGCAGGTTGATTTTGACGCAGCGACCCATCAACTGACCGACTACGCCCGCTTTCTGCAGCAACTGCGCCAACAGCTCCCGGCCGAGTTTGCGCTAGGCGTAACCGGACTACTGGATTGGGCAAAAACGGGCGACGTCGCTACGCTGAACGCGTTGGCGGTCGATGAACTGGTGGTCCAGAGCTATCAGGGGCGTCACACGGTGACGAATTATCAGGCGTATCTGCCCGCGCTGAGCCGCCTGCGCATTCCATTTAAGCTGGGACTGGTGCAAAACGGTAACCGGGATCCACTGGCTGAAGCGCAGCTTGAGAAATCCCCGTGGTACCGCGGCACGGTGGTGTTTATGCTTAATCCCTCTCGCCGTTAAGCCTTCGCTTTGTGATGGCAGCAGCCGGAGAGATTATCCATAATCGGACATTCAGCGCTGTCATCACCCGGGCAACTGTCCGCCAGCGCCAGTAAATGCAAGCGCATGGCCTGCAGCTCACTGATATGCCGCTCAATATCCGCCACCTTTTCCAGGGTGCGCTTTTTCACATCCGCGCTATGACGCGCCGGATCGTTAAACAGGTTTACCAGCTCGCCGCACTCTTCCAGGTTAAACCCAACCTGCCGCGCCTGACGCAGCAACGTCAGTTCATTCAGATGCTGTTGGTTGTAAGTGCGATAGCCATTGTCACTACGCAGCGGCGGCGTCACCAGTCCTTTCTCTTCATAAAAGCGAATGGCTTTGCTGGTTAAACCGGTTTTTTTCGCAACATCGCTAATATTCACATTTCCCCCGCGGTGCTTGTTGGTGCTGAGCCACATTATAGCCCAGATTGCCGTAATCATTTACCCGAGAAATCTGCACATTTTAAGTCAACAAAGAGATGAATAAATCCTTTCTATTCACATTGTTATACCCGATACAGATCACATTTCAGTATTTATTGACCGTACAAAATTGACTCAAATCAAAAGATATATTGGTTATACATCTTTCATATTGAACAAAGGGAAACATTTTTATATACAAATGCGAATGATAATGATGATCATTTACATTCAATAAAGGTTCTCTTATGTTGCCACGGATTAACCAAAGGCCATTTATTCTTTCAGCCCTGACATTATGCATGTCCGGCGCTGCTTCTGCAGCTACCTCTACAACACACGCTTCAACGCCCGATGATGATACGGTGATCGTCACGGCTAACCGCTCTGAAAGTAGTCTCTGGGATAGCCCGGCAACTATTCAGGTTATCGATCGCCAGACGCTGCAAAACTCCACCAGCGTTTCTATTGCTGATGATTTGCAAGATATTCCCGGCGTCGAAGTCACCGATAACGCCCTCGCTGGCCGGAAACAAATTCGTATCCGTGGCGAAGCCTCTTCGCGGGTGCTGATTTTGATCGACGGCCAGGTCGTCAGCTACCAACGTGCCGGGCAAAACTACGGGGCCGGTTTGCTGATTGACGAATCCGCGCTGGAGCGTATTGAAGTGGTCAAAGGCCCCTACTCTGTCCTCTACGGTTCGCAGGCGATTGGCGGCGTCGTGAATTTTATTACGAAAAAAGGCGGCGATAAGCCTCTCGGCGGCAGCATTAAGGCCGTTTATAACTCCGCAACGGCAGGATGGGAAGAATCAGCGGCAGCCTGGGGCAGCATCGGAAACTTTGACTACCGCATCAATGGCAGCTACTCCGACCAGGGGGACCGCGATACGCCTGACGGAAGATTGCCTGACACCAACTTCCGTAATAACGGCCAGGGCGTGTGGCTGGGCTACAACTTCGATCGCCATAAAATCGGACTCTCCCTCGATCGTTACAAACTGTCTACTCAAACCTGGTTTGACGATCCAGAGGGCCAGTTCGACGACTTTAGCGTCAAAATACCTAAGCTGGAACGCGAGAAAATCGGTCTTTTCTACGACTATGCGGCCGACGGAGATTACCTGAAGAAAATCCATCTTGACGCATACACCCAGACAATAGAGCGCAAATTTGAAAACCGGGTCAAAACGACCCAGGTAATCCCCAGCCCGGCGATTAAAGCGCTGACGATAAACAATCAAACCAATACCAACGACAAACAGTATACCCAAGGGGTAACGCTGCAGGGCAATTTCTCCCTTCCCGCTAACAACGAACTGGTGATTGGCACTCAATATCAGCATGACAAAATCAAACAGGACACGGACGGCAGTACGCGCCAGACCGCAGCTACTGGCTTCTTCGATACGCAAACCCGTACCCTGTCATACAACGAAGCGGAGCAAAGCAACACCTCATTGTTCGCGCAAAACGACTGGCGCTTTGCCGATAACTGGACGTGGACCGTTGGCGCACGTCAGTACTGGCTGTCTTCGAAGCTCAATCGCAACGATACGCAAACCCTGCAAAGCAGCGGCAGTACCTGGCAATCCACCGGAGGAAATTCAGTACACGATGATGAACTAGTGACCTCAACCAGCCTGCGTTATTCCGGTTTTAAAGATCTTGAACTCCGGGCAGCGTATGCCCAGGGCTATGTTTTCCCCACGCTGACTCAGTTGTTTATGCAGACGTCCGCAGGCGGAAGCGTGACCTACGGCAACCCAAACCTGAAGGCGGAACACTCGAATAACTATGAGCTGGGCGCACGGTATAAAGGGAATATGTGGCTGATTGACGGCGCCATTTATTACTCCGAAGCCAAAGACTATATCGCCAGCCTGGCCTGTTCAGGCCAACCCGTTTGCAGCGGTAATACCACCTCTTCACGGGGTGGCTATTACTACTACGAAAACATCGATCGGGCCAAAACCTGGGGCATGGAACTCACCGCAGAATACAACGGCTGGGCGGTTTCACCTTACCTGAGCGGTAATCTCATTCGCCGTCAGTACGAAGGCAATACCCTAAAAACCTGGGATACCGGCGAGCCCACGCTGACCGGGCGCGTCGGCCTGAAACATACCTGGTTGATGAATGTCGCTAACGTGACGTCCGATGCCTTTATCCGCGCGGCGTCCAGCGCTAAAGATAATACCGGCTCAACGGAAATCAACTACCCTGGCTGGGCCACACTTAACCTCGCATTCAACACCGAGTTCGGTCCGCAGGACCAGTATCAGGTCAACCTCGCGCTCAACAACCTGACCGATAAGCGTTACAGAACCGCACATGAATCTATTCCAGACGCGGGTTTCAATGCCGCCGTTGGCTTTGCGTGGAATTTCTGACGATGAAAAAACTCATGATTGGCTTACTGAGCCTCGCCTGCGTTTTCAGTGCCCAGTCCGCCGACCGCCTGGTGGTGGCGGGCGGCTCACTTAGCGAACTGATATACGCCATGGGCGTCGGCAACCGGGTGGTCGGCGTTGATGAAACGACCTCGTACCCGCCCGAAACTGCCGCACTCCCGCATATCGGCTACTGGAAGCAGTTAAGCAGCGAGGGCATTTTATCGCTGCATCCGGACAGCTTTATCACCTGGCAGGATGCTGGTCCCCAAATCGTGTTAGATCAGCTGCGGGCGCAAAAGGTTAACGTCGTGACGTTGCCGCGCGTACCGGCCACCGTAGAACAGATGTACGCCAACATTCGAGAACTGGCTACAACACTGCACATTCCTGACCAAGGTGAGGCGTTAGTCAATCGCCTGCAGCAACGTCTGGAGCGTATTAAGCGCAGCGTGGCGGCGAAAAACGCGCCGGTCAAAGCGATGTTCATTCTCTCTGCTGGCGGCAGCGCACCTCAGATCGCCGGAAAAGGCAGCGTTGCCGATGCCATTATGACCCTCGCAGGCGCACAAAATGTCGCCACCCATGCGCAGTATAAAAGCTACAGCGCGGAGTCACTGATCGCCGCCAACCCGGAGGTGATCGTGGTGACGTCGCAAATGGTCGATGGCGGTCTGGCTCGCCTGAGCGCGATTGCCGGTATTACCCACACTGCGGCCTGGAAAAATCAGCGCATTGTGGCGGTAGACCAGGCGCTGATTCTGGGGATGGGACCTCGCGTCGCCGATGCAGTTGAAGCCCTACACCAGCAATTCTGGCCTCACTAACAGGATTTATTAAGAAGAATGAAAACTGAACACTCGCTGGATCTCACCGCGCATTTTGCGCTCGAGGGAAGTCAGCCATTTAAGGATCGCCGCGCCACGATGCCCTGGCGTGGGGCGATCCCGGTTGCCAAAGAGCTTTTGTCACAAACCTGGCAGGAGGTCATCAGCCAGCCAACCCCGCCACGTAAACGGCTGGTGTACTTGCATATCCCGTTTTGTGCAACACATTGTACTTTCTGCGGTTTTTATCAAAACCGCTTTGAAGAAGACAACTGCGCCCGCTACACCAACGCGCTGTTGCGCGAAATAGAGATGGAAGCTGATAGCGCATTACACCAGTCAGCCCCCATTCACGCCGTCTATTTTGGCGGCGGTACGCCTTCTGCGTTGTCTGCACAGGACCTGGCCAGAATCATCACCGCGCTGCGTGACAAGCTACCGCTGGCGCCGGACTGCGAAATCACCATTGAGGGGCGAGTACTCAATTTTGACGATGCGCGAATCGATGCCTGCCTTGACGCTGGCGCCAATCGATTTTCGATCGGTATTCAGTCTTTTAACAGCCGGATCCGCAAGAAAATGGCGCGTACTTCGGACGGCCCGACCGCAACGGCCTTTATGCAGGGACTGGTAAAACGGGATCGTGCCGCCGTGGTGTGCGATCTGCTATTTGGTCTGCCAGGACAAGACGCAAAACTGTGGGGCGAGGATCTGGCGATTGCCCGCGACATTGGCCTCGACGGCGTAGATCTTTATGCGCTGAATCTGATCCCTAATACACCGCTTGGCAAAGCAGTTGAAACCGGGCGCACAACCGTTCCCTCTCCCGCCGAACGCCGCGATCTCTATCTTCAGGGCTGCGATTTCATGGACAGCGCGGGCTGGCGCTGCATCAGCAACAGCCACTGGGCGCGTACCACACGGGAACGCAATCTGTACAACCTGCTGATTAAACAGGGTGCAGACTGTCTGGCATTCGGCTCTGGCGCAGGAGGGTCAGTCAATGGCTATTCCTGGATGGTCGAGCGCAACCTGAATACATGGCATGAATCTATCGCCGCCGGAAAAAAACCGCTAATGATGATAATGCGCACCGCCGAGCGTGGTTTCCAGTGGCGACACACTCTCCAGGCCGGTATTGAGACGGCCCGCGTCCCGCTGGATGAGCTGACGCCTCATGCTCAAAAACTGGCCCCGCTACTGACCCAATGGCATCACGCAGGACTGACGCGAGATGCCAGCACCTGTGTACGCCTGACCAATGAAGGGCGTTTTTGGGCGAGCAATATTTTGCAGTCTCTTGATGAACTGATTCAGGCACTTAACGCGCCGCGCATTGCGGTAGAGCAACCATAAAAGGAGTGAATAATGAGCCATGTCTCTTTACAGGATTTTTTGAAAACTGAGCCGGACGGTACGCTGGAAGCTATCGCAGCCCAGTACAACACTACATTGCTGGAGGTGGTGAAAAACCTCCCTTCCCCAACGCTGGTTTCCGGCAGTCAATTTGATACCGTCTGGGAAACCGTCTGCGAATGGGGCAAAGTCACCACCCTGGTCCATACTGCTGATGTCATTCTGGAATTCACCGGTGAATTACCTTCCGGATTCCACCGCCACGGTTACTTCAACCTGCGCGGCAAAAAAGGCATGACCGGGCATATCAAGGCAGAAAACTGCACGCATATTGCTCTGATTGAACGCAAATTTATGGGAATGGACACCGCGTCAATTCTCTTCTTCAACCAGGCGGGTAGCGCTATGTTCAAAATTTTCCTCGGTCGCGATGAGCATCGACAGCTACTGGCCGAACAGGTCAGCGCCTTTCACGCGCTGTCTTCATCTTTAAAGGAACATGCCTGATGGCTCCATGGCTTATTTTTGGTGCAGGTGGTCGCGGCGTCGGCGCGAAAACGCTGGAACTCGCGTTGGCGGAGCATCGTCCGGTGATTGCTGTCGTTCGCAATCCCCAGGTCGCTGCCGGGCTGCAGGAAAAAGGTGTGCAGGTCTTTATTGGCGATGCTTGCGACAGCCAGGTCACCGCCTGTGCCTGTCGCGCAGCGGGGCAACACGCCACGGTGATCTCCTCCATGGGCGGTGCCCAGGATTATCTGGCGCACAGAACCGTCATTGATGAAGCAGAAAAAGCTGAGATCAAACGCATGATTCTGGTCACCTCCCTGGGCTGTGGTGACAGTTGGCCCTTTTTGTCCCCACGCGCCAGGGCCGCATTTGGCCAGGCCGTACGGGAAAAATCATTGGCTGAAAGCTGGCTACAAACCAGTCAACTGGACTACGCCATTCTCCGCCCCGGCGGTTTGCTGAACGGTGAAGCCACAGGCCTGGCGCAACGCATACAGGCCGAGGAGTGTCACGGCTTTGTAATGCGCGCAGATGTTGCCAGGCACATTCACGAACTGGCCACGGCGCCGGCACTCAATAACCAGATTTACAGTTTGGTTGAGCCGGGACTGAAACCCGCGTAAACCCCTCGCGGCGCGGAAATTTCGCGCCGCAAAGACGTTATGGAGCGTTGCGTGCTTAAGGACTCGCTTTCTTCCGTCAGCATTCTGACGGGCCTTTCTCTCTTGCTGGTCGCTCTGATGCTGTTCGGTGCCAGCCAGGGGGCGTTGAACATTAGCTTCAGCGCCCTGTTCAACGACGAATACCGTGATATCTGGTTGAACATTCGCCTGCCCCGCGTGCTGCTGGCCGTTTTGGTCGGTGCTGCGCTGGCTACGGCAGGGGTCATTATGCAGGGACTTTTTCGCAATCCGATGGCCGATCCCGGCCTGCTTGGCGTCAGCAGCGGCTCCGCGCTGATGGTTGGCATCGCGATAGTTATCCCCTTTTCATTCCCCGTAGTGCTGGTGCTGTATGAGCAGATGATTTTTGCCGTCGCGGGCAGCATGGTGGTCTGCACGATTATTTTCCTGATAAGCCAGCGTCATAACCACGGTGGAATGATGCAACTGCTGTTAGCAGGTATCGCTATCAATGCTCTGTGCGGTTCGGCTATTGGCGTGCTGAGCTATGTGGGCGACGAACAGCAGCTACGCCAACTTACGCTGTGGATGATGGGGAATCTCGGCCAGGCCCAGTGGCCAACGCTGCTGGTTGCCAGCACGTTTGTTCTTCCAGCCATTGCTGTCACCGTCTGTATGGCGGGAACGCTTAATTTGCTGCAATTGGGTGATGAAGAGGCGCATTACCTCGGCGTAAACGTCAAACGTAAGCGCCAGCAGTTACTGTTGCTCAGCTCGCTCCTGGTTGGCGCAGCCGTTTCCGTCAGCGGCGTGATTGGCTTTATTGGCCTTGTGATCCCGCATCTGATCAGAATGACTACCGGCGCCGATCATCGCTGGTTGATCCCCTGCTCTACGCTGGCCGGCGCCTGTTTACTGCTGATTGCCGACACGCTGGCCCGCACCCTGGTTCAGCCTGCCGAAATGCCCGTTGGCCTGTTAACCAGCCTGATCGGTGGACCGTATTTCCTGTGGTTAATACTGCGTAGCCGGAGGATGTCATGATCGTCGCTGAAAATCTGGTCTACCAAATTCAGGGCAGACGACTGACCGATGACGTTTCCCTGACGCTACCTGATGGAGAAATCATCGCGATTCTTGGCCCGAATGGGGCCGGAAAATCGACGCTGCTTCGCCAGCTTACGGGCTATCTGCAGCCCCACAGCGGGCGTTGTAGCTTGTTTGGCAAGCCGCTGAACGAGTGGTCAATCACCGAGCTGGCAAAAACCCGTGCCGTGATGCGCCAGAACAGTCATATGGCCTTCCCGTTTAGCGTGCAGGAGGTCATCCGCATGGGCAGGCATCCGTATCGTACGCGCAATACGGGCGATGAAACGGAGCACATCATGACGTTGTGTGACTGCCAGGCGCTGGCCGCGTGCGATTACCGGCACCTGTCGGGAGGAGAACAACAGCGGGTACAGCTGGCGCGTCTGCTGGTTCAACTTTGGGAGCCCGAACCCAGGCCAAAATGGTTGTTTCTCGATGAACCCACCTCCGCCCTGGATATTCACCACCAACAGCATCTTTTTCGTCTGCTGCGTCGTCTGGTAGGTGAACGACAGTTCAGCGTCTGCTGCGTCCTGCACGATCTCAACCTTGCGGCGCGCTATGCTGACCGCGTTGTATTGATGGAACGCGGCAGGATAGTTGATAACGGTCGTCCGCAGGATGTTCTACAGCAATCATCGCTAAATGCCTTGTACGGCGCCGATCTCACGGTGATGAATGAACCGGAGCATCGAACGCCGCTTATTGTTCTCAATCAATAATTGACCGGGAGCGTCCTGTTCTGACGTTCCCGTTTTTCTTCCTTTTCGCCCTTTTTGCACCTTTTCAAAAAACTCCCTTGACCTTCCCCTAGATGGAAGGTTTAACCTTTATCACAGTCAGTTAATCCTGCAATAAAGGAGTTGGTTATGTCTCAAACAATCGATCTAACCCTGGACGGCTTGTCCTGTGGTCACTGTGTAAAACGCGTTAAAGAGAGTCTGGAGCAACGCCCGGACGTTGAGCAAGCGGATGTCACTGTGACTGAAGCGCACATTACCGGGAGCGCCAGTGCTGAAGCGCTGATTGAAACCATCAAACAAGCCGGTTACGGCGCGGAGTTAAGCCACCCAAAGGCTAAACCGCTGACGGAGTCATCAATCCCGTCGGAAGCACTGGCAGCGGTCCCTTCCGAGCTTCCGGCAGCTACGGCTGATGATGACAGCCAACAGTTGCTGTTAAACGGCATGAGCTGCGCCAGCTGTGTTATCCGCGTACAAGATGCTCTGCAAAGCGTACCGGGTGTCACGCAGGCACGGGTAAACCTGGCGGAACGTACTGCGCTGGTAATGGGCAGTGCGTCCGCCGACCAGTTAGTGAAAGCGGTGGAAAAAGCGGGCTACGGCGCAGAAGCCATTGAAGATGATGTTAAGCGCCGCGAGCGTCAGCAAGAAACCGCCGTGGCAACCATGAAACGTTTTCGCTGGCAGGCGGCCGTCGCGCTGCTGTTGGGTATCCCTGTCATGGTATGGGGAATGATTGGCGAAAACATGATGGTCACTGCCGACAACCGTAGCCTGTGGCTGACGATTGGTCTGGCAACGCTTGCCGTGATGGTTTTCGCGGGCGGTCATTTTTACCGCAACGCGTGGAAAAGCCTGATGAACGGCACCGCGACCATGGATACGCTGGTGGCGCTGGGTACCGGGGTGGCATGGCTTTATTCCATGAGCGTCAACCTCTGGCCGCAATGGTTCCCGATGGAAGCACGACACCTCTATTATGAAGCCAGTGCGATGATTATCGGTCTGATTAACCTCGGGCACATGCTGGAAGCACGGGCTCGTCAGCGCTCGTCCAAAGCACTGGAAAAATTACTCGATCTGACACCGCCGACCGCGCGTGTTGTTACCGACGAAGGTGAAAAGAACGTGCCGCTGGCAGACGTTCAGGCGGGAATGTTACTGCGCCTGACCACCGGTGACCGCGTTCCGGTAGATGGCGAAATCACTCAGGGCGAAGCCTGGCTGGATGAAGCCATGCTGACCGGTGAACCTATTCCGCAACAAAAAGGCGAAGGTGATAGCGTCCACGCCGGTACGGTCGTACAGGACGGCAGCGTGCTGTTTCGCGCCAGCGCCGTTGGCAGCCACACCACGCTGTCACGTATTATTCGTATGGTGCGCCAGGCGCAAAGCAGTAAACCGGAGATTGGCAAACTGGCTGACCGTATCTCCTCAGTGTTCGTTCCGGTCGTCGTAGTCATTGCGCTGGTAAGTGCAGCAATCTGGTATTTCTTCGGGCCGGCACCACAAATTGTTTATACGCTGGTGATTGCCACTACCGTACTGATTATTGCCTGCCCTTGTGCGCTGGGCCTGGCAACACCAATGTCGATTATTTCCGGTGTGGGTCGTGCCGCTGAGTTTGGGGTTCTGGTACGTGATGCCGATGCGCTGCAGCGCGCCAGTACGCTTGATACCGTCGTATTTGATAAAACCGGGACATTGACTGAAGGTAAACCGCAGGTTGTCGCCATCAAAACGTTTGGCAACACCGATGAAGCACTGGCAATTCGTCTGGCAGCAGCCCTTGAACAGGGGTCCAGCCACCCGCTGGCCAGAGCGATACTGGACAAAGCCGGTGATGTTACGCTGCCACAGGTCAATGGTTTCCGTACGCTGCGCGGTTTAGGCGTCAGTGGTGAAACGGAAGGTCATACGCTGCTGCTGGGCAACCAGGCGCTGCTTAATGAACAGCAGGTAGATACCACTGAAATGGAAGCTGAAATCACTGCTCAGGCATCCCAGGGTTCAACCCCGGTCCTGTTGGCGATTGATGGTAAAGCGGCGGCGCTGTTAGCGGTGCGTGATCCACTGCGTAGCGACAGCGTGGCAGCACTTCAGCGTCTGCACCGCAACGGGTATCGTCTGGTGATGCTTACCGGTGACAACCCGACCACGGCTAACGCTATTGCCAAAGAAGCCGGTATTGATGAGGTGATAGCCGGTGTTCTGCCGGATGGTAAAGCCGAGGCGATTAAACGTCTGCAAAGCCAGGGACGTCAGGTTGCCATGGTGGGTGACGGTATCAACGATGCACCTGCGCTGGCTCAGGCCGATGTAGGGATTGCCATGGGTGGCGGCAGCGATGTGGCGATTGAAACCGCCGCGATTACGCTGATGCGTCATAGCTTGATGGGCGTTGCGGATGCACTGTCTATCTCCCGGGCAACGTTGCGTAATATGAAGCAGAACCTGGTCGGCGCGTTTATTTATAACAGCATCGGTATTCCCGTTGCCGCTGGGATCCTGTGGCCATTCACCGGAACACTGCTGAATCCGGTCGTTGCCGGGGCGGCGATGGCGCTCTCCTCCATTACTGTGGTGAGCAACGCTAACCGACTGCTGCGCTTCAAACCGAAAGAGTAACCCTCTACCGCATGGCGCTCACGCTTATCCGGCCTACAAAGTGCAGGTAACATTGTGGGCCGGATAAGACGATTTCGCGTCGCCATCCGGCGATTCTCGCATTGCACCTTCCTGGACCACGCGCTAGCATGAAAGTCTACTTAGGGAGGTCGTATGGATCTGTTATACCGGGTAAAAACATTTTTCACCGCGCTACGCGGCAACCACTATACCTGGCCTGCCATCGACATTTTATTGCCCGGCAACCGCCATTTTCATCTGATTGGCAGTATTCACATGGGCAGTCGCGATATGGCACCTCTGCCTGCCAAATTACTCAAAAAACTCAACCATGCCGATGCGCTGATTGTCGAAGCGGATGTTTCCGGTGACGACGCGCCGTTTGCTAACCTTCCTACATTTGCCGCACTCGAAGAACGAATCAGCCCGGAGCAGTTAGAAAACCTGCGTAAAGTCACCAACGAACTGGGGATTTCCCCCTCCCTGTTATCTACTCAGCCGTTGTGGCAAATCGCCATGGTATTACAGGCGACACAGGCACAGCAGTTGGGGCTACGGGCAGAATACGGAATTGATTACCAATTGCTGAAAGCGGCAAAGCAAGCGCATAAACCCGTCATCGAACTGGAAGGTGCATCCAGCCAAATCGAGCTGTTATGTCAGTTGCCTGATAACGGACTGGCCCTGCTGGACGATACTCTGACGCACTGGCATACCAATGCCAGATTGTTGCAACAGATGATGGGTTGGTGGCTTAAAACACCGCCACACAATAGCGAACTGACGCTTCCCAATACCTTTAGCCAGTCGTTGTATGACGTATTGATGCATCAACGCAACACAGCCTGGCGCGATCGGCTCAGAGCGATGCCTGCTGGTCACTACGTCGTGGCCGTTGGCGCGTTGCATCTGTACGGAGAAGGAAATTTGCCGGAAATGTTACGGTAAAAAAATGGCCAATATTTCTATTGGCCCGTCAAAGAGGAATTTCATCATTATTATGATCCCAATGCTTAAAGCATCGGTGTAGTTCGATTGTCGCTCAAAGTCATCATCCTGCCAATACTATTGCGCAAGATGGTACTATTTTTTAGACAGACATCAGGCGTATGCTTGAGTCGTATTTTGTCTGGTCCAGGAAAATTGCTATGACACCCGCCGTTAAATTACTCGAAAAAAACAAAATTTCTTTCCAGATCCACACCTACGATCACGATCCGTCCGAGACGAACTTTGGTGATGAAGTGGTGCGCAAGTTAGGTTTGAATGCGGACCAGGTCTACAAAACGCTGCTGGTTGCCGTGAATGGCGACATGAAGCATCTGGCGGTTGCGGTCACGCCTGTAGCCGGTCAATTGGATCTCAAAAAGGTCGCTAAGGCGCTGGGGGCTAAAAAGGTCGATATGGCCGATCCAATGGTTGCGCAACGAACCACCGGTTATCTGGTGGGAGGGATCAGCCCATTAGGACAGAAAAAAAGATTGCCAACGCTCATTGACGCCCCTGCCCAGACGTTTGACACCATTTATGTTTCCGGCGGCAAACGCGGGCTGGATATCGAACTGGCAGCAGGCGATCTGGCGAAAATTCTGGATGCGAAATTCGCCGACATCGCACGCCGTGATTAAGCGATTTTAGAATGATTGCCTGATGGCGCGCAGCTTTAAGGCCTACAAACCGAATACTCAACAGGGCGTTATTGGTGAAGGCAGTTTGGACGCGGCCAGCGCGCAGGAACCGGAGCGTACATGTAGTACGTGAGGATTCCGAGCACTGCCCGCGTTCAAAATGGCGAACAAAATAGCCCTGTTACTGCCAGGTAACTTCACCCTTCGGCTCATACATACTGGCATCCAGCGGTGAGTTCTTCTGCACGTACTCTTTCAACACTTCCGCATCAATAAACCCGGTATTCACATAGCCTGGCTTATTATCAATTCGCGGATAGCCATCGCCGCCGGTCGCGTTGAAGCTTAGCGTTGCCATGCGATAGGTTTTGGCTGAGTCAACGGGTTCGCCTTTGATTTTCAAATCGTTAAGCTTGCCATCTTTCGCCACAAAGCTGACATTAGCAAACTGCGGATAGGCCCCGGAGTCCGGCTTCATTTGTGCTACAGCGGTCAGATAGTCAATCACTTCTTTCCCACTCATGTCTGCATACACCACGATGTTTCCGAACGGCTGTACTTTCAGCACGCTCTTATAAGTGATATCGCCACCTTCGATGGAATCACGGATGCCGCCGCCGCTCATCACGCCAAAATCAGCGCTGGTTCGCGCCATTTGCGCAGCCAGCAGTAAATGTCCCATGTTGGTCTGCACGAAACGGACTTTGCTTCGGTCGCCTTCGAGGCGCGCATTGACGCTACCAATTTTCACGTCGAGCTGCGCTTTACCTTTATTCTGGAACGGCGTCAGCAGCGAAAGCATTTGCTGATTTTCAGCTATTTCCGGGGTGTAGAGTACGCGTTCACTTTTACCGTTGTCCCAGGTCACTTTTTTCTTCAGGTTGACGGGAATGAGCTGGTAGTTAACCATTTTCATTTCGCCGTTACGGAACTCAAAGTCCGCCCGACCCACGTATTTCCCCCACTCATGCGCCTGCACAATCCAGATCCCATTTTGCTTGTCTGGCGCACACGGCGTACCCGGTACGTAGTCAACCTGCTTCTTGTTCTCTGAAACCATACACACCGGATCCTGCGAGTGACCACCGACAATCATCGCCAGCGATCCCGCCGGCAGGCTACGCGCCATTTCGACATCGCCAGGGGCGTTCGAGCCGTGGTTGCCGTTGTCATAATGTCCCATATGGGTGGTTGCGATAATGATGTCTGGCTTTTCACCCATATTCAGTTCCTGAATAACCAGTTTGGCTTCATCAGCAGGTTTACGGAACTCAATATCGGTAAAGAACTCGGGGTTGCCTATTTTCGCCGTATCGTCAGTAGTCAAACCGAGTACGGCAATTTTTAAATCCTGGCGCTTAAAGATAGCCCACGGCTTAAACAAACGCTCGCCGGTGCTTTTCTGATAGATATTGGCCGAGAGAAACGGGAATTTGGACCATTTTTCCTGCTGGCGCAGTACGGTCATGGGATTATCAAACTCGTGGTTTCCGACCGCCATCGCGTCATAGCCAATCAGGTTCATCCCACGAAAATCAGGTTCCGCATCCTGCAGATCGGACTCCGGTACGCCGGTATTAATATCGCCACCGGAAAGCAGCAGTACGCTTCCCCCTTCCTCTGCCACCTCTTTACGAATACCGTCCACCAGCGTTTTTTGTGCCGCCAGTCCGTATTCTCCGTATTCGCTGCGCCAGAAGTGACCGTGATGATCGTTGGTATGTAGAATGGTAATTTTGTAGGTTTTATCTTTTTCGTACGCTTGCGCTGGCTGACCTGCCAGCGTAAATGCGGCGAATAACGCCAGCGCCACGCCCCGTTTTAAAAACTTCATATTTCTCTCCCTGAGCCAAAATCAACGACTGAAATTACAATGATATGAAATAATAGTCGAAAATGTTTTCAGAAATGAGACTTCCTTCAAACACCTTCCGCAGGTATGTTAGTCAGGTAATAATAACAAAATTGATTACCCTCATAATCGCAACCCAAACAGAAGTGACTTTCTATGGCAATAAGTGAACCAACCCAGCCTGTGGCTGGCGCGTCAGCGTCGGTTGCTAAAGCACGCACCTCATTTGGCATTTTAGGAGCGATCAGCCTCTCCCATTTGCTAAACGATATGATTCAGTCGCTGATCCTGGCGATTTATCCGCTATTGCAGTCAGAGTTCTCGCTAACGTTCATGCAGATCGGGATGATCACCCTAACCTTCCAGCTTGCTTCTTCGCTGCTGCAACCGGTGGTGGGTTACTGGACGGACAAATACCCGATGCCGTGGTCGCTGCCCATTGGGATGTGCTTCACGCTGAGCGGACTTGTTTTGCTAGCCATGGCCGGCAGCTTCCATATGGTGCTGCTCGCCGCGGCGCTGGTTGGCACCGGCTCTTCGGTATTTCATCCGGAATCGTCCCGCGTGGCACGCATGGCCTCCGGCGGTCGTCACGGCCTGGCACAGTCAATTTTCCAGGTTGGCGGCAACTTCGGCAGCTCTTTGGGACCCTTGCTGGCAGCTGTCATCATCGCGCCATATGGTAAGGGTAATGTGGCCTGGTTTGTTCTGGCTGCGTTATTAGCGATTGTCGTCCTGGCACAAATCAGCCGTTGGTACGCTGCGCAGCATCGGATGAGTAAAGGAAAACCGAAAGTCGCCATCGTAAATCCGTTACCGCGCAATAAAGTGGTGCTGGCGGTAAGCATCCTGCTGGTACTGATTTTCTCCAAATACTTCTATATGGCGAGCATCAGCAGCTATTACACCTTTTATCTGATGCAAAAATTCGGATTATCGGTACAAAACGCCCAGTTTCACCTGTTTGCTTTCCTGTTTGCCGTCGCGGCCGGGACGGTGATTGGCGGACCATTAGGCGATAAAATTGGCAGAAAATATGTTATTTGGGGCTCTATCCTCGGCGTTGCGCCATTTACCCTCGTTTTACCCTACGCAACGCTGGAATGGACCGGGATTTTAACCGTGATCATTGGTTTTATCCTCGCATCGGCGTTTTCTGCCATTTTGGTCTACGCGCAGGAGCTGCTTCCTGGGCGTATCGGCATGGTTTCTGGGCTATTTTTCGGTTTTGCCTTCGGCATGGGCGGCTTGGGAGCCGCGGTGCTAGGGCTGATAGCCGACCATACCAGCATCGATTTGGTCTACAAAATATGTGCTTTCCTGCCACTTCTGGGGATACTGACCATATTCTTACCTGATAACCGACACAAAGCCTGATTTTCTGACGGCCAAAAGTAAATTTTGGCCGTCATTACTTGCAGTAGCCATCAGCCTTTACCTCTCACATATCACCGTACTTTTCCGATCCGTGCTTTTTTGCGCGTAAAATCCCGTTTTCTTCAAAATTCAATAATTATTCATAAACATAAACATTAAAATTGTCATAAACTATTACTCGTAGTTTGGGTTTTTAGGATCATCACAGCAACCAAAGGAGACGGAATGCATCACGCCACCCCGCTTATCACCACCATTGTCGGCGGCCTTGTGCTCGCTTTTATATTAGGCATGATTGCCAATAAACTGCGTATTTCTCCTCTGGTGGGATATCTGTTAGCGGGCGTTCTGGCCGGTCCATTTACACCCGGTTTTGTTGCTGATACTAAGCTCGCGCCTGAGCTGGCTGAGCTTGGCGTTATTCTGCTGATGTTCGGCGTGGGGCTACACTTTTCGTTGAAGGATTTGATGGCGGTAAAGTCTATCGCCATTCCCGGCGCGATTGCCCAGATAGCGGTGGCAACGCTGCTGGGTATGGCGCTTTCAGCCGTATTAGGCTGGTCGCTGATGGTGGGGATCGTGTTTGGTCTGTGTCTTTCAACCGCCAGTACCGTGGTACTACTGCGCGCGCTTGAAGAACGACAGCTCATTGACAGCCAGCGCGGGCAAATTGCCATTGGCTGGCTGATTGTCGAAGATCTGATGATGGTGCTGACGCTGGTTCTCCTGCCAGCCGTCGCCGGGATGCTGGAAAAAGAAGATGTCGGCTTCGCTTCGCTGGCCGTCGATATGGGCATTACCATCGGTAAGGTGGTGGCGTTTATCGCGATTATGATGCTGGTGGGTCGTCGCCTGGTACCGTGGATTATGGCCCGCAGCGCCGCAACCGGTTCACGCGAACTGTTTACCCTCTCAGTCCTCGCCCTCGCCTTAGGCATTGCCTTTGGCGCAGTAGAGCTGTTCGATGTCTCCTTTGCGCTGGGCGCGTTCTTCGCTGGTATGGTGCTGAATGAATCTGAACTAAGCCACCGTGCGGCGCATGATACTCTGCCGCTGCGCGATGCGTTCGCCGTGCTGTTCTTCGTCTCCGTCGGGATGCTGTTCGATCCGTTAGTTCTGATCCAGCAGCCGTTGGCGGTACTGGGCACGCTGGCGATTATCATCTTTGGTAAATCCCTTGCCGCCTATTTCCTGGTGCGCCTGTTTGGTCACTCCCAACGCACGGCGCTCACTATTGCCACCAGCCTGGCGCAGATTGGTGAATTTGCCTTTATCCTGGCGGGTCTGGGAATGGCGTTAAACCTGCTGCCGCAGGCCGGACAGAATCTGGTACTGGCGGGGGCAATCCTGTCCATCATGCTCAACCCGGTGCTGTTCGCGGTGTTAGAAAAATATCTCGCCAAAACAGAAACGCTGGAAGAGCAGACGCTGGAAGAGGCTATCGAAGAAGAGAAGCAAATTCCGGTGGATATCTGCAATCACGCCCTGCTGGTTGGCTTTGGTCGCGTCGGTAGCCTGCTGGGTGAGAAATTGATGGCTGCCGGGATCCCGCTGGTGGTGATCGAAACCTCACGTACCCGGGTGGATGAACTGCGCGAGCGTGGGATCCGCGCGGTACTGGGAAATGCCGCCAACGAAGAGATTATGAATCTGGCGCATCTGGATTGCGCGCGCTGGCTGCTGCTGACCATTCCCAATGGTTATGAAGCGGGTGAAATTGTCGCTTCCGCGCGTGAGAAATGCCCGTCGATTGAGATTATCGCCCGCGCGCATTATGACGATGAGGTGGAATATATTACCGAACGCGGCGCCAACCAGGTCGTCATGGGTGAGCGCGAAATCGCCCGTACCATGCTGGAGCTGATTGAAACGCCGCCTGCAGGTGAAGTTGCTACGGCCAGTTAATGTCCGTGCCGGATAGCGCTATCGCTTATCCGGCCTATGCAAGATTTAACGGTCCCAATACGACTCTTCGAGACTGTCTTCACGTTCCGGCAAACCGCGCGTCAGGCGCGGTGAATGCTGGTTCAGCACCTGATAACTCACGCGATTAGCATACTTACACACCTGGGCTAACGACGAATAGGTCAGCCAGGTGAACTTGTGCTTGCTGGAGTTAGGCACGTTACTGCGGTGATAGCTGTTGGCGGTAATATCATGCAGCAATGCCGCCAGCGCGCCATCACCTGCGCCGTTGGTGTTCATTATCTTTTCAGGTCCGCCCATATACGGTGCGATGTGCGAATACACGCGCAGCGGATTGGTACAGTCTTTATGGCGCATGGCGCGGCTGAATTCGTACTGGTTAAATTCGGCAATAGCACCGGGCAGCAGCGGATGCTGGGTTTTACGTTTGACTTCTTCTTCCGTAAAGCCCGCCATATACAGACCCGCCGGACCCGCCGTGCACAGCACCAGATCCACCCAATCCAGCGCCTTGTCAGATGCCAGCAGCGGATCGTTCTCGCCAGTCAGCGCTTCAGCCTCTTCTTCATTCATCGCCAGAATAGAGACATGCTCTTTCAGGAATGCCTGCCACCACTGCGGGTTATCGGCAATGACGAATTTGGTGCCCAGGGTCAGAACCACCGGCACATTGTGTTTTTTGGCATATTCAATCGCCTTCATGGTCGCTTCCGGCATCGGCTCGCCCGGCTCGCAGCGCACCAGATAGGACGTCAGCACCAGTGCGGACGCGCCAGCAATCACCGATTCAGGGATGCTCTCCGCCCGTAGTTTATTCATATGCCCAGGGCTGATTGCGAAGGTACGCTCACCTGACTCGCCAATCAGCGTAAAGCAGCGGCCAATCGGTCCGTTAACGCCTTGCAGGTAGTTCAGGTCGGTACGGCTGGAGGTATTGCATAAATAGCGGTACGCATAGCTGCCAATCTCGATATTGCTGCACATCACGCCCAGCAGCACCGAGCGGTCATCCGCCAGTACGGAGTAGTTGTGCATCGTGTTACCGATAGTACCGCCCGCAAACTGATGGGTGATCAAATTTTCACGCACCAGTTCCTGGTAGAGCGCTTCAGCAACATCATCGGCAATCACCAGAGAGTGCCCGGCGCTTAATCCATAACGTTTTACAAAATCATCATCCACTTTGGCTTCAATATCCACCAGCGTCTGGTCGATGCCCACCACCCAGGCTGCGCTGGTTTCATTTTCTGGCTGAATTTGTTGCAGCAACGGATCGCGCGCGCTGACGGGAAAATAGTGTTTGGATTTGCGTTTACCGGGAAATTTCATGGTCGATTTTACGGGTGGTTAACTGAGCGATGCATGGTAGCACATTCCCTGCCACGCATGCGATGCGGCGCTAAGTTTCAATATCAGACGGTGAGATCGCAGTTTAAACGGGATTAATTTCTACAATAACTCACCTTCACAAGGAGCGTTTTATGAAGCCGGAAAACAAGATCCCCGTACTCGACAGAATTTCGGATGAAATGAAAAGCGTGGTGAATTTTCATCGCGACGATCTGCCGCCGTGGCCCGCTACAGATGACTTCGTGGCCCAGCGCCAGCACTACATTCATGAACGGCAGCTGTGGAATGCCGATGCCCCAGAGATGAATACCCGCGAATGCGTTATTTCTACCGCATGCGGCCCCGTGGCCACACGTATTTACTCACCGCAGCCCCATAGCCTGGCAACGTTGTATTATCTGCACGGCGGCGGTTTTATTCTCGGTAATCTGGATACCCACGACCGTATTATGCGCTTGCTGGCGCGCTATACGCAGTGCACGGTAATTGGTATCGACTATTCGCTTGCGCCAGAAGCCCGTTTCCCGCAAGCCATCGAAGAGATTGCCGCCGTCTGCCAGTATTTTCATCAGCACTCTGGCGACTATTCTCTTAATGTGAATCATATCGGTTTTGCGGGCGATTCCGCCGGAGCCATGCTGGCGCTTGCCAGCGCGCTGTGGCTACGGGATAAACGCATTGTCTGCGGCAAGGTGGCTGGGGTGCTGTTGTGGTATGGGCTTTACGGCCTGCAGGATTCACTGAGCCGACGGCTGATGGGCGGAGCGTGGGATGGGTTAACCCGCGAGGACTTGCAGATGTACGAAAACGCGTACCTGCGTAGCGCTGACGATCGCGAGTCACCGTATTATTGCCTGTTTAATAACGATCTGACGCGTGACGTGCCGCCGTGTTTTATCGCCGGCGCTGAGTTTGATCCGCTGATTGACGATAGCCGCTTACTATTCCAGACGTTGCAGGCGCATCAGCAGCCCTGTCAGTACAAAATGTACCCCGGTACGCTGCACGCCTTCCTGCACTATTCGCGAATGATGAAAACCGCCGACGATGCGTTGCGGGAAGGCGCTCGTTACTTCAGAGCCCAGCTTTAACGGTAAGCGTCGGTCAGTTTAACCATCATTTCGATATGTTCCGGTGCGGCATTAAGCGCCGGAATATACTCATATTGCTTACCGCCCGCCTCAAGGAAAATCTCCCGGTTTTGTACCGCTATCTCTTCCAGCGTTTCGAGGCAATCTGCCGAGAAGCCCGGACACATAACCTGGATATGTTGTGTCCCTTTCTCCGCCAGCATTTTTAACGTTTCGTCGGTATATGGCGTCAGCCATGGTTCGCGACCAAAGCGAGACTGGAAGGTCATCATTACTTTTTCTGGCGGCAGGCCAAGCGCTGAAACCAACTCTCGGGTGGTATCACGACAGCGCTGCGGGTAGTCATCTCCTTCATCGGCGTACCGCTGCGGAATGCCGTGGTAGGAGAGCAGCAGCAAATCAGGTTCACCGTGTTGAGCAAATGAATCCCGGGCACTCTTCGCCAGCGCATCGATGTAGCTGCTGTCATCGGCGTAATCACGAATAAATGAAACGCCAGGAATACCGCGTTTACGCGCTAAGATACGCGCCAGTTCGTCCCAGACGGCCGCCACCGTCGAACAGGAATATTGCGGGTACAGCGGTAACACCACCATGTGTTCAACCCCGCTTGCCAACAGTTCATCGACCGCGCTTTCAAGCGACGGCGAACCGTAGCTCATTCCCAGCGCGACAGGGGTATTTGGTAGGCGTTCTGCCAGGGCCCGCTGTTGTGCCTTGCTATAAACCATCAGCGGGGAACCGTCTTCCATCCAGATTGACTGGTACAGCTTGGCTACGCGTGGCGCACGCAACGGTAAAATCACCCCACGCAGCAGCGGCCACCACAGTGCAGGTGACGTATCAACTACGCGTGGATCGCTTAAAAACTGGCGCAGGTAGCGCTTAACGGCTTCGGGGGTTGGGGCATCGGGAGTGCCGAGGTTTGCCAGCAGGATACCGGTTTTCGTCTGACGCATTACCGCCTCTTATCGATTCAAATTGTTGATAATTGTAGCGGAAAAGCGATAAAGAAGAACTAATTGCTGTGAGAGGTAAGACGAGAATTTGCGTGATGGCGCTACGCTTATCAGGCCTACGCGATAATGGCAGGCCTGATAAGAGGTTTATTACGCGAAAAATTAGCCGAGGATTTTTTCCAGCGCTGCGCGCACGTCAGCAACGGCCTGAGTACCGTCAACTTTCGCGTATTTGGTGTTACCCGCCTGCGCTTCTTTAGAGTAGTAGCCGATCAGCGGAGCGGTCATCTGATGGTATTCCACCAGGCGCTTACGTACGGTCTCTTCCTGATCGTCTTTACGGGTGGTCAGCTCTTCGCCGGTCACGTCGTCTTTACCTTCAACCTTAGGCGGGTTGAATTTGATGTGGTAAACGCGGCCAGAAGCAGCGTGTACGCGACGACCTACAATACGGTCAACGATCAGTTCGTCAGGAACATCGAACTCCAGAACGTAGTCCACGTTGATGCCCGCTTCTTTCATGGCGTCTGCCTGCGGAATAGTACGCGGGAAGCCATCCAGCAGGAAACCATTACGGCAGTCTTCCTGAGCAATACGCTCTTTTACCAGCGCGATCACCAGCTCATCAGTCACCAGCTTACCGGCGTCCATGATGTCTTTCGCTTGTTTGCCCAGCTCGGAGCCAGATTTCACGGCGGCACGCAGCATATCACCGGTGGAGATTTGCGGAATACCATACTTCTCCATGATGAACTGAGCCTGAGTTCCTTTACCCGCGCCCGGAGCGCCAAGCAGAATGATACGCATTACGAAAATCCCCTTAAAGGTTGTCGATATTTTTTAAAAAGCGCTAAACGATACCACCATCACGCAATTGGCTCAAGAAAGACGCCCGACGCTGAAACGGTTAACGGTGGGAAAATTAAAAATAAGGCGAGAAAATGCCGGATGGCGGTGGAAACACCGTATCCGGCATACTATTACGAGATGCTGTAGGCCGGATAAGCGTTAGCGCCATCCGGCATTACATTACGGGTATCAGGACACCAGCAACTGGTTCATACGACGGATAAACTGGTTAGGGTCTTCCAGCGTGCCGCGCTCAGCAAACAGCGCCTGATCCAGCAGCAGTTCGACCCACTCTTTAAACTGCGCTTCATCCTGGGTATCCGCCGTGCGTTTTACCAGCACGTGGTCCGGGTTGAGTTCAAAGATATATTTCACTTCCGGTACGGCCTGGCCCGCAGCGGCAAACAGTTTCGCCATCTGGGTGCTCATTTCATCCGCATCGGTGGTGACGATGGCTGGCGTGTCGGTCAGACGGTGAGTCAGACGCACTTCTTTCACGCGGTCGCCCAGCAGGGTTTTCACGCGCTCAACGAACGGCGTCAGCGCTTTTTCCGCTTCTTTTGCCGATTCATCAACTTCATCCGCCAGCTTGTCGATGGACTCGTCAGCTTTAGCAACAGACTGGAATGCCTTACCGTCGAACTCGGTCAGGTAGTTCATCATCCACTCATCGATGCGGTCAGAAAGCAGCAGGACTTCAATGCCTTTCTTACGCAGCAGTTCCAGGTGCGGGCTGCTCTTCGCTGCCGCATAGCTGTCTGCGGTGATGTAGTAGATTTTCTCCTGCCCTTCTTTCATACGCGACACGTAGTCTTCCAGCGACACGGTCTGTGCGGAGGAGTCAGTGTGCGTAGACGCGAAGCGCATCAGCTTAGCGATCGTTTCCTGGTTGGCGTGATCTTCCGCCGGGCCTTCTTTCAGTACCAGGCCGAACTGTTTCCAGAAGGTCTGGTATTTTTCCGCGTCGTCTTTCGCCAGTTTTTCCAGCATCTGCAGTACGCGTTTGGTCAGCGCGCTGCGCAGGTTACGGGTGACTGTGCTGTCCTGCAGGATCTCACGGGAAACGTTCAGCGGCAGATCGTTGGAATCTATCAGACCGCGCACAAAGCGCAGGTAGTTCGGCATGAACTGCTCGGCGTCGTCCATAATAAACACACGCTGGACGTACAGTTTCAGACCATGCTTGTGATCGCGGTTCCACATATCCCACGGAGCCTGGGACGGGATGTACAGCAGGCTGGTGTACTCCTGCTTACCTTCCACACGGTTGTGGCTCCAGGTCAGCGGGTCAGTGAAGTCGTGGGCGATGTGCTTGTAGAATTCGTTGTACTCGTCGTCTTTGATTTCCGACTTGTTACGGGTCCACAGCGCCTGCGCCTTGTTGATCTTTTCCCAGGAAACCACGGTCTCGCCGTCTTTCTCTTCGGATTTTTCGATCTCTACCGGCAACGCGATATGGTCGGAATATTTGCTGATGATGGAACGTACGCGCCAGTCATCAAGGAACTCATCTTCGCCTTCACGCAGATGCAGGGTGATTTCGGTGCCGCGATCGTCTTTGGTGATGTCGGCAACGGTGTACTCACCTTCGCCCGCAGATTCCCAGAACACGCCGTTTTCCGGCTTATCGCCCGCAGCACGGGTACGCACGGTGACTTTGTCCGCCACGATGAACGCAGAGTAGAAGCCCACCCCGAACTGGCCGATCAACTGGCTGTCTTTCGCCTGATCGGAACCCATGGATTCGAGGAAAGATTTAGTACCGGATTTCGCAATGGTCCCCAGATGATCGATAACGTCATCACGGTTCATCCCCACGCCGTTATCGGCAATGGTCAACGTACGCTTATCTTTATCGAAGGAAACACGTACACGCAGTTCACCGTCGCCTTCATACAGGTCCGGGTTAGACAGGGCGCGGAAACGCAGCTTGTCTGCCGCATCCGAGGCGTTAGAGATAAGCTCACGCAGGAAGATTTCTTTATTGGAATACAGAGAATGGATCATCAGGTGCAGAAGCTGTTTTACTTCTGACTGAAAACCACGAGTTTCTTGTCCTTTCATGTAGATCTACCTCAACAATGCCATTTTCAATGGTAAAAACACGTTGAGGGTGAAATGGGGACAAGCGGGAAGGATTTCAAGCGGAAGCCGCCGTCGCGGCCTCCGTTTGTTCAGAATTTAATCTTGTGTCGTCCTGCCAGAGAGTGCGACAGCGTAGTGCCATCGACCATTTCCAGCTCGCCGCCTACCGGAACGCCATGGGCGATACGGCTGGCTTCAACGCCATATTGCATGCAAAGCTCAGCAATATAGTTGGCGGTCGCCTCTCCTTCGACCGTGGGATTGGTCGCCAGGATCAGTTCGTTGATTTGCTCAGACTCCAGTCGCTGTTCGAGACGATCCAGCCCGATATCATCAGGGCCAATACCGTCCAGCGGCGACAGGTGTCCCATCAGCACGAAGTAACGTCCGGAAAACTGCCCGGTTTGCTCAATGGCGTAGATGTCCGCCGGACTCTCCACCACACAAATCTGACCGTTTTCCTGGCGACGCGGGTTCGAGCAAATGTTGCAGACGTCTTGCTCTGTGAAGGTGCGGCAATCGGCACAGTGGCCGATTTCCGACATCGCCTTCGTTAACGCCTGTGCCAGACGCATCCCGCCGCTGCGATCGCGCTGAAGTAGCGTGAACGCCATGCGCTGCGCCGACTTCGGGCCAACGCCGGGCAGACAGCGCAGTGCTTCCATAAGCTGAGTTAACAGCGGGCTGGTTTGCATCAGAACGGCATCTTAAAGCCAGGCGGCAGCTGCATTCCGGAGGAAACAGAGGCCATCTTCTCTTTCTGCGTCTCTTCAATGCGACGCGCCGCGTCGTTGAATGCCGCAGCAACCAGATCTTCCAGCATCTCTTTGTCGTCTTCCAGCAGGCTTGGATCGATCTCCACGCGACGGCAGTTGTGCGCGCCGTTAATGGTCACTTTTACCAGACCCGCGCCAGATTCGCCGGTCACTTCCAGCTTGGCGACTTCTTCCTGCATCTGCTGCATTTTTTCTTGCATCTGCTGGGCCTGTTTCATCAGGTTACCCAGACCGCCTTTACCAAACATAGGCTTCTCTCTCAATCACGTTAAGGGATGACGACCGTCAAACCATTAGGCTGACGATCAAATGGGGCGAATACTCTCTTCGTCCAGCTCCGCATCGAAAAAACGACGCAGCGTCTGGATGTTATTATCCGCAATAATCGACTCACGCGCCTGCGCGAGCTTCTCTTCATAAATGGCCTGACGCCACTCCAGCGGCGTACGCACCGCTGGATTATCATCTTCAACGATGGTCAATTCAACCGTTGACCCAGTTAAGGAACTCAGAGCTTCGGCCAGTTTTTGCTGCGCACCGCTGGAATTTAGGTGTCGCTGCGTGGAACGCAGATGCAGGCAAACTACGTTGCCATTCTCTTCTTTCCAGGCATTAAGCGCCACCTGCTCCACCAGTTTAGGCAGCGAGAGCTGACTCACCTGGGCGGCCCACGGGTCGCGTTCAATGGCTTCAGCCGCAAGCTTTGCCGCCAGTTCCGGCGTTTTTTCATGCTCAAGCGCTTTTTTCAGCGCTTTCGGCGTGGCAACGACTTCTTTAACTTCTGCAACAGGATTGGTCGCTTTCCAGCGATACGCTTCTTTCTTCGCCGGTGCTTTTTCCAGCGCAGAGACCGCCGGACGCGCCTGAACACGTTCCGACACCGAAGCCAGTCTTTCCAGCGCAGCATTATTCACCGGCCGCGCGCGGGAAGCGGCTGCCGGTTCACTCTTTTTTGCTTTGGTTGCTCCCTGAGCGCGTTGCAACTGGCTACGCGCCGCCAACACCTGACTGGTGGCATCGGAGAGCGGCACATTCTGTTGCTGTTGTGCAGGCGCAGGCTGCTGCTGCACCTGCGTCGGGGTCATCACCGCAGTGGGTGCGACCGGGGCAAACGACTGTCGTGGAACTTCAGGTTCCGGGAGCGGCATGCGCGGATGAAAAGCCAGCGCACGCAGCAGCGTCATTTCGACGCCCATTCGCCTGTCCGGCGCATATGGCAGTTCCTTGCGCCCGATTAACAAAGTTTGGTAGTAAAGCTGCACATCGGTTGGCGGAACAATTCGCGCCAGTTCACGCATACGCTGTTCAATGGCGGCCATATCGCTGCCGAGCGCGGCAGGCGAAAGCTGAACCATGGCAATACGATGCAGCAAAGCCGACATCTCAACCAGCAGCGCTTCCCATTCGATACCGCGCGCGGCGGCGTCGTTTACCAGCGCCATCACGCGTTCGCCGTCCGCAGCAACAACCGCTTCAACGAGCGAGAGCGCCTGGTCGTCGTCCAGCGTGCCGAGCATAGTGCTGACCGCCTCGGTCGAGACCTGGCCATCGCCGCTGGCGATCGCCTGATCGGTCAGGCTCAGCGCATCACGCAGGCTGCCGTCCGCGGCGCGAGCCAGCAGTTGCAGTGCACGTGGTTCATGGGCGATATGCTCTTCTTTGAGGATATGCTCAAGCTGATGGCGAATCTGTTCGACATCCAACGCTTTAAGATGGAATTGCAGACAGCGCGACAGGATAGTCACCGGCAGCTTCTGCGGATCGGTAGTCGCCAGCAGGAACTTAACGTGCGCGGGCGGCTCTTCGAGCGTTTTCAGCAAGGCATTAAAACTGTGGCGAGACAGCATGTGCACTTCGTCGATCAAGTAGACCTTAAAGCGACCGCGCGCAGGCGCATACTGGACGTTATCCAGCAGGTCACGGGTGTCTTCGACTTTGGTGCGTGAGGCGGCGTCGATTTCAATCAGATCGACAAAACGCCCCTGCTCGATTTCCCGGCAATTATCGCACACGCCACACGGCGTGGCGGTGATGCCGGTTTCACAGTTTAATCCCTTCGCCAGCAAACGGGCGATAGAGGTTTTCCCGACGCCACGGGTGCCGGAAAACAAATAAGCATGATGAATACGCCCTAACGACAAGCCGTTCGCCAGTGCCGTCAGCACATGTTCCTGGCCGACGACGTCAGCAAAGGTTTGTGGGCGCCATTTTCGGGCTAAGACCTGATAACTCATTGGCAGGCTCTGAAAGGCTGGAGGGTGGATTCACAGGGGGATAATGCTAACACAACCTCGCAGCGACGGCGAGGTTGTGTGTCTCGGTATTCGTCTACCGAGATAAGATAGCCCGACTTAGTGGCCCGGGAATGGAACCAGGCTATAACAGGTCAGCCCCTGTTTTTCCAGACGCTGTTCGCCGCCCAGATCAAACAGGTTAATGATAAAAGCAGCATCGGTAACTTCACCACCCAGACGGCGGATCAGCTTCACAGTCGCTTCAATCGTGCCGCCAGTTGCCAGCAGGTCGTCCACAACCAGCACTTTATCGCCAGGTTTGATGGCATCAACGTGGATTTCCAGCTGATCGGTGCCGTATTCCAGCTCATAGGTCTCAGCAATAACTTCACGCGGAAGCTTACGGGGTTTGCGTACCGGAACAAAGCCGACGCCCAGACCCAACGCTACCGGCGCGCCAAACAGGAAGCCACGCGCTTCGGTGCCAACCACTTTAGTGATACCCGCATTTTTGTAGCGTTCAACCAGCAATTCAATGCTGAGGGCGTAGGCTTTCGGGTCTTCCAGTAAACTGGTGACATCACGAAAGAGAATGCCCGGTTTTGGGTAGTCGTGGATGCTTTTGATGCTATTTTTGAGAAACTCAAGCTGCTGTGCTGTCGCGGTCATAAGTTTGTGCCTGATTAATACAGTATTACTTCACGGCGCACTAAACACTTCATCCTCGACGTATCTTGAATGATTTTGTGTCTATATAAGAGCCAAGGTTACACTTGCTTAACCTTTGACCACCTGCGCCTGTGCTCGAAAACGGTCGAATTTACTGGCTGTGAGAGACAATTGCAACAGCGATTATTGCGCTTTACTGCTTTTGTTGTTTTTCATCAATCACCGGGATCCGCCACATAAAAATCAGTAAACAGGCAAGAATAACCAGCAGCAGGCCGCGCACCCACATCATATTGACCAGCCACAGTGAAATACCAAACGTCACCAGGATCAACAAAACAGCGCGCGGTTTTGCTCCCGGCGGCATCGCACGGTGTTTTTGCCAGTGGCGCAAATACCCGCCGAACCACGAACGGTAAAGCAACCAGTCGTGAAAACGCGGCGATGAGCGGGCAAAACACCAGGCTGCCAGCAGTATAAACGGCGTCGTCGGCAACAGAGGCAATACAACGCCCAGCGTACCTAGCACTACCGCTATCCAGCCAATGATGATTAGAATAATGCGTTGCATAATATGAGTACTTAACACAGAGAATCGCTACTTTAGCATAACGGTTCTCATTTTCATCGGAGTGTTGTTGTGAAAACCGCCATGCTGTTACAGACGCTCGAAAACCAGCTTAACCGCCTGCGACAGCGTTGTGCTCCGCTGGCGCATCACACAACGCTTAGCGCCCGCTTTGACAGGCATCTGTTTCACACGCGCAGCACGTTGCTGCAGGCTTGTCTGGATGAGGCTGACGATAATCTTACTGCCCTGCGTCGTGCCGTTGAGCAGCAGCAACTCCCGCAAATCACCTGGCTTGCGGAACACCTTGCCTCACAGTTAGAGGCGATTTCACGTGAAACCGCCAGTTGGTCCCTTCGAGAGTGGGACAGCGCTTCTCCAGGTCTGGCGCGCTGGCAGCGCAAGCGGGTCCAACATCAGGAATTTGAACGCCGTCTGGTTGAAATGACGCGTGAACGCAAAGAGCGTCTGGCTCAGGCTACCGGCTTTGAAGAACAGCAAAAACTGCATCGTGAAGTAGAAGCATTCGAGGCGCGACTGGCGCGCTGTCGCCATGCTCTGGCAAGAATAGAAAACGTGCTGGCGCGTTTAACCCGTTAATCCCCGGAGAATTTATGTCATTAGAGAACGCCCCGGACGAGGTCAAACTGGCCGTCGATTTGATTGTTTTACTTGAGGAAAATCAGGTTGCGCCTGAAACCGTACTGAAGGCGCTGGAGATTGTTAAACGGGATTACGAAAAGAAACAGCTCTCTTCTTCAAAAAACGCGCTATAGCTGAAATGCCTGAAAGCGTTGCACTTATCAGGCCTACGAATGAATCGAAGCTCGCAGGCCTGATGAGTTTTTCTATTAACCTACCGAAGGCGTCGGATCATCACCTTTAATGATGTCACGCTTAACCTCGGTCACGGTATCACCTTTCGCGTTATGCAGGTGCACTTCGAGCTGGTTAAAGGCGATATCAATGTCGTTTTCACGGCACAAACGATCGACCGCACGGTTCAGTTCATCAACCGTGTGGCTACGATCGCGCAGTTCACGCACGTATAAACGCAGTTCATGATCCAACGTGCTGGCGCCGAAGGCGGTAAAGAACACTGCAGGCTCTGGATCGTGCATCACTTTCGGGTGTTCCATCGCCGCCTGCAGCAGCACTTTCTTCACTTTATCCAGATCCGAACCGTAGGCCACGCCGATGCGGATCACCAGACGCGTGGTGGTATCGGAAAGCGACCAGTTGATCAAACGCTCCGTCACAAATGCTTTGTTCGGGATGATCACCTCTTTGCGATCGAAGTCGGTAATAGTGGTGGCACGGATACGGATCTTGCTGACCGTTCCTGAGAACGTACCGATAGTCACGGTATCGCCGATGCGGACCGGGCGTTCAAACAGAATAATCAGACCCGAAACAAAGTTACCGAAGATTTCCTGCAAGCCAAAACCAAGACCAACCGACAGGGCTGCTGCCAGCCACTGTAGCTTATCCCATGAAACACCGAGCGATCCGAAGACCGTCATCGCACCGATGGCGATGATCGCGTAGTTAAGGATCGTGGTGATCGCATACGAAGCACCCTGACGCATCTTCAGTCGCGACAGCACCAGCACTTCCAGCAGGCCGGGTAAGTTACGGATCAGCGCCCACGCGACCATTGAGGCAATAATCGCAAACAGCAGACTGCCCATGGTGACGTCTTTCACCACCGCAGCTCCCGCTTCGGTGCCGTTGTAATGCCAGAGCGTAATGCTATCGAGATAACTGAACACGGTGATTAGATCGGACCAAATTGCCCAGAACAGAATACCAAACAGGGCAACCATCACCAGCATTGTTATACGCAGCGTTTGCTGGTTAACCTGCTCAAGCGCAATGGTCGGTTCTTCCTGCGGCTCGGCTCCTTCCGCCCCTTCTTTCACCAGGTTCTGACGACGCGCTAAGGCACGGCGCCAGGCGATACGACGTGCCGCCACACTCAATCCACGCAGTACCGTCTGATACAGCAGGTTCCAAAGGATAACCAGATAGACCGTTTCAATCCAACGGCCGGCCAGGCGCAACGTGGTGTAGAAATACCCTGTCGCCGTCAGCACCATTAACGCGATCGGGATAATTGAGAGGACGGTAATAGTGACCAGACGCAGGCCATGTGACTCTTTGTCACGCCAGCTTTCGCGGCACATTGGCCATACCAGGAAGGCGATCAGCAGCAGGTTGAGGAAAATAACTACCTGACCCAGCACATCGTCCATCAAATTAAGCGGCGACAGTTCAGCAATGACCGACCAGAAGTTAAGCGGCAACAGCGCCAGGCTAATACGCACGATCTGGCGGCGCCAGTGGCTGGTCTGCTGCGCTGGCATGCCAAAATGACGTATCGCCACGCCATCTTTTTCCAGCACCTTCCAGCACAGACCAAACACCAGCCAGAAGACTGTCATCTTCTTACTGAACGCCCACAGCAGGTCGCTGATATTCAACTGCATGGTAAGCAGAATCAGGCCCACGGCGAGGATAATCAGGCACGCCGGCAACGCTCTGATCAGATCGATCAGTATCGCTTTTGGCGTATTGAGCTGACTGTCATTACGCAGATTCCCTACTGCGGCGGCTAATTTCGCCTGATACTCTTTCAGCCATTTCAAACGCCAGCGGATTAACCCGGCAATAAGCAGCAGCGGCAGGCCCGCCAGGAACGCAATAAAGACCGCTGGCCAGGCTTTTTCCCAGTTCACTGTGATTTTCATCGACTTAAACTGGTCTTTGAGCGTTTGCGGGAAGGCTTTGATCCAGTCCCAGTCCATCGGACGGTTACTATTAACCCAGAAGATTTGCTGCGTGAGGATCCCTTTCAGGTTCTTCGACACGCTCATTAGCTGCTGTTGATTGATTTGCAGGTTAATCGCCATCATCAACTGGTTGCCCAGCTGCTTGTTCAGCTGATCCAACAGTTCACGGCGCATATCCACAACCTGCAGCAGGGCATCATGGACTTCACCATTCACTTCGTTGCTGTGCCCTTCTTCCAGTTTGGCGACAAACGCATCGTTCTGGAATAGCGCATCGCGCTGCTGGTTAATCTCAAACTGTTCCAGACGCAAATCAGCGATCCGGTTAGTCATATCGGCAAGTTCATCCGCCGACGGCAGTGTTTGTTGTTGCTGATACAGAATACGCGACAGCAGCAGACTGCCTTTCAGGACGGCGATCTGTTCTTTAATATTGCGTTCGGATTGCAGCGCGCGGTCAAGCCAGTTTTTGACTTTGATATTCTGCTGCATCAGGTTGTTGCCGTTTTCGGTCGCGGCAATCAGGCGTTGACTTAGCTGATGGTTAACATCCAGTTCCTGCTTCACTAACGGATTTGACTGAATACGCTCGGCTTCATCCGGCGTTACCGCTTCCTGAGCCGTCTTTTCGGTTAACGTCAGTCGTTTGCTGTTCACCGCTTCTTGCAGAAGCTGGAGCTGATGTTCAAGCCTGTTACTGTTAGCTGTTACGTAGTCACGTTGTTTTTGCAAGGTATCCTGCAAAACAGTATTGCCTTCCAGGCTCTTACGCTGTTGGTCGATCTGCGCATTCAGCAGCGCCTGCTGCGCCTGCAGCAACACCTGCTGGCTGGGGCGTAACGCCGCCTCTCCCACATTGGTGCCATCGAGTCGATTGCGGATTTGCTGCATTTGCTGCGACGCGGTGTACATCGCATTCTGCACACGCTCTGGCTGCGTCTGGAGCGACACCAGTTGGCTGTTGTAAGCGGCAAGATCGTTTTGCGCACTTTGCAGGTCATCCAAAACCTGTGCCACGCGCGACTCAAGCTGTCGCAAGGAGAGTGTACTCAGCGTTTTTCGCGTTTCATCGTCGTTATCGACATCGCTGAGCGAATTTAACGCATCCGTCGCCTGACGCATTTTCTCCGGTGCCTGGGCAACTTTCTGGCGAAGCTGTACGGTCTCATCTTTCACGCGATCGATTTTATCCAACGTGGCGATGGTATCGATGAGATCCTGTTGGACCAGCTTATCCTGCGCGGAGAGATCTTTTTGTTTACTCAGTGCGTCCAGTTGGCTCTGAATATCCGCTTTCGTCGGCAGTTCACCACTCTGTTGCGCCCGCGCAAAAGCAGACGACTGGCAAGATAGCAAGAGAATGAAGAAAAGAATGGTAATAGCAATAAGATGCTGTGAACGTTTATAGAGCTGCAACATAGTCATGAGAATGAACGTTTCTGAACCGGAAAAGTGACCGAAAATAGTCAAGCGGCAAGAATATCACGGCTGTGACCGGCAGAATAGCAGCAGGCAAAACGACCAGGAGAATTCCTGGTACAGGCCCAAAACGTTTAGTGGATTTCCGCCACGCCAAGCCGCAGAGTTGGGCACATAAGGCACATCTCCAGCAGCACAGCCACGTATTCCCGAGCTTCTTTTTTCAGATCAAACGATTCGGGGGCAAATAACCAGTTTTCTATGATTCCGGTAATGTAGCTACGCAACAGGACCGCCACGCGACGGGTGTTCAGGTTTTCCGGCAGCATATTGGCATCCATACAGTGCCGCAATGTTTGTTCGATACGATCGTAATTTTCAATACAAAGATGGCGTTGAGCTAACTGAACAGAGGCCATTTCCCCGACAAATTCGCATTTGTGGAATATAATTTCCAGCAACAAACGTCGGCGTTCTTCTGTCACGGTAGCTTCAAGAACGTAAATTAAAATTTCTCTTAATACTGATAGTGGATCGTCGGGGAATTTTGCCTGATACTCAGTCTCTAACTCATCAATGTTAGGTTTTGCTAGCTCCCAGATTTCACTGAATAAATCCGACTTGTTTTTGAAATGCCAATAGATTGCTCCGCGCGTGACACCAGCGGCTTTTGCGATCTCCGCAAGCGAGGTGGATGATACCCCTTGTTGCGAAAACAAATGCAGAGCAACATCGAGAATATGCTGTCGTGTTTCCTGTGCTTGTTGTTTGGTTTTTCGTGCCATATGTCAGTGAATTTACAGGCGTTAGATTTACATACATTTGTGAATGTATGTACCATAGCACGACGATAATATAAACGCAGCAATGGGTTTATGGGCTTTAAGCCATTGATCAATTTGAAATCGGACACTCGAGGTTTACATATGAACAAAAACAGAGGGTTAACGCCTCTGGCAGTCGTTCTGATGCTCTCAGGCAGCTTAGCGCTAACAGGATGTGACGACAAACAGGCCCAACAAGGGGGCCAGCAGATGCCAGAGGTTGGAGTTGTTACACTCAAAACTGAACCTCTACAGATAACAACCGAGCTTCCGGGTCGCACCAGTGCGTTTCGCATCGCAGAAGTTCGCCCTCAGGTTAGCGGTATTATCCTGAAGCGTAATTTCACCGAAGGTGGTGACATCGAAGCGGGTGTATCTCTCTATCAGATTGATCCTGCGACTTACCAGGCCGCTTACGAAAGCGCAAAAGGCGATCTGGCCAAAGCACAAGCCGCAGCAAATATCGCTCAACTGACGGTTAAACGTTATCAGAAACTGCTGGGTACTAAGTACATCAGTCAACAGGATTACGATAGCGCGCTGGCAGACGCACAGCAGGCAAACGCCGCCGTTATTGCCGCGAAAGCCGCGGTAGAAACAGCACGCATCAATCTGGCCTATACCAAAGTGACGTCGCCGATCAGCGGCCGCATTGGTAAATCATCCGTTACGGAAGGGGCTCTGGTGCAAAACGGTCAAGCGACCGCACTGGCGACCGTTCAGCAGCTGGACCCGATCTACGTGGACGTAACGCAGTCAAGCAACGACTTCCTGCGCCTGAAACAAGAGCTGGCCAACGGCACGCTGAAGCAAGAGAACGGCAAAGCGAAAGTCGAACTGGTAACCAATGACGGCATTAAATTCCCGCAATCCGGTACGCTGGAATTTTCTGATGTGACGGTAGATCAAACCACCGGGTCGATTACGTTACGCGCAATCTTCCCTAACCCGGATCACACCTTACTGCCGGGTATGTTCGTCCGCGCACGTCTGGAAGAAGGGACTAACCCAACTGCATTACTGGTTCCACAGCAAGGCGTTACCCGCACACCGCGTGGCGATGCCAGTGCATTGGTTGTCGGTGCAGACAACAAAGTTGAAACTCGTCAAATTGTTGCCTCTCAAGCGATTGGCGACAAATGGTTAGTCACTGATGGACTTAAATCAGGCGACCGCGTGATTGTCACTGGGCTGCAAAAAGTACGTCCTGGTGCGCAGGTAAAAGCGCAGGAAATCACCGCTGATAACAACCAGCAAGCAGCGAGCGGTAGCCAGCCAGAACAGTCCAAGTCTTAACTTAAACAGGAGCCGTTAAGACATGCCTAATTTCTTTATCGATCGCCCTATATTTGCGTGGGTGATCGCCATTATCATCATGTTGGCAGGGGGGCTCGCGATCCTCAAATTGCCGGTAGCGCAATATCCTACTATTGCACCGCCAGCAGTGACGATCTCCGCGACCTACCCTGGCGCTGATGCCAAAACAGTACAGGATACTGTTACGCAGGTTATCGAACAGAATATGAACGGTATCGATAACCTGATGTACATGTCCTCAAACAGTGACTCCACGGGTACCGTGCAGATCACCCTGACCTTCCAGTCTGGTACTGACGCGGATATCGCACAGGTTCAGGTGCAGAACAAACTGCAGCTGGCCATGCCGTTGCTGCCGCAGGAAGTACAGCAGCAAGGGGTTAGCGTTGAGAAGTCATCCAGTAGCTTCCTGATGGTTGTCGGTGTTATCAACACCAACGGCACCATGACGCAGGAGGATATTTCCGACTACGTTGGCGCCAACATGAAGGACGCTATTAGCCGTACTTCAGGCGTGGGTGATGTTCAGCTGTTTGGTTCTCAGTACGCGATGCGTATCTGGATGGATCCGAACAAACTGAACAACTTCCAGCTGACGCCGGTTGATGTAATCAGCGCCATCAAGGCGCAGAACGCCCAGGTTGCAGCCGGTCAGTTAGGTGGTACGCCACCGGTTAAAGGCCAGCAGCTTAACGCGTCAATCATCGCGCAAACCCGTCTGACCTCCGCTGATGAGTTCAGCAAAATTCTGCTGAAAGTGAATCAGGATGGTTCCCAGGTTCGTCTGCGTGACGTGGCGAAAGTGGAACTGGGCGGTGAGAACTACGACATCATTGCGAAGTTCAACGGTAAACCGGCATCCGGTCTGGGTATCAAGCTGGCGACAGGTGCTAACGCCCTGGATACAGCAAACGCTATCCGCGAAGAACTGAAGAAGATGGAGCCGTTCTTCCCGTCAGGTCTGAAGATCGTTTACCCATATGACACCACGCCGTTCGTGAAAATCTCTATTCACGAAGTAGTAAAAACGCTGGCGGAAGCAATCATCCTCGTGTTCCTGGTAATGTATCTGTTCCTGCAGAACTTCCGCGCGACGCTGATTCCGACTATCGCCGTGCCGGTGGTGCTCTTGGGTACGTTTGCCGTCCTTGCGATTTTCGGCTTCTCGATAAACACCCTGACGATGTTCGGGATGGTACTCGCCATCGGCCTGCTGGTGGATGACGCCATCGTTGTGGTCGAGAACGTTGAACGTGTAATGGCTGAGGAAGGACTACCGCCGAAGGAAGCAACGCGTAAATCGATGGGCCAGATTCAGGGCGCACTGGTCGGTATCGCGATGGTACTGTCAGCGGTATTTATCCCAATGGCGTTCTTCGGTGGTTCTACCGGTGCAATTTACCGTCAGTTCTCCATCACCATTGTTTCTGCGATGGCGTTGTCTGTACTGGTGGCATTGATTCTGACCCCTGCCCTGTGTGCGACCATGCTCAAACCGATTGCTAAAGGCGATCACGGAGAAGGCAAAAAAGGCTTCTTCGGCTGGTTTAACCGCATGTTCGATAAGAGCACGCATCATTACACCGATAGCGTGGGCGGTATTCTGCGCAGCACCGGTCGTTATCTGGCGCTGTATCTGATCATCGTCGTGGGCATGGCCTATCTGTTCGTTCGTCTGCCAAGTTCGTTCCTGCCAGATGAAGACCAGGGGGTATTCCTGTCTATGGCTCAGCTGCCAGCGGGTGCAACGCAAGAGCGTACCCAGAAGGTGCTGGACGAAATGACGGATTACTACCTGACCAAGGAAAAAGCGAACGTTGAATCGGTGTTTGCCGTTAACGGTTTCGGTTTTGCTGGTCGTGGTCAGAACACCGGTATCGCGTTCGTTTCTCTGAAAGACTGGAGTGAACGTCCAGGTGAAGAGAACAAGGTTGAGGCGATTACTCAACGTGCGATGGGCGCATTCTCACAGATTAAAGACGCGATGGTCTTTGCCTTTAACCTGCCAGCGATTGTGGAGTTAGGGACCGCGACCGGTTTCGACTTCCAGTTGATTGACCAGGCAGGCTTAGGTCATGAGAAGCTGACTCAGGCGCGTAACCAGCTGTTTGGTGAAGTCGCGAAGCATCCTGATCTGTTGGTCGGTGTTCGTCCTAACGGTCTGGAAGATACGCCGCAGTTCAAGATCGATATCGATCAGGAAAAAGCGCAGGCTCTGGGCGTTTCCATTAGTGATATTAATACAACACTGGGTGCTGCATGGGGCGGAAGCTACGTGAATGACTTCATCGACCGTGGTCGTGTGAAGAAAGTTTACGTCATGTCTGAAGCGAAATACCGTATGTTGCCGGAAGATATTGGAAACTGGTATGTCCGCGGCAGCGATGGACAGATGGTACCGTTCTCCGCCTTCTCTACTTCGCGCTGGGAATACGGCTCACCGCGTCTGGAACGCTATAACGGTCTGCCTTCCATGGAAATCTTAGGCCAGGCCGCTCCGGGTAAAAGTACCGGTGAAGCGATGGCCATGATGGAGCAACTGGCCAGCAAACTGCCATCCGGTATCGGTTATGACTGGACCGGTATGTCCTACCAGGAACGACTGTCCGGCAACCAGGCCCCTGCCCTGTATGCTATTTCACTGATCGTCGTGTTCTTGTGTCTGGCAGCGTTGTACGAGAGTTGGTCAATTCCGTTCTCCGTAATGCTGGTGGTACCGTTGGGTGTTATCGGTGCATTGCTGGCGGCGACGTTCCGCGGCCTGACCAACGACGTTTACTTCCAGGTAGGCCTGCTCACAACCATTGGGTTGTCGGCGAAGAACGCGATACTTATCGTCGAATTCGCCAAAGACTTGATGGATAAAGAGGGTAAAGGTCTGATTGAGGCGACGCTGGACGCAGTACGCATGCGTTTACGTCCAATCCTGATGACGTCACTGGCCTTTATTCTGGGCGTAATGCCGCTGGTCATTAGTTCCGGCGCAGGTTCCGGTGCACAGAACGCCGTTGGTACTGGCGTAATGGGTGGGATGGTGACGGCAACTGTGTTGGCGATCTTCTTTGTTCCGGTGTTCTTTGTGGTGGTACGCCGCCGCTTTAGCCGCAAAAATGAAGATATTGAGCATAGCCACTCAGTAGAGCATCATTGATACATCTCTAAAGATAAGGCCGCGCAAGCGGCCTTTTTTCTGAAAAAATCATAAAAATCACTTATTGCCATTCCGTTTATTTTCTATCGGATAAATAAGCGATATAATCCTTGCAGCCTTAAAGGCTATTCTTAAAAAAACAGCGAGAGTTCTTATTTACTTTAATAAATATTAAGATTATTCCTATCCACTGGTTCACATTGTCGGTTGTTGCCTTTCGTTGCTAAACCTAAACAAGATAACCCGATGATTGCCCGAAGAATAAAGAAATTGTCCCATTTCGAATAGCGGCATTTATCTGTTAAAATGTAAAAATGACGTAGCATCATAATTTTACATAATTGTAATTTTTCGTGATATGACGATGAAATCTTTTTTAGAGTAGATTATAGTTAAATCATCAGGAGTCGCGGGCAAGTTCCAGGTAGTTGTTGTATCCATCCCGAAAGGTGTTCGGTTAGTTTAAGCCACTAAGAAGGGGATGCGTTATGGATGAATACTCACCCAAAAGACATGATATCGCGCAGCTTAAATTTCTCTGCGAAACTCTGTATCATGACTGTCTTGCAAACCTTGAACAAAGTAACCATGGCTGGGTTAATGACCCTACCTCTGCAACCAGCTTGCAGCTCAATGAACTGATAGAGCATATTGCAACCTTCGCACTTAATTATAAAATTAAGTACAATGAGGACAATAAGCTGATCGCGCAGATAGATGAATACCTGGATGACACTTTTATGTTGTTCAGCAGTTATGGTATTAATACGCAGGATCTGCAGAAATGGCGGAAGTCAGGTAATCGACTGTTTCGCTGTTTTGTCAATGCCACCAGGGCTAATCCTGTTAGTTTGTCTTGTTAAAAATTATTACAATCATAGGTAAGAGTTATGTCCGATAAACCATTAACTAAAACAGATTATTTGATGCGCCTGCGACGTTGCCAGACAATTGATACGCTAGAGCGCGTTATTGAAAAAAATAAATATGAATTGTCCGACAACGAACTGGCTGTATTTTACTCAGCAGCAGATCATCGCCTTGCTGAATTGACCATGAATAAGCTTTACGACAAGATTCCAACTTCTGTTTGGAAATTCATTCGCTAATTGCACTCAAGGGTAAGTCAGGTATAGCGGTACAGTTGTCTGGCTGACCATTTTCGTATTTACAATGGTTATTTAATTCAAATCACGTGACTATGATCACAGCAAAGAAGCGGGAACGTTCCCCTTTCTTGCATTACGTTTTACTGTGCTGAAATAACCTTCAGTACACAGGGAATTCGTAATGCGTAATGAAAAGCAAAAAATGATCGCCGGCGAATACTATCGCCCGGCAGATGAAACGCTGCGCAGTGACCGCCTACGCGCTCGTCAGTTGATCCATCGCTACAATCTCACCGCTCCCGATGAAAAAAATGAGCGTCAGGCAATCCTGCATGATCTGTTAGGTCAGAGTGAGGGGGCCTATATTGAACCCTCTTTCCGTTGTGATTACGGTTATAACATCTATCTTGGTAAAGACTTTTACGCTAATTTCGACTGCGTTATGCTCGACGTCTGTCCAATTCATATTGGCGACAACTGCATGCTGGCACCTGGCGTTCATATCTATACCGCGACCCATCCGCTGGATGCTACCGAGCGCAACAGTGGCCTGGAGTTCGGAAAGCCCGTGACAATCGGCAATAACGTCTGGATAGGTGGCCGTGCAGTAATAAATCCTGGCGTCACGCTGGGTGATAACGTGGTTGTGGCATCAGGCGCAGTGGTCACCAAAAGCGTTCCGGCCAACACCGTGGTTGGAGGCAATCCCGCAAGGATCATCAAAACGCTGTGATGTTAAATGTAACTGTTATGCTAAATTGTGGTTAATCTGTTACTTTCTTCAGAACGTATCCCCTTTTAAAATAGGGCGATCGCACCTGAATTTTGCAGATATCACGAAGGCAAGAGATGACAGAAATACAGCGCCTGCTTACTGAAACAATCGACGACTTAAATATTCGCGAGAAGCGCGACAACAAACCGCGCTTTAGCATCAGCTTTATTCGCAAACATCCAGGGCTGTTTATCGGCATGTATGTTGCGTGGTTTGCCACGCTGGCGGTGATGCTACAGTCAGAAACGTTAGTCGATTCAGTATGGCTGCTGGTGGTACTGTTCGTTGTGCTCAACGGCTTTTTCTTTTTCGACGTTGCGCCACGATACCGCTTTGAAGATATCGACGTTCTGGATTTTAGAGTTTGCTATAACGGAGAATGGTACAACACGCGCTTTGTCCCCTCCTCACTCATAGATACTATCCTGCACTCGCCGTCCGTGGACAGCGAACATAAAGCGCAGCTGCAAAAGATGATATCGCGCAAAGGCGAACTCTCGTTTTATGATGTCTTTACGCTTACCCGCGCCCAGACCAGCCAGTAACGACATCTCAGCACAGATAAAAAAAGTGCGTTCCTGCGAAGGTAACGCACTTTAATCCCTGAAATGCTGGCAAAGAAACTAACGTCTTTTTTTACGCCCCTGTACTGCTTTAAAGCGCGGATTCGTTTTGCAGATAACGTACAAACGCCCTTTGCGTTTTACTATCTGGCAGTCAGGATGGCGCTGTTTTGCGCTGCGAAGTGAATTGAGTACCTGCATTTTAACCCCGCTTAACGCCAATAAAATGACCAAAACGTTTTTGGAAACGTGCTGCACTACCTTCATTATCAAAGGTTTTTTGTTTCCCGGTATAGTACGGATGCGATTTGGAAGAGATATCGAGGGTCACGTACGGGTACATTTCCCCCTCAAACTCAATCTCACGCTCAGTCTTGATGGTCGAACCGACCTTAAAGAATTCATTGGCACTGGTATCGTGAAACACCACGGTACGGTAAAAAGGATGAATATCCGGTTTCATGGCAACCTCAATTTGTTACGTTATAACATAACCAACAAAATACACCACTCTTGTACAAATCACAACCTGATTTACACGACAGGGAGTCAAACGGGATGATAAGTGGCCGTAAATATATGATGCCAATCGAATAGCTTTTTGGGGTTTCGGATATACTTTCCCTACGCTGTGTAAATAAGGATATCACTGTGACAACACGACATCTGATAAGCCTGGTGACTGGGGTACTGTTCCTTTCCATCCTCGCGCCTGTAGGTTTAAGCCTGTGGCTGGCACATCATCAGGTCGAAACGAAATTTATCGATGAGCTCGACATGTTCTCAACGCGAGTCGCATTACGTACGGAACGCGTAGGCGAGCAGGCGAAAAAAGCATTGCGCCATATTGAAGCATTTCAGGGGGTGCCTTGTAGTGAAGAGCATCTGCTGGAAATGCGTCGTTTGTCATATAGCTATCGCTATATTCAGGAAGTGCTGTACCTCAAAGATAGCGTTCCGCAATGCTCATCTCTGGAAAAAAGAAGCCAGGCTGACGCATTTCCACCCGCAATGAAAGTCACGCCTGATGGATATCGCGCATGGCTTACCACGCAAAATGATTTGGGCATCAAGCGTTTTATGGCAGCATTAGGGAGCGAACATTATGTTGTGATGGTCGATCCGGGTTCTTTCATTGACGTCATCCCGTTTGGCTCATGGCCGATTGAAGTGACTATCATTGGCACCGTGCGCAACGTCGTGGTTGCCAGTAGCGCCGATCTGCCATCGGACGTTTTGCAGCATGTACAGCAAGAACGATCGATTACTCATTTTAAAAAAGATGGCAGCATTTATAACGCCCGCCCCTTTCCTGAGTTGGGTATCACGATCGTAACCTGGGCTTCCACCCTGCCATTGCAAAAAACCTGGCACCGGCAAGCACTGATCTGGCTCCCGGCAGGCATTCTTATCGGCTTACTCACCGCCGCCTTTGTTTTGCGTATTTTGCGCCGCTTACAGTCGCCCCATCACCAGTTGCAGGACGCTATCCAGCATCGGGACATCAAAGTCCACTATCAACCAATTATCTCGCTCAAAACGGGGAAAGTGGTTGGGGCAGAGGCGCTGGCTCGCTGGCAGCAGGCCGACGGAAGCTATCTGTCGCCGGAAATCTTCGTCGCGCTGGCGCATGAAACCGGGCTGACAGAGTCCCTCACCCGGTTGATCATTGAAAGCGTATTTGAAGATTTAGGCAAATGGCTGCGTCAGCATCCGGAGCAGCATATATCCATCAACCTAGAGTCAGCCGATCTGTCCTCCGAAACGCTTCCTGCCCTGTTAAGCCAGAAGGTGAACCGCTGGCAGCTTAAGCCTGCGCAAATCGCGCTGGAGCTAACTGAACGCGAATTTGCCGACCCGAAAAACAGCGCGCCGTTTATTGCTAAATACCGTCAGGCAGGCCACTCGATCTATATCGATGATTTTGGCACCGGCTATTCCAGCCTGAGCTATTTACAGGATCTGGATGTCGATATCCTGAAGATAGACAAATCTTTCGTCGATGCATTGGAGTACAATAACGTCACGCCGCATATCATCGAGATAGCAAAAACGCTGAAACTTGAGATGGTGGCGGAAGGTATCGAAACCGAGAATCAGGAAACCTGGCTACGCCAGCACGGCGTGCAGTACGGTCAGGGTTGGCTTTACAGCAAAGCGCTGCCGAAAGCGGAATTTATTCTGTGGGCAGAAAAACGGCTTTAACATGGCTGTTGATGTTGAGATGGCTGGCGGCACGCCGCACAGCCAGTCACATCACTCTTCCATAATGGGCGCAAATCCACCGTAGATCATTCGCTTGCCATCAAATGGCATAGATTCACCGAATTCCTTCATACGGGGATCGGACATCATCTTCTGATTCGCCGCATCGCGGACCTCTTTGGATGGATATTCAATCCAGCTGAATACCACTTCTTCATGATCCTGCGCTTTCACAGCCATGCGAAAATCGGTCAACTTGCCGTCGGGGACATCATCTGCCCAGCACTCCACCACGCGCAATGCACCGAACTCCTTGAAAAGCGGAGCTGCTTTTGCCGCCATCGCAATGTACGCCTCCTTGTTTTCAGCGGGTACGGCAACCACAAAGCCATCAACATACTTCATGAGAAAAACCTCCGAAGTGTACTGCGCGGCAAGCCGATTCCGGCCGCGTCAGTCGAGGTTAAGTTTAGTCGCCAGCAGACGATCGCGCCCCAGGCGTATTCTTGATGCGAATACGTGCCTGCGGCTGATGCCGAAACCACGGCAGGCAAAGCTGAATGAGCGGCCCGATTGCCAAGGCATACAGCACCGTACCAACCCCCACGGTTCCTCCCAGCAACCAGCCGATAAGCAGCACCGACACTTCGATTGCGGTTCGAATTCGTCGTACTGGCCAGCCGGTACGCGCGTGAATACCGGTCATCAGGCCGTCACGCGGACCGGCGCCAAAACCGGCACCAATGTACAGACTGGTTGCTAACGCATTCAGGAAAACTGCTGATACCAACAGCCCGCTGCGCGCCAGCAGGGATTCAAATCCCGGAATCACCAGCAGCACGGCATCTGCCGCCAGTCCGATCATAATCACGTTACTCAACGTGCCAAAGCCAGGACGCTGGCGCAACGGTATCCACGCCAGCAGCACCAACACGCCCACGGCAATAATCACCACGCCGATATTCATTGACAATAAATTGGCTACACCCAGGTGAAACACGTTCCACGGATCGGCCCCTAAATCAGCACGGACAAACATCGCCGTCGACACACCGTACAGCGTCAGCCCGATAAACAGCTGAAGTAAACGACGCAGCATGCTTTTCCCCTCTCACTCTCAGATAACTTTCATCTTCACCGCAATTGGCACTATGATTAATGTCCAGTTTTCAAAAAGTGGACTGCTATGTCATCTCGCCGTTACGGAAGCCAGTCTTTGCAGCGCCTGCTCGGACACTGGCAGGAAAGCCCCTCGCGAACGCCCATCTGGCGACAGCTGGCAGAAGCGTTACGTCTGCTTATTCTCGATGGTCGACTGGCGCTGGATAGCCGTTTACCGGGTGAACGCGAGCTCGCCGTCGTCCTGCAAGTAAGTCGAACTACCGTCGCCAGCGCTATGGCGCAACTGCGTGAAGAGGGATATCTGGAAAGCCGTCATGGTAGCGGATCACGGGTGATCCTGCCGGAACATATTCGCCATGTGCCAACCCGGACCAGTACCGGCACAGCACTTGATTTGTCCACGGCGGCGCTAAGTGCCGGACCCGAAATTCATCAGGCTTACCAACAGGCGCTGTTCGCCATGCCACAGCATCTGTTGAGTTCCGGGTATCTGCCACAGGGACTGTCGGTATTGCGTGAATCCATCGCTCAGCATTATTGCGATCGCGGGCTCCCGACGCAGCCCGATGAAATCATGGTCGTGAATGGTGCTGTCAGCGGCCTGGCGCTGATCCTACGTTTGCTCACCGGCCCCGGCGATCGCGTAGTGGTAGATCACCCTACTTATCCGCTGGCGATTGCCGCGATTCAAGGCGCATCCTGTCGCCCCGTCGGCGTGTCGCTACCCGAGCACGGTTGGGATACCGCGGGTCTGGTCGCCACCCTCGCGCAAACCGCACCGAGAATGGCCTACCTGATGCCGGACTTTCACAACCCGACCGGGCGTTGCATGGACGCTGCAACTCGCCAGGTCGTGGCGGATATTGCCGAACGAACCCGCACTACCCTGGTGGTCGATGAGACGATGGTGAACCTGTGGTATGACGCCCCGCCGCCGCCGCCACTTGCCGCATTCAATCGCGACGCGCCGATCATTCTATTGGGTTCGGCCGGGAAAAGCTTTTGGGGGGGATTACGTCTGGGCTGGATCCGGGCGTCGGCACGAACCATTGCGGCGCTGGTACAAACCCGCGATACCTTCGATTTAGGCTCCCCGGTGCTTGAACAACTCGCCACCAGTTGGCTGCTGGATAACGCCCCTAACTTTCTTCCTGACAGAAGACGCCTGCTCACATCGCGGCGAGATCTGTGCTCGGACCTGATGAACTCACATTTCCCGGAATGGCAGTTTACCCAGCCACAGGGAGGACTCTCTTTCTGGGTTGAACTGCCCGATACGCTGGCGACGCTCTTTGCCACTCGCGCCGAAAGTGCAGGCATTCAGCTGGGTACCGGTACGCGGTTTGGCCTTGATGGCGCATTCGATCGCTTTTTGCGTATGCCCTTCACGTTACCGGATGACACAGCGCGTGCTGCTTTCAGAGTGTTGCAACCCATTTGGGATAACCTGCGATTGCAGGCCAGCAGCGGAAAAATGCGCAAAATAATCTAAGCGACGAGTCAAAAGACCCGCCATTGAATACCGTGATGGACAAGGAAGTCCCAGCAATATTACTGTTGAGGAGGAACCGGGAATCCCTTCAGGGAAATTACGAAATTCTCACCGTCTTTCTTAATTTTTGCCCCGGCATCACACCAGTCGGAGGCAATACGGAAGAACTCATCGCTGCCGACATTCCAGCTCAGACGAACATGTTTCACATAACCGGAACGCAGCATTTCACAAGCTTCGCCGTAATTACAGGCGGTTGAGAGCGGTTGTTGTTTCATTTTTTCTTCTTCAGTAGTCTGCGCAACGCTTTGATTTCTTTAGGAGTCAGTGCTTCAACTACGGACTCTTCCGTATGCTGGCTATCGATATCCTCAGCGGAGACTCCCGCCTCTTCAACGGCGGTAAACGCAATCAGCAGCAGTTTTTCCGTCGCAACACTTAAATTTTCGTTATGCACTTCAGCGTAATGGCGAAGCTTTTCTTTTAGCGCCTCATCAATTTTGACATTCAATACAGCGGTCGACATCGTAGAAAATCCTTGTGGTCAGCCAAAACACACCGAATGTAAGACTCTGTCGTTACAGTGCGATGGCGGCGGCAAAAGCATCAAATAACATCCCCGAAACACATTGACAGCATTTGATGACAATAAAATGACAATACGATGACAAAGAAAAGAAGATAAGCAGAAGGGAAATTGCCGGACGGCAGAATTGGGTGGGGGCCCTGCCAGCTACATCCCGGCACACACGTCATCTGCCTTGGCTGCTTCCTTCCGGACCTGACCTGGTAAACAGAGTAGTGTTGCGGGAGAACCAACAGAGCCCCCATTGAGAGCGTTGTTAACCAACGCGCAGGCGCATTATCACTGCTGCACCCTGTAATTGCAACCCATCCAGCATCGGATGCTGTTTTCTTGTGCAATGCAGCTTCACTCCTTCGCCATTCAGCATTATGCTGGAGGATTAGCGCAGGAATAAATAATGGATATACAAGACTCTTTCCCCCAACGCGTCTGGCAAATCGTCGCGTCAATCCCCGAAGGTTTCGTCACTACGTATGGCGATGTTGCCAGGCTTGCCGGTTCGCCGCGTGCTGCGCGCCAGGTAGGCGGCGTGCTTAAGCGTCTCCCCGAAGGCAGCACTCTGCCCTGGCATCGGGTGGTCAATCGCCATGGTACCATTTCGCTGACCGGCCCCGACCTGCAACGGCAGCGTCAGGCGTTACTGGCAGAGGGAATTGTGGTTTCTGGAAGCGGACAGATCGATTTACAGCGTTATCGCTGGGTGTACTAACCCTCTCCAGGCGGAGAGGGTTACGACTACCTTAGTACTGCGTGGGGGCAGGAACGGCAGAAGACGGATTCACCTGGGTTGGTGACGTTGACGGCACCGTGGTGGCAGCCCCACCGCTCGCCTGAACCGGTACTGCCGTTTGCTGTACAGGGACCAGCGTCAGGTCAGCTTTTGTACCACCCTGATTAATGACCGTCTGAACGGTATCAGTAATAAAGACCAGTTTGTCATTAACCGTAATTGCCGCACTCAGCAGAATACGAGCGTTAGGCTGAATATCTGCTGGATTAAACGGTAATACGAAGCTGAATGGCGCCTGCTTGCCTTCAGTACGGACCGCTTTTTGCGACAGCACTTTTGACGGCGCATCGGCCAGCGACGCATCTGACAGCGTGACGGTCAGCACCGCATCGGGTGGCAAGGCCACTTTCTGGCGGATCCATACCGTACCAGAAACATTTGGCTGTTGAATTTTAGACTGTGTGTCAGCAATTGACGTATTAGGGCTTGGCGCAGGTGTCTGAATATCTGCACTTTTATCAGCACAGGCCGCCAGAGCGACCGCAACCGCTAAACCACTTACCATGTGCACGAGTTTCATTAAATTCTCCTTATCATCTATGCACCAGCGAGAACTTTCCTCGCCAGAAGAGTGGTTAACAAAAACATAACGTGACTAAGTGTGGCACAAGACAGCTGTTTTTGCCTGTAATAGGCCTTTAATTCAGACAATTGCACCCATCGGACCACTTTCAAAATTGCGTTATACTCTGCCTACCTCGCTGCGAGAACGATATAACCTGGAGAGCACGTATGAGTCTGGCGCTGAAAAATTTGCTGACATTGTTAAATCTGGAAAAAATTGAAGAAGGACTCTTTCGGGGCCAAAGTGAAGACTTAGGGTTACGCCAGGTTTTTGGGGGGCAGGTTGTCGGTCAGGCGCTGTATGCCGCCAAAGAAACCGTACCGGAAGAGCGTCTGGTCCACTCTTTTCACAGCTATTTTTTACGCCCCGGCGATAGCCAAAAGCCCATCATCTATGATGTTGAAGTCTTGCGTGATGGTAACAGCTTCAGCGCGCGCCGCGTTGCCGCAATTCAGAATGGTAAACCCATTTTTTACATGACCGCCTCTTTCCAGGCACCGGAAGACGGATTTGAACATCAGAAAACCATGCCGGATGCGCCGGGTCCCGATGAGCTGAAATCAGAAACGGAAATTGCCCGTTCAGTGGCGCATTTACTGCCGCCGCTGTTGAAAGAAAAATTTATCAACGATCGTCCGTTGGAAGTGCGCCCGGTTGAGTTTCACAACCCCTTAAAAGGTCACGTCGCACCTCCGGCGCGCCAGGTATGGATCCGCGCAAACGGCGAGCTGCAGGACGATCTGCGCGTCCATCAATATCTGCTTGGCTATGCCTCAGACCTGAACTTCCTGCCTGTTGCACTGCAGCCATACGGGATTGGTTTTCTGGAAAAAGGGATTCAGATCGCCACCATTGACCATTCAATGTGGTTCCACCGTCCGTTCAATATTAATGAGTGGCTGTTGTATAACGTCGAGAGCACTTCGGCCTCCGGTGCCCGGGGTTTTGTACGCGGGGAGTTTTATACCCAGGACGGCGTACTGGTCGCCTCTACCGTGCAGGAAGGGGTAATGCGTAATCGCAATTGAGAATTACCGGATGGTGGCGCAAAAGCGTTGCCATCCGGCAGATTGAAACATCAAGCGTTGTAGGCGTTTTCGCCGTGACTGTTCACATCCAGACCTTCGCGTTCCTGCTCTTCCGGTACGCGCAGACCCACCGTCATATCTGCCAGCTTATAGCCAATGAAGGCCACCACGCCGGACCAGACGATGGTGATCGCCACGCTTTCCAGTTGCACCAGCAGCTGATGCCCCATGGTCACGCCCTCGGCAAAGCCCACGCCGCCCAGAGAGCTGGCAGCGAAAACGCCGGTCAGGATGCAGCCAACAATACCGCACACGCCGTGCACGCCAAACACATCACACGGATCGTCCACGCGCAGAAAACGCTTCAGCATGGTCACACCCCACAGGCCAGCCAGCCCCGCAACGACACCGATAATCAGCGCTCCTCCGACACCAATGTAGCCACATGCAGGTGTTACGCCCACCAGACCTGCAATAGCACCAGAACAAGCGCCCAGCAGAGACGGTTTGCCACGCAGCGCCCATTCACCGAAGATCCATCCGAGGATGGCGGCAGCGGTGGCGACCACGGTATTGACGAAGGCCAGTGCGGCAATTTCATTCGCCGTTCCCGCTGAACCGGCGTTAAAGCCAAACCAACCAATGTAGAGAATAGCGGTACCGGTGAAGACCATCGGCAGGTTATGCGGTTTAAAGGCTTCTTTGCCAAAACCGACGCGTTTGCCAATCAGATACGCACCAACCAGACCAGCAATCGCTGCGTTGATGTGCACGACCGTCCCGCCGGCAAAATCCAGTGCGCCGTGAGAAGCCAGTAAGCCGCCGCCCCAGACCATATGGGCAATGGGGATGTACGACAACGTTAACCACACCACCACAAAAATCAGCACTGCAGAGAAACGAATACGCTCAGCAAGAGCCCCGACAATCAGCCCAACGGTGATGCAGGCAAAAGATCCCTGAAAAGCAACGTGAATGTATTGGTAGAAGCTCCCCGTGACCGCCGTCAGCGCGATGTTCTTCAGCAATACCCAGTTGAAGTTGCCGAAGAAATTATTCCCTTCGCCAAAGGCCAGTGAGTAGCCATAAACCACCCATAGAATACAAACCAGAGCGAATGTCACCGTCACCTGAGTCAGCATCGACAGCACGTTCTTACCGCGAATCAAACCGCCGTAGAACAACGCAATGCCAGGGATAGTCATAAACAGCACCAGCGCGGTACAGATCATCATAAAAGCGTTATCTGCTTTATCCGCAACCGCCGGTGCCGCCATCGCCAGTCCCGGCAGTAGCGCCAGTGAAGCAATACCTGTTTTCATCGTTGCTATCTTCATTTTTTGGTTTCCTATCACTGTGTGCCAGAAGTTACAGTGCGGCTTCGTCGGCTTCGCCGGTACGAATACGAATCACACGTTGCAGCTCGGCGACGAAGATTTTGCCGTCGCCAATTTTTCCGGTGTATGCCGCCTTACTGATGACATCAATCACGCCATCCAGTTGGTCGTCGGCAATCGCCACATCAATCTTCACCTTTGGCAGAAAATTGACGCTATATTCAGCCCCACGGTACAGCTCAGCATGACCTTTCTGTCGGCCAAACCCCTTCACTTCGGTGACGGTCAGCCCCTGAATACCAATAGACGACAGTGCTTCACGGACGTCTTCCAGTTTGAACGGTTTGATTACCACGGTAACCAGCTTCATAGATCCCCTCCAGTCAGAATTCAGTAGTGGCTGCAGATACACGAGAGGAATATTGCAAGGGGTGTGCCAGGAATGAAAAACGCGGAATGATTCAGGTTCGCCGGGTGCTGCCGGGAGAGAAACAGAAAAAACGCACTATAACGGTGCACAGTGCGTTACATTTTTGCACCAGATTGTTGATTGCCGGATGGCGGCGTAAACGCCTTACCCGGCCTACGATACCGCGTGGCCGGATAAGCACTGCGCCGTCAGGCGATAACAGAATCCTCTTGCGTGCTGGCGGCTAACTCTTCGCCCGCCAGCTGCAGCTGATACATCTGCCAGTAACGGCCTTGCGCCGCCAGTAATTGCTGGTGCGTACCACGCTCAACCGCCTGACCGCGATGCAGCACCAGAATGGTATCCGCATCGACAATCGTCGATAACCGATGCGCAATCACCACCAGCGTAGTGTGTTCACGGACCGCCGCCAGCGCGTGCTGAATGGCCTGTTCAGTACCGGAATCAATACTGGCTGTGGCTTCATCGAGGATCAGCACCTGCGGCGTTTCAACCAATACCCGCGCCAGCGCCAGCAGCTGTTTCTGCCCAACGGAGAGATTATTGCCCTGCTCGCCCAGCCGGGTATGAATCCCCTCGCTCAAACCCCGAGCCAGTTCTGCCAGTTGCACAGTCTCCAGCGCCTGCCAGACCCGCTCTTCTGAGATATCGCGACCCAGCGTGACGTTTGCCAGGAAGGTATCCGCCATCACCACCGGATCCTGCTGCACCATCGCGATGCCCTGACGTAACGCACCGTGGCTCAGAGAAGACAACGGACGTCCGTCAAGGCGGATTTCCCCCTGCGTCAGCGGGTAATATCCCATCAGCAGGCTGGCCAGCGTGCTTTTGCCGCTGCCTGTGTGTCCGACCAAAGCCACAAAGCTGCGCGAAGGCACGGACAGACTGATGTTTTGCAGCACCAGATTGTCGTCGCGATAGGCAAATGAAACGTTATCCACCTCAATGTCTCCGCTTTTGAGCGGGCGATCGTCTTCACCATAGCGCTGACGAGGCCCGTCCATCAGTTCGAACACTCGCTCACCGGCGACAACCGCCTGCTGCAGCATTGATTGCTGAGTGGTCAGCTCGATCAGCGGTTCGTTCAAACGGCCGAGGTAGCTGATGAACGCGTACAGCACGCCAACCTCGATGGAGGTGCCAGAGGTAAAACTGAACAGCATCAGCAAACCGCAGAGGATTAGCGCCGAGAAAAGGCTTAGCAGCGGACGCAGCAAAAAGCCATCCAGTCGCAGGGTCTGCATTCGCGCCATATAGTGCGAGCGGCTGGCCTCCCCCATTCTCTCGCCAAACCTTGCCTGCTGGCGGAACTGCTGGATAACGCTCATGCCGTTGATGACTTCGTTAAAGCCATCGTTAATATCCGCCAGATAAGCGCGCACCCGACGCACAATCGGGGTGCTGTAGCGTTGGTAAATCACCATCACCACCAACACGGCCGGGAAAATGGCCATCGCCACCAGCGCCATACGCCACTCGAGGCTGAACATCGCGACCAGCATGGCACCAATTAAGGCCGCGCTGCGCAGAACCGTTGCGACCACCGTCACGTACAGGTCACGAATCACTTCGGTGTCATTGGTCACGCGGGAGATAAGCTGCCCGACGGGCTGAGTATCAAAGGCGCTGAGCGGCTGGCGCAGCGCAGCGTCCATTACGTCGGTACGTAACTGTTGTACTACGCCAACCGCCGCCTGGTTAAACAGTAACGACTGCGCGTAATGCAGCCCTGCCGCCAGCAGTTGCAGACCGACATAGGCGGCAACCAGCCCGGCAACCATCGCCAGCGGCAGATTGTTCTTCGCCACCATGTTATCGATAAAATAGCTAATCAGCAGCGGGCCGCTGACTTCCGCCGCCGCCGCCACCCACAGCATGACGACCGCAATCGCTAACTGTTTTCGCCATGGGGAACCATACGCCAGCAGTCTTTTCAGAGTCGGCCATAATTGCCCGAAACTACGCATTAGCCGCCTCCTCGTTTATCTCTGGCGCATCAGACAGCGCCGCTTCCAGTTGCTGATAGCGGTACATATCGCGATACCAGCCAGGCTGCTGCACTAAAGATTCATGCTCACCGCGCTGGGCAATATGCCCATGCTGCATCACGATAATCTCGCTGGCTTCCGTCAGAGCCGACAAACGGTGTGCGCTAATAATCACGGTTCGGCCTTCGCCCCACTGGCGCAGGTTATGCAAAATCTGATGTTCGGTACGACCATCTACCGCCGACAACGCATCATCCAGAATCAGGATTTCAGCGTTCAGCAGAAGCGCTCGAGCGATAGAAATACGCTGTTTTTGCCCGCCAGACAGCATCACCCCGCGTTCGCCCACTTCGGTGTCATAGCCCTGCGGAAGACGTAAAATATCCTCATGAACGCTGGCAAGACGCGCCACATGCTCGATCTCTTCCTGCGTGGCCTGCGGGCGTCCTAAGGCGATGTTATTGCCGACGGTATCGGAAAACAGAAATGGCGTCTGGCTGACAACCGCCAGTCGGCTACGCCAGCTATCCAGCTGTAAGCGCGTTAATGGGATATCATGAAAGCGCACATCGCCCTGGGTGATATCAAAATGACGCTGGATCAGCGACAGCACCGTACTTTTTCCCGAGCCGGTCGGACCACAGATGCCCAGCATCTGTCCAGGTTTGAGCTGGAAATTCACATTTTCCAGCGCCGGGTGAGTGGTTTGCGGGTAGCAAAATTCGCGAATCGCCACCGCCAGCTCGCCGCGTCCTTCCGGCACCGGTTCAGTACCGTCATCCACTACCGGCGCTTCTGCCAGCATGGCGCGAATTCGGCTATACGCGGCGCTGCCGCGTTCGACGATGTTAAACATCCAGGCCAGCGCCAGCATCGGCCAAATCATCAGACCGAGATACATCATAAAGCTGGTGAGCTGCCCGAGCGTCAGCGAGCCGTGTACCAACATCCAGCTTCCCCCGGCAATCGCCAGCAGGTTAGCCATACCAATGGCGATATAAATCGTGGGATCAAAGCGGGCGTCAATGCGCGCCACGCGCAGGTTTTTCTTACCGGTATCTTCAGCATCAGCGGCAAATAATGCCGACTGTCGATCCTCCAGACCAAAGGCCTTGATCATACGAATACTGGTCAGGCTTTCCTGAGTACGATCGTTGAGACTGGAAAACGCCGCCTGCGCCAGCTTAAAACGGTTATGGAGTCGATCGCCGTAACGTTTGATCATCAACGCCATCACCGGCATCGGCAGCAGCGCAATCAACGTCAGTTGCCAGCTTATCTGCGTTGACATCACGATCAGCACCGCACACCCCATGACCAGCGAATCCACCAGCGTCAGCACCCCTTCTCCGGCGGCAAATACGACGCGATCGACATCGTTGGTTGCCCGCGCCATCAGATCGCCCGTACGGTGCCGCAGATAAAATTCTGGATGCTGGCGACTCAACTGACGGTAATAATCTTCCCGCAGCTCAACCGCCAGTTGGTAGGATGCGCCAAACAGCAGCACGCGCCAGACATAGCGCAGCAAATAAACCACCACGGCAATCAGGGCAATTGTCCCCACCCACATCAGCAGCCGCTCGGTGGTGAAACGTTGAGTCGTCACGCCATCCACAATGATCCCGACCACTTTCGGCGGAATAAGCTGAAGGATAGCGATGATGATAAGCAAGGCCACTGCCCCGAGGTAGCGACGCCACTCCCGGCGGAAGTACCAGCTTAATTGAGCAAATAATCGCACGCGTTATGTCCTGACAAGATTTCCGGCAATAAGCGCCGGGAGAATTATTCAATAGGTAGAGCAGTTGTGTATTTAATCTGTTCCATGGCAAAGCTGGAGGTGACGTCAGACAGGCCCGGTACGCTATTCACCAGGCGCTTATAGAATTCATCATAGCTTTTCATATCAGCAACCTGCACTCGCATCAGGTAGTCATACTCCCCTGCCATACGCCAGAACCCCAGAACCTCGGGCATTCCGGTCACTTCAGTGACAAAGCGGCAATACCATTCGCTGCTGTGATGCTGAGTTTTGATCAGCACAAACGCGGTGAGTCCCAGCCCCAGTTTTTCTGGATCCAACAGGGCGACTCTGCCCAGCAGGATACCGTCATCCTCAAGTCGTTTGAGACGTTTCCAGCAGGGGGTGGTAGTCAGATTAACGGCATCTGCTAATGCCTGCAAAGAAAGGGTGCAGTCCTGTTGCAGCAAGCCGAGTAGCTTGCGGTCAATTTTGTCTAACATATCCACTCCACAGAGAAGAATTTTCTCCTTACATTCTATTTTAAAGGCTAAATGGCAACAATTTTTTCCGTGCTTTTCGCTATTCTGGGCACAAAATGACAAATGGATATCTATTAATGATGAATAGCTCCTGGGTTAAAAACGCCATCAATGAAATCAACGCGGATTATCAGCGTTCTGCGGATACGCATCTCATTCGCCTGTCGCTACCGGCGTTCCCGGGCATTCAGCTCTATTTAAAAGATGAGAGCACGCATCCGACCGGGAGTCTGAAGCATCGTCTGGCGCGCTCACTGTTTCTGTACGGATTGTGCAATGGCTGGATCAAAGAAGGCACCACCATCATTGAATCATCGTCCGGTTCAACGGCGGTCTCTGAGGCTTATTTCGCTCGACTGTTAGGGTTGCCATTTATTGCCGTCATGCCTTCCTGTACGGCAAAACGTAAGGTTGAACAGATTGAATTTTACGGCGGTCGCTGTCATTTCGTGGAAAGCGCCTGCGAAATCTATGCGGCCTCTGAGCAACTGGCGCGTGAGCTGAACGGTCATTACATGGACCAGTTCACTTACGCTGAGCGCGCCACCGACTGGCGCGGCAATAATAATATCGCCGACAGCATCTTTCGTCAGATGCAGTGCGAGCCCAACCCCGTTCCCCGCCATATTGTGATGAGCGCCGGAACCGGTGGCACCTCAGCAACCATTGGCCGCTATATCCGTTGTCAGGGCTACGACACTCAACTGATGGTAGTGGACCCGGAAAACTCGGTCTTTCTGCCCTTCTGGCAGGATCGCGATGCCACGTTACGCAGTCCGGTAGGAAGTAAAATTGAAGGCATTGGCCGCCCGCGTGTCGAACCGTCTTTCATTCCTGACGTGGTCGATGAAATGCTGCGCGTGCCGGATGCCGCAAGCGTGGCCACCGCACACTGGCTGGAAACGCAGTTGGGCCGTAAAGTCGGCGCCTCTACGGGTACCAATATGTGGGGAACACTGCAACTTGCCGCCCGTATGCGCGATGCCGGAGAAAGCGGCTCACTGGTGACGCTGTTGTGTGACAGCGGCGAACGCTATCTGGAAACCTACTACAACCCACAGTGGGTCGACACGCACATCGGTGATTTAACGCCGTGGAAAGCGGAGCTCGCCCGACTACTGAACACCCATTAATGGTATAAAAAAAAGCCAGACGCGAAGTCTGGCTTGCTGGAAGGGATCTCTCATTCGGGGGAATAAGGTAGATGTGGATTGTCCAGCCAATGCGTCAAAAAGTGTGACACTGCCTGATTACGGCAATGCCCAATCACCGATAAATGAGGCAGTTCAGCAATCAGTTGCGGCATCGCGTTACCCATAATCAGGCCGCGCCCAACGCTGCCTAACATTTCGCGATCGTTCATAGCATCGCCAAACGCCATACACTCGGCCATTGAATAACCTAAATGGTCGCTCAACACCGCCAATGCCGATCCTTTATTACAGCCCAGCGGCAGCACCTCAAGGCAATCAAACGCGGAAAAACAGAGATTCGCCTGTTCACCCAGCGCTTCATTCAGTTGAATTCGCAATTGGATCAAAGAGTCATGATCGCCGCAGAAACAGACTTTCGTGACCTGATGCGCCGGAATACGTTTCACATCGACGATCTGGTAGCGAAATCCGCTATACACATGTGCCTGCAGCAGCGAGGGGATCTCTTGTCCGGTGAACCAACCGTTGTCATTAAAGACATGCATGCTGGCGGTAGTGTCCCACTTCTGATGCAACACAATATCCGCGACATTCGGATCCAGATCCTGACGGTGTAACACATCGCCCTCAAGAGAGTGAATACGCGTGCCATTACCCGTGATCAAAAAGGCGTCCAGTGAGATCGAGCCTAAAATATGGCGCATCTCAAGCACATGTCGGCCGGTAGCAAATGTCAGAGTAATATCGCGTTCACGCAGGCGCGACAGCGTTGAAAGCGTTTCGTCACCTAAATGGTGATTCGGCATCAAAAGGGTGCCATCCATATCAAATGCAGCCAGACGAGCCATTTCTTTCTCCACACTGTGACGCGATTAACTTGTGATCCAGTATCACCTGAGATATACGGAAGTAATAGTGAATAGATAAAATGAATTGTTCCGGGTTTCTCTACGCATAAACCGTTAACGGACATCCTGAAGGAAAAAGTATCAATGCGTCTGCTTAATCGCCTGAACCAGTACCAACGCCTGTGGCTGCCCTCGAACGGCGAACCGCAGTCGGTGACCGTCGGGGAACTGGCCGAACGCTGTTTTTGTAGCGAACGCCATGTGCGTACCCTGCTAAAGCAAGCGCAGGATGCGGGCTGGCTGGAGTGGCATGCCCAGTCGGGGCGCGGGAAACGCGGGCAACTGCGGTTTTTAGTGACGCCAGATTCACTGCGCAACACCATGATGGAACAGGCGCTGCAAAAGGGAGAGCAGCTTAGCGTACTGGAACTGGCTCAGTTGGCTCCGGGCGAATTAAGAACACTGCTACAACCGTTTATGGGCGGTCAGTGGCAAAACGACACGCCAACCCTACGTATCCCCTATTACCGCCCGCTCGACCCCTTGCACCCCGGTTTTCTCCCTGGTCGCGCGGAGCAACACCTCGCCGGACAAGTTTTCTCTGGCCTGACCCGGTTTGACAGCACTACGCAACGTCCTTGTGGAGACTTAGCCCACCACTGGAATATTTCCGCTGACGGCCTGCGCTGGGATTTCTATATTCGTTCCACCCTGCATTGGCATAACGGTGATACGGTAAGCAGCTCACAGCTACATCAGCAGTTGCTGAAGCTGTTAGAACTCCCCGCGCTGAATAAGCTGTTTATCAGCGTAAAGCGCATTGAGGTGACGCATCCCCAGTGTCTGACCTTTATTCTGCATCGTCCCGACTTCTGGCTGGCGCACCGTCTGGCAAGCTACAGCAGTCACCTGGCGCATCCTGAGCACCCGTTTGTGGGTACCGGCCCGTTCCGGTTGACGCTGTTTACTCCTGAGCTGGTGCGTATCGAGAGCCATGATCACTACCATCTGAGTCATCCGCTGCTAAAAGCCATTGAATACTGGATAACCCCACAGCTCTTCTCCCAGGATCTGGGCACCAGCTGTCGCCATCCGGTGCAAATTGCGATTGGTAAACCCGAAGAGTTGCCTATGCTAAGCCAGGTAAGCAGCGGGATCAGTCTTGGTTTTTGCTATCTCACGCTCAGAAAAAGCGCGCACCTGAATACGCAGCAGGCCCGTAGACTGATCAATATCATCCACCGTTCTTCCCTGCTACAAACGCTTGAAGTGGATGAAAATCTGATCACGCCAAGCAATGCACTGCTCCCCGGATGGACTATCCCACAATGGGATGAACTCGATGAGGTGGCATTACCGGAAAAGCTGACGCTGGCTTATCACCTGCCGGTAGAACTTCACGCTATGGCTGAACAGCTTCGCCAGGCGCTGGCGCTGCTCGGCTGTGAATTAACGCTTATTTTTCATAATGCTAAAAACTGGGATGGCGATCATCCCTTAGCCCAGGCCGACCTGATGATGGGCGACAGGCTGATTGGTGAGGCACCTGAATATACTCTCGAACAGTGGTTGCGCTGCGATCAGCTCTGGTCACATGTATTGAATGCGCCAGCATACACACATTTGCAAACGACCCTGGATGCCCTTCAAATCCAGGCCGATGAGGACGATCGCCACGCTGCTTTACAACAAGTTTTCGCCACGCTAATGCATGACGCTACCCTGACCCCACTGTTCAATTATCACTATCGCATCAGCGCGCCACCGGGTGTGAACGGCGTACGCCTGAATCCTCGTGGCTGGTTCGAGTTTACCGAAGCCTGGCTGCCACCTCCTTCAGTGTGAAGAAGCTGGTCGACGGCACGTCCAGGCGCTACCATAAGGGCTTCGTTATTTTGTCAGGAAAAGCCATGAAACGTGCCGTTGTTGTATTCAGTGGAGGTCAGGACTCCACGACTTGTCTGGCGCAAGCGCTGCATCAGTATGATGAAGTGCACTGCGTGACCTTTGATTATGGTCAGCGCCATCGCGCTGAGATTGATGTCGCACGTGACCTGGCCTTAAAACTTGGCGCGCGCGCGCACAAAGTACTTGATGTCACATTGCTCAGTGAACTGGCTGTCAGCAGCCTGACCCGCGATAACATTCCGGTACCCGATTACGAACCGGATGCGAACGGCATTCCCAATACCTTTGTGCCAGGACGCAATGTTCTGTTCTTAACGCTGGCAGCAATTTACGCGTACCAGGTGCAGGCAGAGGCGGTCATTACCGGCGTATGTGAGACCGATTTCTCCGGCTATCCGGACTGTCGCGATGAGTTCGTTAAAGCCCTGAACCATGCTGTAAGCCTGGGGATGGCGAAAGATATTCGCTTTGAAACCCCACTGATGTGGATCGATAAAGCCGAAACCTGGGCACTGGCCGATTATTGGGGCAAGCTGGACCTGGTACGCGAAGAAACGCTGACCTGCTATAACGGCATCAAAGGTGACGGTTGCGGTCACTGTGCGGCGTGTAATCTGCGTGCCAACGGCCTGAACCATTATCTGGCGGATAAACCGGCAGTGATGGCGGCAATGAAGCAGAAAACCGGGTTAAAGTGATTGTATTGCCGGATGGCGCTTTGCTTATCCGGCCTACAGGTACTCAATGCCACTACTGCACCATCTGCTCCAGTTTTTCGCGCAACTCCCCTTCCAACGGCAACGCTTTTTGCGTTTTCAAATCAATACAGACGAACGTAATCAGCGCGTCTGCCACCACCTGCCCTTCCGGCTCCAGGGTAATGGTCTGGTTTAACACGCCACTTTTGCCATTTAACTGTTGAACCTGACTGGTGATGGTCAGCAGATCGCTCAGCACCGCAGGTCGCCGGTAGTTGATATTAATATTCACGACCACAAAAGCGATGTTGTGCGCGGTCATCCACTGAAAGCTGTCGCTGTTTTCCAGACCATCCCAGCGGGCCTCTTCCAGAAACTCCAGATAGCGGGCATTGTTAACGTGCTGATAGACATCAAGATGAAAACCACGGACTTTGATTTGTGTTTGCATAGCGCAGGAGCCTTACGTTGTTTTTATAGGAACAGACTTTTGAGTAAAGAGGTCATAACTGGTATGACCTCTACAGTCTGGCAAACTTTCAGCGCTCTGCAAGTTATTAAAGTGTTAAAACTGCCAGGTTACGCTCAACCAGTGAACTGCCCATGCCCGGCACCTGTTTTAAATCATCCACCGTTTTAAACGGCCCGTACTCCTCACGATAGCTCACAATCGCCTGCGCTTTCTTTAGACCCACGCCATTCATAACTCGCGCTAAATCCTCCGCAGAAGCGCTGTTGATGCTTACCCTGGTGCCCTCATCGTCGCTTGCTTTAGCGGGCAGTGTGGCTTTGCTTTGTGCCGCCCCTGGGTTTTCCGCTTTGGTTTGAGTCGCCTGGCTTTTGGCGACAGGCTCAGCCGCCAATGCGGTTTGGGCCATACCAGCGCAGGTCAATGAAAGAGTGATAAGCAGAGCTTTGATTCCATGTTTCATACTGTTTTCTCCTTGTTTGTTAACAGTGGAATCACGATAGCGAGGTGCAGAACGGCAGACAAACGGCAAATATCAGAAATGGAAAAGGACGCGAAAGCGGCCTTTGGTAGATACAACTTTTTGCAATTTTTTGCGAACTGCCTCGGTTATTGCTGCTGTTCCAGCGCATCACCGATTTTAATTTTTGCGGCTTTACGCAGGTTGCTCATCAGCGCTTCGAAGACAATCTGCGCGTTGTTCTGAGTGATCCCCTGAACCATCGCTTTCTTCTGCGCTTCAGGCATAGAACCGGCTTTCACCTCGTCCAGTGCCAACAGAACAACGTTACCCTGCATGTCGTTCGCTACGCCGTAGCTCGGTTTGTCTTTCGCCGGCAGGCTCAGAGCAAAGGCAGCCTGGCTCAGCGGATCCTGACCCGTACGGCTCAGCGTTTTCGCCTCGCCAAAGCTCAGACCCGCCGCTTTCATCGCTTCATCGCCTTTACCGGCTTTCAGATCAGCCAGCAGTTTATCGGCATCAAGCTTCGCCTGCTGCTCTGCTTTATTGTGCTTAACAAGCGCAGTTACCTGATCTTTCACTTCAGCCAGTGGCTTCACGGCTTCGGCTTTGTGCTCTGCAATACGCAGTACAAACGCGCGATCGCCATCCACGGTGATGATGTCGGAGTTACTGCCAGGCGTACCATTTTCGCCAACCAGACCACCATTGAAAATAATGTCAGCGACCGGTTTGAAATTCAGTTCTTCCGGCAGGCTGTCACGGCTAAACCAGCCCGTTTCAACCGCTTTCATACCCGCAGCCTGCTCTGCACCCGCCAGAGATTCGTTATCGTTGCTGGCCGCGTCGCTGACTTTCTGCTGCAGCGCATAGTAGGCATCCAGCGCTTTTTCCTGCTTCACTTTTGCCGCAATCTCGTCACGGGCTTCGCTCAGCGGTTTAACTTGCGCAGGCTGTACGTCGTCAAGACGCGCAACGAGGAAACCAACGGAAGACTTAATTACGCCAGACAGTTGGCCTTTTTCTTTCAGACCAGCATTTTTCAGCTCATCCGGGGTAGTGGAATCTTCCAGCCATCCCATATCACCGCCTTTACGAGCAGAGATGATATCGGCAGATTTTTCTTTCGCCAGCGCAGCGAAGTCACCGCCTTTGTTCAGCTCATCCAGTACCGCTTTGGCTTCATCTTCCGTTTTGGTCTGAATGATGCTGTAGCGGTTACGCTGCGGCTGAGTGAACTGATCCTGATGCTGGTCATAGTAAGACTGAATATCAGCATCGCTGGCCGTCTCCTGCATAGCAGCAGCATCCAGCTTGATGTAGCTCACGCGGAACTGTTCCGGCGTCATAAAGTTGTTTTTATTCTGCTCGTAGTAGCTGGCAACTTCCTGCTCGGTAACAGACTGCTTCGCGGCCAGAGCGTTAACGTCAATCGTCGCCTCGCGCACGATACGCTGCTGTGCGACCAGCGCCGCCAGTTCGTCCGTTTCGCCTTTCAGCATGAAGTCCGTACCGGCAACACCGTTAATCAGCTGCTGCGTCGTGAGCTGATTACGTAATGCCTGTGCGTACTGGTCTGCAGTCATTCCCATTTGATTGACAATCGCGTTGTAGCGGTTGTTATCAAACTTGCCGTCCACCTGGAACGCAGGCGTGGCGAAAATAGCCTGTTTAACCTGATCGTCGCTGATGTTGAGCTTAAGCTCGTGGGAGTACTGATCCAGCAGCGCTTCGTCAATAAGACGATTCAGCACCTGCTGACGCAGCGTTTTCATGTAGCCTTCGTTCGCGGCCAGTTCGGAGTATTGATCGCCCAGCTGTTGCTGCATGCGGTTACGCTCGCTGTTGAACGCATTCTCGAACTGCCCGCGGCTGATCTCCTGGCCATTCACTTTGGCGGCGAAGTTATTGCCCCCGCCAATCAGGTAACCACTCACGCCGGTCAAAATGAACGACACGATAATGATACCGAAAATAATCTTGAGCACGAGACTGTTAGCAGCCGTGCGTAAGCTGTCCATCATGGTGTAACCACACTCCGCTGTAGATGACTATACGCGTTATCCTCTCTGCTGCCCCCGCGTTGATGACAACAACGGCAACAAGGATTTTGAGTATATATGCTTCACGCAGCATAGCGTTTCCTGAACGCTGCGCACAAAGGTCTATTGTGACAAGAAACAGGGGCAATTGTCAGCCCACAACGCGTAGAAAGTACCGGAATTACAAATAAAAAAGGCACATCAGTCGATGCGCCCTTGTACTTCGTCACATCCCCAAAGGGGAAATCACTTAGTTTACCGCGTCTTTCAGTGCTTTACCTGCACGGAAGCCCGGTACTTTAGCCGCGGCGATGGTGATCTCTTTACCTGTTTGCGGGTTGCGACCAGTACGGGCAGCACGCTCTTTAACGGCAAAAGTACCAAAACCTACCAGCGCTACGTCATCACCTTCTTTCAGAGATTCGGTAACAGAAGCAATAATTGCATCTAACGCACGTCCAGCCGCAGCTTTAGAGATATCAGCCCCTGCAGCAATTTTGTCGATCAGTTGAGATTTATTCACTCTTCTCTTCCTCTTTATAATTTATATCGCACCTGAATCCTTCAAAGTGCGACCGCGCAGCAGTTATATCAGGCCTGCCATGCCCTTACAACACCCGTTAATGATGGCAAGCCTAATCCGTTATCTAAATTAGCTATACAAAAAAAGGCTGGCAAGCCCGAAATGGCCTGCCAGCCCTGTTTTTATTAATGCTCTTTGCGCGAGGTCACTATTTTGCCGTCACAACCTGCATTCCAGAGGGTTCATTTTGCAACGCAAGAGTCAGAACTTCCTCAATACGTTTCACCGGGTGAATATTAAGATCGGCAATTACGTTGTCCGGAATCTCTTCCAGGTCACGTTTGTTCTCATCGGGAATTAAGACCGTCTTAATGCCGCCACGGTGTGCCGCCAGCAGTTTTTCTTTCAAACCACCGATAGGCAGAACCTGACCACGCAGGGTGATCTCACCCGTCATCGCTACGTCGGCGCGAACTGGGTTACCGGTAAGACAAGACACCAGCGCAGTACACATAGCAATACCCGCACTTGGACCGTCTTTCGGCGTCGCCCCTTCAGGTACGTGAACGTGGATGTCGCGTTTTTCGTAAAAGTCCGGGTTAATACCCAGTTTTTCCGCACGCGCGCGCACCACGGTCAGCGCAGCCTGAATCGACTCCTGCATGACTTCACCCAGAGAACCGGTGTAGGTCAACTTACCTTTACCCGGTACGCAGGCGGTTTCGATAGTCAGCAGATCGCCGCCCACTTCCGTCCACGCCAGGCCCGTCACCTGACCAACGCGGTTTTCGTTGTCCGCGCGGCCATAGTCAAAGCGCTGTACGCCCAGATAGTCGTGCAGATTATCGCCATTGATCTCGATATGTTTCAGCGACTTGTCGAGCAGCAGCTGTTTCACCGCTTTACGGCACAGTTTAGAGATTTCACGTTCCAGACTACGCACGCCTGCTTCACGAGTGTAGTAACGAATAATGCCCACAATGGCGCTATCGTCGACCGTCAGCTCACCTTTTTTCAGCGCATTACGCTCAATCTGTTTCGGCAACAGGTGACGTTTGGCAATGTTCAGCTTTTCGTCTTCGGTATAACCGGACAGACGGATCACTTCCATACGATCCAGCAACGGTGCCGGAATATTCATGGAGTTAGAGGTCGCAACAAACATCACATCGCTGAGATCGTAGTCCACTTCCAGGTAGTGATCGCTGAACGCCACGTTCTGCTCTGGATCCAGCACTTCGAGCAGTGCGGAAGCCGGATCGCCACGCATGTCGGAAGACATTTTGTCGATCTCATCAAGCAGGAACAGCGGGTTTTTAACGCCCACTTTGGCCATTTTCTGGATCAGTTTACCCGGCATAGAACCGATATAGGTCCGGCGGTGACCGCGAATTTCGGCTTCATCACGCACGCCGCCCAGCGCCATACGGATGTATTTACGCCCAGTTGCCTTAGCGATGGACTGCCCCAGAGAGGTTTTACCTACCCCCGGCGGTCCAACCAGACACAGGATCGGCCCCTTGATTTTATTTACACGGCTTTGAACCGCGAGATACTCAAGAATACGGTCTTTGACGCGCTCCAGACCATAATGGTCGGTATCGAGGATTTCCTGCGCCTGACGTAGGTCTTTTTTGACCTTGCTACGCGCATTCCACGGCACCTGTACCATCCAGTCGATGTAGCCACGCACCACGGTCGCTTCCGCCGACATAGGAGACATCATTTTCAGCTTCTGCAGTTCTGCTTCCGCTTTCTCTTTTGCCTCTTTCGGCATTTTCGCCGCGTCGATTTTACGCTTCAACGCTTCGTTTTCGTCCGGTGCATCGTCCATCTCACCGAGTTCTTTCTGAATAGCTTTCATCTGCTCGTTCAGATAGTACTCGCGCTGAGATTTTTCCATCTGCTTTTTCACGCGGTTGCGAATGCGTTTCTCAACCTGCAGCAGATCGATTTCAGACTCCATCATCGCCATCAGATATTCCAGACGTTCGTTAACGTCGGACATCTCCAGCACGGACTGCTTGTCAGCCAGCTTCAGCGGCATGTGTGCAGCGATGGTGTCCGCCAGACGTGCAGGATCGTCAATACTGTTCAGCGACGTCAGCACTTCTGGTGGGATTTTCTTGTTCAGCTTGATATAGCCTTCGAACTGGCTGATAGCGGTACGCACCAGCACTTCCTGTTCGCGCTCATCAATAGCAGGCGAGTCAAGGTACTCTGCTTTCGCAGAGAAATGCTCGCCGTTGTCAGACAGCGCAGAAATACGCGCACGCTGTAACCCCTCGACCAGCACTTTTACGGTGCCGTCAGGCAGTTTCAGCATCTGCAAAATAGAGGCCACGGTCCCGACGGTGAAAAGATCGTTTACACCCGGCTCATCCGTTGACGCTTCTTTCTGTGCGACCAGCATGATTTTTTTATCATGGTCCATAGCCGCTTCCAGACAACGGATAGATTTTTCCCGCCCTACAAATAAGGGTATGACCATGTGCGGATAAACCACCACATCGCGCAACGGCAATACGGGGATTTCAATGCGTTCAGAACGCTCAGGATTCATAGAGCTCTCTCTTAGTTTAGTTTCCGCCAGGTAATCAGGTGGTACGACTGTGCTTCACACCACCTTTAACATGTATGTCAGTATATGGGGATGTTTCCCACACATTCAACGCCATGTTTACGGAAAAATAAAAGGGGAGATAAAATCCCCCCTTTTTAATTAAATGTCTGTATGAATTGATGAATTATTCGCCAGATGCCTGCTGCGCTTCCGGCTTACCGTAAATCAGCAATGGCTTGCTCTGACCGCCAATCACCGACTCATCGATCACCACTTTTTCGACGTCTTCCATAGAAGGCAGATCGTACATGGTGTCGAGCAGCGCGGCTTCGACGATAGAACGCAGACCACGAGCACCGGTTTTACGCGCCATCGCTTTCTTAGCGATCGCATCCAGCGCTTCCTCACGGAATTCCAGATCGACACCTTCAAGATTGAACAGCGCCTGGTACTGCTTGGTCAGGGCGTTTTTCGGCTCTTTGAGGATCTGGATCAACGCTTCTTCGCTCAGCTCGCTCAGCGTTGCCACAACCGGCAGACGACCGATGAACTCAGGGATCAGACCAAACTTGATCAGATCTTCCGGTTCAACCTGCGACAGCAGTTCACCTTCGCTGGCTTTATCAGACTGCGCTTTTACCGTTGCGCCAAAACCAATGCCGGAGCCGGTTTCAACACGGTTAGCAATCACTTTATCCAGGCCGGCAAAGGCACCACCGCAGATAAACAGGATCTTGGAGGTATCAACCTGCAGGAATTCCTGCTGAGGATGTTTACGACCACCCTGCGGCGGAACGGCAGCAACCGTCCCTTCGATCAGTTTCAACAGCGCCTGCTGTACGCCTTCGCCGGAAACGTCACGGGTAATAGATGGGTTATCAGACTTACGTGAAATCTTGTCGATCTCATCGATATAGACGATCCCACGCTGTGCTTTCTGCACGTCGTAATCGCACTTCTGCAACAGCTTCTGAATAATATTTTCAACATCTTCACCCACATAACCGGCTTCGGTCAGCGTGGTGGCATCAGCCATGGTGAACGGAACGTCCAGCAGGCGCGCCAGCGTTTCAGCCAGCAGCGTTTTACCGGAACCCGTCGGGCCAATCAGCAGGATGTTACTTTTGCCCAACTCAACACCATTGCTGGTGTCGCCGTTGCGCAGACGTTTGTAATGGTTGTATACCGCGACCGCCAGCACTTTCTTCGCCTGCTCCTGACCGATAACGTAATCGTCCAGGTGGTTGCGAATTTCATGTGGCGTCGGCAGCGCACTGCATTCACGGTGCGGTGCTACTTCCTTAATCTCTTCGCGAATGATGTCGTTGCATAAATCAACACATTCGTCGCAGATATACACGGATGGACCGGCAATCAGCTTACGCACTTCATGCTGGCTTTTGCCGCAAAAAGAGCAGTACAACAATTTGCCCGAGCCATCTTTGCGTTTATCTGTCATGGGTCAAAACCTCTTCTTTGTTCTTTGTGCCGCACACGACGACGCAAATGCCATTCTCAGGCGCAAGACGCTAGTCAGCGTTGTGCCGCTCCAGGTAATTATAGCGGCACACCTGCGCACTGGGCATTAATTACGATGGGTCAAAATCGAGTCGACCAGACCGTACTCTACCGCTTCAGAAGCGGAGAGGAAGCGATCGCGCTCGGTATCACGTTCAATCTGCTCAAGAGATTGACCCGTATGATGCGCCATAAGTTCGTTCATGCGCCCTTTTACCTTCAGGATTTCACGGGCATGAATTTCAATATCCGTTGCCTGGCCCTGGTAACCGCCCAGAGGCTGGTGGATCATGACGCGAGAGTTAGGCAGGCAAAAACGTTTGCCTTTCGCCCCGGCGGTCAGCAGGAACGCACCCATTGAGGCCGCCTGGCCCATACAAATGGTGCTGACGTCCGGCTTAATAAACTGCATGGTGTCATAGATAGACATCCCGGCAGTGATCACTCCACCAGGGGAGTTGATGTACAGGTAGATATCTTTTTCTGGGTTTTCTGCTTCCAGGAACAGCATCTGCGCCACGATCAGGTTAGCCATATGGTCTTCGACCTGGCCGGTCAGAAAAATGACGCGTTCCTTAAGTAGACGAGAATAGATATCAAAAGAGCGCTCACCACGTGAGGTCTGTTCAATGACCATCGGCACCAGCGCCATATGGGGTGCAAAGTTATCTCGTTCGCCGCTGTATGACATTTCCGTCTCCTGGATAAAATTTGAAAAAACCTGCTGTGCTGATTGTAACCTTATGGACGGATTATCAGCTAGTCCCTCAGTAATGGGTACGACATCGCCATAATTCAAGCATAACAATCTTTTGTTGTAACGCTAACACTGAAACGCTGTTTTCGCACTCTTCCCATGCAAAATGCGTGACAAAAAAAAACCCGCCACCAAAAGGTGACGGGCTTGCGTACGAAATTCGAGCTAAAAAAGCGACGAATTACGCCTGCTGGTTCATCAGTTCGTTGAAGGAAGTGGCTTTTTCAGTCACTTTCGCTTTCGCCAGAACGGCTTCAACAGCCTGCTCTTCCAGAGCGACGTTACGCATGTTGTCCATCAGCTCTTTGTTTTTGCTGTAGAACTCAACAACTTCTTTCGGATCTTCGTAAGCAGAAGCCATCTCTTCGATCAGGCCTTTAACGCGATCTTCGTCAGCTTTCAGTTCGTTGGTACGAATTACTTCGCCCAGCAGCAGACCAACAACTACGCGACGCTTAGCCTGTTCTTCGAACAGTTCACGCGGCAGTTCCAGAGCTTGTTTCTCGTTGCCACCAAAACGCTGTGCAGCCTGACGACGCAGAACGTCGATTTCGCTGTCGATCAGTGCAGCCGGAACGTCGATGTCGTTAGCTTTTACCAGACCTTCGATCGCCTGAGACTTAACGCGGTTACGCACAGCGCCTTTCAGCTCGCGTTCCATGTTTTTACGGACTTCAGCGCGCAGACCTGCTACGGAACCATCTTCAACGCCGAAACGTTTGATGAATTCTTCAGTCAGTTCCGGCAGTTCGCGTTCTTCAACTTTCTTCAGGTTGATAACGAACTTCGCAGCTTTACCTTTCAGGTTTTCAGCGTGGTACTCTTCCGGGAAGGTCACGTCGATAGTGAACTCTTCGCCAGCTTTGTGGCCTTTAACGCCTTCTTCAAAGCCCGGGATCATACGACCCTGGCCCATCGCCAGTACGAAGTCAGACGCTTTGCCGCCTTCGAACTCTTCGCCGTCTACAGAACCGGTGAAGTCGATGGTTACACGGTCTTCGGCATCAGCAGCGCCGTCTTTGTCTTTCCAGGTAGCCTGCTGCTTGCGCAGGGTGTCCAGCATTACGTCAACGTCAGCGTCGGTAACTTCAACAACCGGTTTTTCAACTTCGATTGCTTCCAGGCCAGTCAGCTCAACTTCCGGGTAAACTTCGAACTCTACCGCGTAAGTAAAATCTTCACCCAGTTTGTATTCGCCCGGAACGTAGTTCGGTGCGCCAGCCGGATTGATTTTTTCTTTGATGATCGCGTCAACGAAGTTGCGGCTCATCAGGTCACCCAGAACGTCCTGGCGAACAGACGCGCCATAACGCTGAGCAACAACATTCATCGGTACTTTTCCTTTGCGGAAACCGTCAATACGCACTTTCTTCGCTACGTTGACCAGCTCGCTTTTCACAGCGGTCTCGATGCTGTCAGCAGCGATAGTAATCGTTACACGGCGGCCAAGGCCTTGAGTGGTTTCAACTGAAACTTGCATCTTGTTACCTCAAAAAATCACAGTGCTCGGTCAACTCTTCTCCGCAAGCACAGGTTGTTGGCTTCGCGGAACTGGGATGTTCTCATAAGCAATCACATTCCCTGTCGTCAGAATCATCCCGAAGACATTCCGAAAAATAAGACGCGCATTATAGCGGCATCACTTTTATGAGTCGAGAACGGTTATCGCGCGTTGCTGCGGCTTTTTTCACAATTCCCGGCTAATTTTTGTCTGAATACTGTACGACTGCCCCAGAATTCAGACAAAACAAAACGGCCCGCAGGCCGTTTTCACATAATCTGTAGCAACATACTGGAAAAGCGTCGGTTGTTGCAAATCCGTTTTTACGCGATGCTTCCCGCTCCACGACACGGAGGCGATGCAAAAATCGTATCCTGCAACGCTTCCCACTCCTTAATAGTGTAGGTATGCAGGGCAAGCGCATGAACGGTTGTGGAAAGTTCCGCCGTTAATGTGCTGTAAATCATCCGATGACGATTAAGAAAACGTTCACCTGTAAAGCGATCGCTAACCAGTACAACCTTAAAGTGGCTTTCAGAACCAGCCGGGACATTGTGACGATAGCTTTCATCCACAACTTCGAGGAACACGGGTTCGAACGCTGCCCTTAATTTTTCTTCTATTTGCTCACGAATCATCATGAAATTTTTCCTCCGACAACGCTGAGATGTCACCCATCCCTTTAAATACTAGCCGCTTTTACCGTTTTCATTACACCTTAGCAACAAAAAATTAGCGCTTGTCTGATTTTCTCATTCAAACGGATGAAGTTCACTGATTCCTCACTCCAATTTATTGCAAAAAGTCCGTTTATAGTCTCTACAAAGTCATAAAACGGACAACACAATGAATTTACATGCGTTACCCACTTCCCCTCATCGTTGGCGATGTTATGATGGCGGGAATTTTCTCTAACCATACAATTTAGATTCGCTGAGAGCCCTGGCATGTTTAAAAAAATCCTCGTCCCGTTTGTCGCACTGTTTATGTTAGCTGGATGCGCAACGCCGCCGACCACTATTGAAGTCTCCCCGAAAATTACCCTGCCGCAGCAGGACCCGAGCCTGATGGGTGTGACCGTTAGCATCAATGGTGCCGACCAGCGCCAGGATCAAGCGCTGGCAAAAGTCACCCGTGACAACCAACTGGTTACCCTGACCGCGTCCCGCGATCTGCGTTTCCTGCTGCAAGAAGTGCTGGAAAAACAGATGACTGCACGTGGTTATATGATTGGACCAAACGGTGCAGTCAACCTGCAAATCATTGTTAACCAGCTGTATGCTGACGTGTCTCAGGGTAGCGTGCGCTATAACATCGCTACCAAAGCAGACATCGCCATCATTGCAACTGCCGCCAACGGTAACAAGATGACCAAAAACTACCGTGCAAGCTATTCTGTTGAAGGTGCTCTGCAGGCCTCTAACAAAAATATCGCTAACGCCGTTAACAGCGTACTGACCGACACCATCGCTGATATGTCTCAGGACACCAGCGTTCACGATTTCATCAAGCAGAACGCTCGTTAATTTCTGCCCATATGGCCCGGCGTTCGTCGGGCCTATAGAAGCCCATGTCCAGTCATTACTTACGTATTTTTCAGCAGCCACGCTCAGCTATCCTGCTCATTCTGGGGTTCGCCTCCGGTTTACCGCTCGCGCTCACCTCCGGTACGCTCCAGGCGTGGATGACAGTCGAGAATATCGATCTTAAAACCATCGGTTTCTTTTCCCTGGTCGGTCAGGCCTACGTATTTAAGTTTCTCTGGTCCCCGTTGATGGACCGTTACACGCCACCGTTTTTAGGTCGACGTCGCGGCTGGCTGCTGGCGACCCAGGTGCTGTTGTTAATTTCTATCGCCGCGATGGGCTTTCTGGAGCCTGGCACACAGTTACGCTGGATGGCTGCACTCGCAGTAGTGATCGCATTTTGCTCTGCATCGCAGGATATTGTCTTTGATGCCTGGAAAACCGACGTATTGCCCGCTGAAGACCGCGGCACCGGCGCGGCTATCAGCGTACTGGGCTATCGATTAGGGATGCTGGTTTCAGGCGGACTGGCCCTGTGGATGGCCGATCGCTGGCTGGGCTGGCAAGGGATGTACTGGCTGATGGCTGCGCTGTTGATTCCTTGTATCATCGCCACCCTGTTAGCACCCGAACCGACTGACACCATTCCGGTGCCTAAAACGCTGGAACAGGCGGTTGCGGCTCCGCTGCGCGACTTCTTTGGTCGTAATAACGCCTGGCTGATCCTGCTGCTTATTGTGCTGTATAAGCTCGGGGATGCCTTCGCCATGAGCCTGACCACCACCTTTTTAATCCGTGGCGTTGGGTTTGATGCGGGTGAAGTTGGCGTGGTGAATAAGACACTGGGGCTACTGGCCACCATTGTTGGCGCGCTGTACGGTGGGATCCTGATGCAGCGCCTTTCTCTGTTCCGCGCATTGCTTATTTTCGGCATCCTGCAAGGGGCGTCGAATGCGGGCTACTGGCTACTGTCCATCACTGACAAACACATGTTCAGCATGGCGGCGGCCGTCTTCTTTGAAAACCTGTGCGGCGGAATGGGCACGGCGGCATTTGTCGCCTTATTAATGACGCTGTGCAATAAGTCCTTCTCAGCGACCCAGTTCGCCCTGCTCTCCGCGCTTTCAGCCGTTGGTCGCGTTTACGTTGGCCCGGTAGCGGGTTGGTTTGTCGAAGCACACGGTTGGCCGACGTTTTATCTGTTCTCCGTGTTTGCCGCGCTCCCCGGTCTGATACTGCTGCTGGTATGTCGCCAGACCTTGGAACATAGCTGGCAAAATGAAAGCTTTATTCCGCGTACGGAATTTCGTGGAGCGTACAGTCTGGCATTAATGACGTTGGTAGTGGGCTGCTGCCTGCTGCTGGTTTGGCTGCTGCTGTTAACCATGAACGCGCTGGATTACACCAATTTCTCCTTCCTGCCGGAACTGCTTGAAGTCTCAGTGGTGGTCGCGGTCTGCGGGGTCGTTTTTGGTGGATTGCTTGATTATCTGGCACTGCGAAAAACACGTCTGGCGTAAAAAACCCGCATTAATATCGCCGTTGTAATCACCCTACGTAATTATAACGGCGAAATAAGCAACAACTGCTAAAAATAATATTTGTTATTTTGTGCGCCAAAGAATTTGGAAATTATTGACGCCTTTTATATATACTATTTTCCTTACTCGATTCAGCCACGAAAGATTTATTTTTTGTTCCTCAATTGTCCCTTTATTGATAATCAATTGTTAAACAATTGTTTTATTTTCGTATTGGTTATACCAATTGCCCTCAGTACGCCACCCACCTGCCCGCTTTCGTTATAACGTGATGTTGCAACAGGTTCTTAAAGCCAAAGCGACATATATTGCAACATATGTGACATGCACGGCAGAACCCAGTAACACAGATCTAGAGATGTTTACAGTAATGTAACCTTCCCGTAAAATGCCCTCACACTTTAAACGCCACCCGGTCCCGTGGAATTGAGGTCGTTAAATGAGACTCAGGAAATACAATAAAAGTTTGGGATGGTTGTCATTAATTGCAGGCACTGCATTACTCAGTGGCTGTAATTCTGCGCTGCTTGACCCTAAAGGACAGATTGGACTGGAACAACGGTCATTGATACTGACGGCATTTGGCCTGATGTTGATTGTCGTTATTCCCGCCATCTTGATGGCTGTTGGTTTTGCCTGGAAGTATCGTGCAAGCAATAAAGATGCGAAGTACAGCCCGAACTGGTCACACTCCAATAAAGTGGAAGCTGTGGTCTGGACGGTGCCGATCTTAATCATCATTTTCCTTGCCGTCCTGACCTGGAAAACCACTCACGCTCTTGAGCCAAGCAAACCGCTGGCGCATGACGAGAAGCCCATTACCATCGAAGTGGTTTCCATGGACTGGAAATGGTTCTTCATCTATCCGGAACAGGGTATCGCTACCGTGAATGAAATCGCCTTCCCGGCGAATACTCCGGTTGAATTCAAAGTGACTTCCAACTCCGTGATGAACTCCTTCTTTATCCCGCGTCTGGGTAGCCAGATTTATGCCATGGCCGGTATGCAGACTCGACTGCATCTGATCGCCAACGAAGTCGGTACTTATGATGGTATCTCCGCAAGTTATAGCGGACCAGGCTTCTCCGGTATGAAGTTCAAGGCTATCGCAACAAAGGACCGCGCCGAATTCGACCAATGGGTTGCTAAAGCTAAACAGTCCACGAACACCATGAGCGACATGGCAGCGTTCGAGAAAGTGGCTGCGCCAAGCGAATACAACCAGGTGGAATACTTCTCCAACGTGAAACCGGATTTGTTTAAAGACGTTATTAACAAATTTATGGCTCACGGTAAGAGCATGGACATGTCCCAACCCGAAGGTGAGCACAGCGCACACGAAGGAATGGAAGGCATGGACATGAGCCACGCGGAATCCGCTCACTAAGGGGCCGAGGAAGAATACGATGTTCGGAAAATTGACGCTGGATGCAGTTCCGTTCCATGAACCTATTGTCATGGTTACGATTGCTGCCATTATCATCGGTGGTGCGGCCTTACTGGGCCTTATCACTTACTTCGGTAAGTGGACCTACCTGTGGAAAGAGTGGCTAACCTCGGTTGACCACAAACGCCTTGGCATCATGTATGTCATCGTCGCAATCGTCATGTTGATTCGTGGCTTTGCCGACGCCATCATGATGCGTAGTCAGCAAGCGCTGGCTTCTGCAGGTGAAGCGGGCTTCCTGCCTCCTCACCACTACGACCAGATCTTCACGGCTCACGGCGTGATTATGATCTTCTTCGTGGCAATGCCATTTGTTATCGGTCTGATGAACCTGGTGGTTCCGCTGCAGATCGGCGCACGTGACGTTGCATTCCCGTTCCTGAACAACCTGAGCTTCTGGTTCACCGTTGTCGGCGTAATCCTGGTTAACTTGTCTCTGGGCGTGGGTGAATTCGCGCAGACCGGTTGGCTGGCGTATCCGCCACTTTCGGGAATAGAGTACAGTCCAAGCGTCGGGGTCGACTATTGGATATGGGCAGTCCAGTTGTCCGGTATTGGTACAACCCTGACCGGTATCAACTTCTTTGTGACCATCATTAAGATGCGTGCACCAGGAATGACCATGTTCAAGATGCCGGTGTTTAGCTGGGCATCTCTGTGCGCGAACATCCTGATTATCGCCTCTTTCCCAATCCTGACGGTTACCGTCGCGTTGCTAACCCTGGATCGCTATCTGGGCACCCATTTCTTTACCAACGATATGGGCGGCAACATGATGATGTACATCAACCTGATTTGGGCCTGGGGCCATCCGGAAGTGTACATTCTGGTTCTGCCAGTCTTCGGTGTGTTCTCCGAAATCGCGGCAACCTTCTCGCGTAAACGTCTGTTTGGTTACACCTCGCTGGTGTGGGCAACCGTGTGTATCACCGTTCTGTCGTTCGTTGTTTGGCTGCACCACTTCTTCACCATGGGTGCAGGCGCTAACGTAAACGCCTTCTTCGGTATCACCACCATGATTATCGCCATCCCGACCGGGGTGAAGATCTTCAACTGGCTGTTCACCATGTATCAGGGCCGTATCGTATTCCACTCAGCAATGCTGTGGACGATTGGCTTTATCGTCACCTTCTCAGTCGGCGGCATGACCGGTGTACTGCTGGCGGTGCCGGGTGCGGACTTCGTTCTGCACAACAGTCTGTTCCTGATCGCGCACTTCCATAACGTTATCATCGGCGGTGTCGTATTTGGATGCTTCGCTGGTATGACCTACTGGTGGCCAAAAGCGTTTGGCTTCACGCTGAACGAAACCTGGGGTAAACGCGCATTCTGGTTCTGGATCATCGGCTTCTTCGTAGCATTTATGCCACTGTACGTGCTGGGCTTCATGGGTATGACCCGTCGCCTCAGCCAGCAGATTGATCCACAGTTCCATCCGATGCTGGTCGTTGCCGCCTGCGGCGCCGCGCTGATTGCACTGGGTATCCTGTGCCAGCTGATTCAGATCTTCGTTTCTATTCGCGACCGCGAGCAGAACCGTGACCTGACCGGTGACCCATGGGGTGGTCGTACGCTGGAGTGGGCAACCTCTTCCCCGCCTCCGTTCTATAACTTTGCCGTTGTGCCGCACGTTCACGAGCGTGATGCCTTCTGGGAAATGAAAGAAAAAGGTGAAGCGTACAAGCAGCCTGCGCACTATGAAGAAATTCATATGCCGAAGAACAGCGGTGCCGGTATCGTCATTACCGCCTTCGCAACACTGTTTGGTTTCGCCATGATCTGGCATATCTGGTGGCTGGCGATTGCAAGCTTCGCAGGCATGATCATCAGCTGGATTGTGAAAAGCTTTGATGAAGACGTGGATTACTACGTGCCGGTCCCGGAAGTCGAAAAACTGGAAAACCAGCATTTCGATGAGATTACTAAGGCAGGGCTGAAAAATGGCAACTGATACTTTAACGCACGCGACTGCCCACGCGCACGAACACGGGCACCACGATGCAGGCCAGACCAAGATCTTCGGATTCTGGGTCTACCTGATGAGCGACTGCATTCTGTTCTCTATTCTGTTTGCAACCTATGCCGTTCTGGTGAACGGCACCGCAGGTGGCCCGACAGGTAAGGACATTTTTGAACTGCCGTTCGTTCTGGTTGAAACATTCCTGCTGTTATTCAGCTCCATTACTTACGGCATGGCAGCGATTGCCATGTACAAGAACAACAAGAGCCAGGTTATCTCCTGGCTGGCGTTGACCTTCTTGTTCGGTGCCGGATTCATCGGGATGGAACTCTATGAATTCCATCACCTGATTGTTAACGGTATGGGCCCGGATCGCAGTGGCTTCCTGTCTGCGTTCTTCGCGCTGGTCGGCACGCACGGTCTGCACGTCACCTCCGGTCTTATCTGGATGGCAGTGCTGATGGTGCAAGTTGCTCGTCGCGGCCTGACCAGTACTAACCGTACCCGCATCATGTGCCTGAGCCTGTTCTGGCACTTCCTGGATGTGGTGTGGATCTGTGTGTTCACTGTTGTTTATCTGATGGGGGCGATGTAATGAGTCATTCTAACGAGAGCGGCGGCGCATCCCATGGCAGCGTAAAAACCTACATGACAGGTTTTATCCTGTCGATCATCCTGACGGTCATTCCGTTCTGGATGGTGATGACAGGTTCTGCCTCACCGGCCGTCATTCTGGGAACTATTCTGGCAATGGCAGTGGTACAGATTCTGGTGCACCTGGTGTGCTTCCTGCACATGAATAGCAAATCTGATGAAGGTTGGAACATGACGGCCTTTGTCTTTACTGTGCTAATCATCGCCATCCTGGTTGTGGGCTCCATCTGGATTATGTGGAACCTTAACTACAACATGATGATGCACTAAGAGCGGCGATTATGATGTTTAAGCAATACCTGCAAGTAACGAAACCAGGCATCATCTTTGGCAACCTGATCTCGGTGATTGGGGGATTCCTGCTGGCCTCGAAAGGCAGCATTGATTATCCCCTGTTTATCTACACGCTGGTTGGGGTGTCACTGGTTGTGGCGTCGGGTTGTGTATTTAACAACTACATCGACAGGGATATCGACAGGAAGATGGAGAGGACCAAAAACCGCGTGCTGGTTAAAGGTCTGATTTCCCCTGCGGTCTCGCTGGTATACGCCACCCTGCTTGGTATTGCTGGCTTTATGCTGCTGTGGTTTGGCGCGAACCCTCTGGCCTGCTGGCTGGGGGTAATGGGCTTCGTGGTATACGTGGGCGTCTATAGCCTGTATATGAAGCGCCATTCCGTTTACGGTACGCTGATTGGCTCACTCTCCGGCGCTGCGCCGCCGGTGATTGGCTACTGTGCCGTAACCGGTGAGTTCGATAGCGGTGCGCTGATTCTGCTGGCTATTTTCAGCCTGTGGCAGATGCCGCACTCTTACGCGATTGCGATTTTCCGCTTCAAGGATTATCAGGCTGCCAACATCCCGGTGCTGCCGGTGGTGAAAGGTATTTCGGTCGCGAAGAACCATATCACGCTGTACATCGTGGCGTTTGCTATCGCCACGCTGATGCTAACCCTGGGCGGCTATGCAGGTTATAAATACCTGATTGTTGCCGCGGCGGTGAGCGTCTGGTGGTTGGGCATGGCGCTGCGCGGTTATAAAGTGGAAGATGACAGAGTCTGGGCGCGCAAGCTGTTCGGCTTCTCTATCATCGCCATTACCGCGCTCAGCGTGATGATGTCGGTCGATTTTATGGTGCCAAACTCGCAGAACCTGCTGACTTACGTCTGGTAAAATCTGCGGATACGAAAAGGGTGCTTCGGCACCCTTTTTATTGGCAGGAATATTATTCAGTCATAGAGCCATTTCCCAGCCTTTGCTGACTCGATAATCATACCTACTGTCAAAGGCTTTAACTCAATTTCAGGAGGATCTTTTCGCCAGAAAGGGTATTCTTGTTCAATATAATTCCTTCCATCAAACTTCGAGTATTCAATATTAAAATGCTCAAATAAATCAGCTAAAAAATCATACGCATCTTCCGGAACAAACTGAAAATCATCCTCAAGGGTCCATTCTTTAGTGACCTGCTTAAGACCAGGTCTGAACCAACGTTCCCTGATTGGGTAATTCTTCATGATGTACTCAATAACTTCAGCTTCATAATTTCTCATCAGAAGGATGTCCACTGTATGCGATCTTTGGGTCGTACTAATATGATGATATCATTAGACTTTATGATGCATAATTCACACAACCTGTTGACCTGGGTTGGGTAAATTCAGCGAATGCTAAAAGGGTACTTCGGCACCCTTTTTACTTACTACGCGATTTTGAGAGCGTCAGGTCTCGTCTTTTTGCTCATCAGGCCAGATCTCAAACAACCATTTCCCCTCCTCTGCTGACTCCGCAAACATCCTTACGGTTAAAGGTAAACGTGTTGCTTCAACCTCCTCCCGTTTAACCTTGAACCATCGTGCCAAAAGTGGCGTGTTTTCCCAGGGGAAATAGCGGGTCCAGTCTACTTCCGATAAATCAACGTTGAATACTTTCCGGAACTCTTCAATTGCATCTGAGAGATCGTCTCGTGGCTCATCGAATAAATCTGTGTCGAGTTCTAAAGGAACCTCCTTCCAGTTTTCATCCAAATACCCAGGTATTTCTTCCCTGAAAATTTTTAACACATCGTCTTGAATACTCACTAGAATGATGTCCATTGAATACAAACATCAGCTTGAAGAAATGGGTTATATTTATCGCGAAATACCATTTTCCTTTTCCCTCTTTCCATTAGAAACAACCACAAAAAGACTACACCCGTAATTATCACAAGTAAATTAGTTGCATAGGTAATTATTTCAATTATCCCACAACACAATTCCACATATCGTAGAGGTTTACCGCACTCCTTCCCCGCTTTACACTAGGCGCGAAATTAATACAGAGGTGGGAATGAACGATTACAAAATGACGCCCGGTGAGTTGCGCGCCACCTGGGGTTTAGGGACCGTATTCTCTTTGCGCATGCTTGGCATGTTTATGGTCCTGCCGGTTCTGACCACTTACGGTATGGCGCTACAGGGTGCCAGCGAAGCGCTGATAGGCCTTGCTATCGGCATTTACGGTCTGGCCCAGGCCGTCTTCCAGATCCCCTTTGGCCTGCTCTCTGACCGCATCGGTCGTAAGCCACTTATCGTCGGCGGGCTGGCGGTATTCGTTCTCGGCAGCATAATTGCTGCTCTCTCCGATTCAATCTGGGGAATTATTCTTGGCCGGGCTTTGCAAGGCTCTGGCGCGATTGCTGCTGCCGTAATGGCGCTACTTTCCGACTTAACCCGTGAGCAAAACCGTACCAAAGCGATGGCGTTTATCGGCGTCAGCTTTGGTATCACCTTCGCCATTGCGATGGTGCTGGGACCAATCGTTACCCATGCGCTGGGGCTACACGCGCTGTTCTGGATGATTGCAGCCCTTGCTACCACGGGTATCGTGCTGACCATTTGGGTCGTTCCCAATAGCACTACCCACGTGCTGAACCGCGAGTCGGGGATGGTAAAAGGCAGCTTCAGTAAAGTGCTGGCAGAGCCCAAACTGCTGAAGCTCAACTTTGGCATCATGTGTCTGCACATATTGCTGATGTCCACCTTCGTTGCCTTACCAGGCCAACTGGCGAAAGCAGGCTTCCCCGCCGCAGAGCACTGGAAAATTTATCTGGTGACGATGCTGCTGTCTTTTGTTTCCGTGGTGCCGTTCATCATTTACGCCGAAGTGAAGCGCCGCATGAAACGCGTGTTCCTCGCCTGCGTGTTACTGATACTTATTGCAGAGATTGTATTGTGGAGCGCTAACGTGCGTTTCTGGGGGTTGATTGCGGGCGTGCAGATATTCTTCCTCGCCTTCAATCTGATGGAAGCCCTCCTCCCCTCACTTATCAGTAAAGAGTCTCCGGCTGGCTATAAAGGCACGGCAATGGGCGTTTACTCCACCAGCCAGTTTCTTGGCGTGGCGATTGGCGGTTCGCTCGGCGGTTGGGTGGTTGAAATGTTTGATGGTCAGGCCGTATTCCTGGCCGGTGCGCTTCTGGCGGCAGTGTGGTTATTGGTGGCGAGTACAATGAAAGAGCCGCCGTATGTCAGCAGCCTGCGGGTGGAAATCCCACCTGAAATTGCTGCGGATGACACCCTGAAGCAGCGTCTGCTGGCTAAAGAAGGGATAAGCGAAGTGTTAATTGTGGCGAAAGAGCATTCGGCCTACGTGAAAATCGACAGCAAAGTCACCAATCGATTTGAGGTTGAGCAGGCCATCAGTCAGGCGTGATGATTGCCTGATGGCGACTATCGTCTTATCCGGCCTACCAATAGCGTGTGCTACCTGTAGGCCTGATAAGCGTCGCGCCATCAGGCATTACGACTTAATCGCGGAAGTTCTTAAACTGGAATGGCTGGCCGAGATCGCCGCCGCGAACCAGTGCCATGACGGATTGCAGGTCGTCACGCGCCTTGCCGGTTACACGGATTTCTTCGCCCTGAATCTGCGCCTGTACCTTCAGTTTGCTGTCTTTAATCAGCTTAACGATTTTCTTTTGTACCGCGCTTTCAATGCCCTGCTTCAGCTTAGCTTCAACAAACCAGGTTTTACCGCTGTGCACAAAGGTTTCTGGTACGTCCAGCGATGTGCCTTCAATGCCGCGTTTCAGCAGCTTGGCACGCAGAATATCCAGCAACTGATTGACCTGGAAATCAGACTCGCTCAGCACCTTAATCGTCTTATTTGACTCATTCAGCTCAAAAGTCGCTTCAACGCCACGAAAATCAAAGCGTGACTCCACTTCACGGCTGGCGTTATCTACCGCGTTACGGGCTTCCTGAAGATCAACTTCAGAAACAATATCGAAAGATGGCATCTTTTCCTCTCCCTTCATTTTTGATGCGAAGCATAATACCTGCAAAGTTACCCAACAGACAGCGCTATACTAGGCTGTATCCTTTAATTGTACGTGGTACTGATACCTGCGAACAATAATGGGGTACGGCCGATATGGATTAACACCTGGTGCTGTTGCAGGTGAGGAGGAAGAATGAAAATTACCGTACTGGGATGTGGAGCGCTAGGACAGCTTTGGCTTACCACGCTATGCAAACATGGACATGAGGTGCAAGGGTGGCTACGCGTACCGCAACCCTATTGCAGCGTAAACCTGATCGACACGGATGGGTCAGTTTTTAATGAATCCCTGACGGCAAACGACCCCGACTTTTTGGCAAAAAGCGACCTGCTGCTGGTCACCCTGAAAGCCTGGCAGGTTTCTGATGCGGTAAAAGGCCTGGCCGCAATTCTGCCTGAAACCACCCCGATTCTGCTGATTCACAACGGTATGGGGACGATTGAAGAGCTGCATAGCATTAAGCAACCTCTGCTGATGGGCACCACCACCCACGCGGCACGCCGTGACGGCAACGTCATCATTCATGTCGCTCAGGGAACAACGCGCATTGGTCCGGCGCGTGAACAAGACGGTGATTTCAGTTATCTGGCTGAAGTCCTGCAAGAGGTGCTACCGGACGTCGCCTGGCACGACACTATTCGCGCCGAGCTGTGGCGCAAACTGGCCGTCAACTGTGTCATTAACCCGCTGACCGCATTATGGGATTGCCCAAACGGCGAGTTACGCCATCATCCTGAAAAAATAGCACTCATCTGCGAGGAAGTGGCCGCGGTCATTGAACGCGAAGGCCACCACACATCTGTGGATGATTTACGCTATTATGTCGAGCAAGTGATTGACAGTACGGCGGAAAATATCTCATCGATGCTGCAAGACATACGTGCCCTGCGCCATACTGAGATCGACTACATTACCGGTTATTTGTTAAAACGCGCCCGCGCGCACGGCATCGCCGTTCCGGAAAATGCCCACCTGTTTGAAATGGTTAAGAGAAAGGAAAGTGAGTATGAGCGCTCAAGCACTGGTATGTCTCGCCCCTGGTAGTGAAGAGACCGAAGCGGTCACCACTATCGATCTGCTGGTTCGCGGCGGAATTAAGGTCACAACCGCCAGCGTCGCCAGCGATGGCGGCCTGACTATTGTGTGCTCACGCGGAGTAAAGCTGCTGGCGGATGCACCATTAGTCGAAGTTGCTGACGGCGATTTCGACATTATCGTGCTACCGGGCGGTATTAAAGGCGCCGAGTGTTTTCGCGACAGCCCGCTGCTTATCGAAACCGTGAAACAGTTTCATCGTTCCGGGCGCATTGTCGCGGCAATTTGCGCCGCGGCCGCCACCGTACTCGTCCCACACGATATTTTCCCCATCGGTAACATGACCGGTTTTCCGGCGCTGAAAGACAAAATTCCCGCTGACCAGTGGCAGGACAAGCGCGTCGTATGGGATCCGCGCGTCAATCTGTTAACCAGCCAGGGACCGGGAACCTCAATCGATTTCGGTTTAAAAATCATTGATCTGCTGGTGAGTCGCGAAAAAGCTCACGAGGTGGCGTCACAACTGGTGATGGCCGCGGGAATCTATAACTACTACGAGTAAATCTTCGAGCCACTCCCTTATAAGGAATCATAATGAAAGGATATCTGAGTGGAGTGGCTTTACTGCTCCTTTCCGGTTATGCCACAGCGACGCAACTCGAAATAAAGAGTATTGAGTATCGCTATCCCGGAAGCACTGAAATGCAGTATCGCGTGCCATGGTTTTCCTCGACGGATAACCCCAAAGTTGCAAAACGCATTAACGATTATATTTTCGCAAGCTTTATCAATCAGCTACCGGGCAATACTCCAAAGGCCACAGTAAATCAGTTTGCGAAATCAGCCATGAATCCCACCGCAAACCTTGACTACACGGTTGAGTATCGCGACGCAAAAATCCTGACGCTCAACATGTTTATCGAAGGTTGCGGGGCGTATTGCGAGTCGTACAATGTGCCGATCAGCTTCGATTTAGCCAGCGGTGCGGCAATTACCCTTAACGATCTCTTTTCCCGGGCTACAATCGCCGAATTAAACACCCGCATCAGAAAAAATATCCGCGGCCAAATCGATACCTTTGTTACGGCACATAATTCGCAAACACCAGAACAAATAAAAGAAGAGAAAGGTGAAGATTTTAACTATGCCGAATTCTACGCATCGTGCGCAACCTACACCGACGGTTTGTACTACATCGACAAATTCTCCCTGCAAAAAGACCATCTGGCTTTCCTGAACGGACGCTGTAGCAACCACGCCAGCCGTGCGCTCGACGAGTTGGGTGATTTCACAACGAAAATCCCAACCGCAGAACTGCAAAATCGACTCACACCGTACGGCCAATATCTGACTACCGCAAAGAGTACAACACCAGTTTCGCCAGCGCCCGGCATTGACGGCAAAGTCATGTACGGCACGCTGGGAAAAAGCATGCGTATTGTGTTGAAGGTGGACTGCAAATACGGTGATTTTTTTGAAGGGGCTTACTTTTACCAAAAATTTGGCGCACCGATTGAATTGACCGGCAAATGCGACGCAGCCGACAATCAACATTATGAACTAAAGACATCTGCAGCTGAACAAACGCAAGAGAAGATAACGCTAGAGTTAAAAGACGGTGTCTATCAGGGGGTCTGGGAGTCGAACGGGAAGACGCTTCCCGTGCGGTTTGAATAATATCGTTATATTGCCGGATGGCGGCGTAACCGCCTTATCCGGCCTACAACACGGTGTTTACTCAATTACGGGCGATACACCTTCACGTTCTCAAAGCCCTGCTCGCGCAGATAAAGCGCCTGCAGGCGGCTCATCACCCCGCGTTCACACCACAGCAGCCAGGTTTTACTCTGGTCCAGATCGCCGAATTTAGTGCTCAGCTTGTAGAATGGCAGAGAAACGACGTCCACACCTTCAATCTTCAGCGGTTTATCATCCTGTTCATCCACAGAACGGATATCAAGGATTACGTCATTCGGGCCGAAACCGCTCACGGTTTCCACTTCTACCACGGTCTGCTGCGTCTGCTGGGCGATATCGCGAATATCGATATTGTTCGCTTCTTCAACCACTTTATCGAGGATAGAGAAATCGAAGTTTTCTTCTTCGGCCTCAATCTTCGCTTTGATCGCTTTCACCGTCGGGCTTTTTGAAATTACACCGCAGTATTCCGGCATGGTACGTGCAAAGTCTTCGGTGCCAATTTCACGCGCCAGATTGATGATGTGCTCTTTATCATGGGAGATAAGCGGGCGCAGGATCAGGGTGTCGGATACGTTATCGATCAGACGCAGGTTGGTCAGCGTCTGGCTGGACACCTGGCCCAGTGCTTCACCGGTTACCAGCGCCTGTACGCCGTAGCGCTCAGCGACTTTCGACGCCGCGCGAACCATCATACGTTTGAGAACCACGCCCATCTGGCCGTCATCAACTTTCTCCAGGATCTCACCGACCACCGGTTCAAAGTTGATAGCAACAAAACGCACGCGATGCGAACTACCGAAGCGATTCCACAGGTAATGCGCCACCTGGCGAACGCCGATTTCATGCGCTGCGCCGCCAAGGTTAAAGAAGCAATAGTGCACACGGCAGCCGCGACGCATCAGCATATAGCTGGACACACCGGAGTCGAAACCGCCGGAAATCAGCGACAGTACGTCTTCCTGCGTCCCAATCGGGAAACCACCAATACCTTCATAGCGGCCTTTAACCAGCAGCAGACGGTCGTTTTCGATTTCAAGATTAACGGTCACATCCGGCTTCGTCAGCTTCACGCGTGCAGATTCAATATGTTGGTTCAGTCCACCGCCAACATAACGTTCCACCTCAATGGAGCTAAACTCATGCTTCCCGCGACGCTTCACGCGTACACAGAAGGTTTTACCTTCCAGTTGATCGCGATACTGCACCAGTGCCTTCTCAAAAATATCGTGCATATCGGTAAACGGCACGTCTTCTACTTCGAGAATGTGGTGGATACCCGGAATACGGGTCAGCGCGTCGCGAATATCCAGGCGCTGGCTTTCATCTTTAGCGCGAACCTCAACGTGATCCCAGTGACGGACAACGGCAAGGTCTTCATCATAGTGCTTTAAAACGTTACGAATGTTCCCTGTCAGAATTTTTATAAAGCGCAAACGCACAGATTGGCTTTTGATGGTGATTTCTGGGAACAATTTAATGATAAACTTCATGGCGGCAATGGTTCTTAGGCAAGTCTGAATGACTTGTAATGGAAAAAAATACAGCAGCCCATACCCGCGACTGCATCCAGGCGCGCAAGTATATCACCATCACGCGGCTACTGTGCACATTGCGCGTTATTTGCTTATCAGTGCGAGTCCGTTACCATAGTCTTGTGCTGCCAATACAGAGAGTCAGACATTCATTATGCCGAAGAAAAATGAAGCGCCCGCCAGTTTTGAAACCGCGCTGAGCGAGCTGGAACAAATTGTTACCCGTCTGGAAGGCGGCGACCTGCCGTTAGAAGAAGCGTTGAACGAATTCGAACGTGGCGTACAGTTGGCGCGTCAGGGACAGGTCAAATTACAACAGGCTGAACAGCGCGTACAAATCCTGCTGTCAGATACTGAAGACGCCGCCCTTACGCCTTTTACACCGGATAATGAGTAAATGGATTTTACGCAGCAGCTACAGGCTTGCGTTGAGCAGGCAAACCAGGCACTGAGCCGTTTTATCGCGCCACTGCCCTTTCAGAACACTCCCGTGGTAGAAACCATGCAATATGGCGCATTATTAGGCGGTAAACGTCTGCGCCCGTTCCTGGTGTATGCGACCGGTCAGATGTTTGGTGTCAGCCTGAGTACGCTTGATGCTCCCGCTGCCGCCGTCGAATGCATTCATGCCTATTCGCTGATGCACGATGATTTGCCCGCGATGGATGACGATGACCTGCGACGCGGTCTGCCGACTTGCCACGTAAAATTTGGCGAGGCAAATGCGATCCTGGCCGGAGATGCGCTACAAACGCTGGCATTCTCCATTATCAGCGACGCCCCAATGCCGGAAGTCACTGACCATGACCGCATCGCAATGATCTCTGAACTGGCTCAGGCCAGCGGCATCGCCGGTATGTGCGGCGGCCAGGCACTGGATCTGGAAGCTGAAGGTCATCAGGTTGAGCTGGATGCACTGGAGCGGATTCACCGCCATAAAACCGGAGCATTGATTCGCGCCGCCGTGCGTTTGGGGGCGTTAAGTGCTGGCGATAAAGGGCGAGAATGCCTGCCAATACTCGACAAATACGCAGAAAGCATCGGTCTGGCTTTCCAGGTTCAGGATGACATCCTGGATGTGGTAGGCGATACTGCAACATTGGGTAAACGTCAGGGTGCTGACCAGCAGCTTGGCAAAAGTACCTATCCTGCACTTCTGGGTCTTGAGCAAGCCCAGAATAAAGCCCGGGATTTAATCGAGGACGCCCGCCAGTCGCTAAGTCTGCTGGCCGCACAGTCACTCGATACCTCGGCACTGGAAGCGCTAGCGGACTACATAATCCAGCGTGATAAATAAACCAACATATCCCATGAGCTTGCGATGAGTTTTGATATAGCCAAATACCCGACCCTGGCGCTGGTCGACTCCACCCAGGAGTTACGTCTGCTGCCAAAAGAGAGCCTGCCAAAGCTTTGCGACGAACTGCGCCGCTATTTGCTCGACAGCGTAAGCCGTTCCAGCGGGCACTTCGCCTCTGGTCTGGGCACGGTGGAACTCACCGTCGCGCTGCACTATGTCTACAACACCCCGTTTGACCAGTTAATCTGGGATGTGGGACATCAGGCTTATCCGCACAAAATTCTGACTGGTCGCCGCGATAAAATCGGCACCATTCGTCAGAAAGGCGGCCTGCATCCGTTCCCATGGCGCGGTGAAAGCGAGTATGACGTACTGAGCGTTGGGCACTCTTCAACCTCCATCAGCGCAGGTATCGGTATTGCCGTTGCCGCCGAGAAAGAAGGTAAAGAGCGCCGTACCGTGTGTGTGATTGGTGATGGAGCCATCACCGCAGGGATGGCATTTGAAGCGATGAACCACGCGGGCGATATTAGGCCCGACATGCTGGTTATCCTCAACGACAACGAAATGTCGATTTCAGAGAACGTTGGCGCGCTGAACAATCATCTGGCACAGCTGCTCTCTGGCAAACTCTACTCCTCGCTGCGCGAAGGCGGGAAGAAAGTCTTTTCCGGCGTGCCGCCGATTAAAGAACTGCTCAAACGTACTGAAGAACACATTAAAGGTATGGTTGTGCCGGGGACTCTGTTTGAAGAACTGGGCTTTAACTATATCGGTCCGGTGGACGGTCACGACGTGCTGGGGCTTATTACTACGCTCAAAAACATGCGCGATCTGAAAGGCCCGCAGTTCCTGCACATCATGACCAAAAAGGGTCGTGGCTACGAGCCTGCGGAAAAAGATCCGATAACCTTCCACGCGGTACCCAAATTCGATCCGTCCAGCGGATGCCTGCCGAAAAGCAGTGGCGGCCTGCCGAGCTATTCAAAAATTTTCGGTGACTGGCTGTGCGAGACCGCAGCGAAAGACAATAAGCTGATGGCAATCACCCCGGCGATGCGCGAAGGTTCCGGAATGGTGGAGTTTTCACGTAAGTTCCCGGACCGCTATTTCGATGTGGCGATTGCCGAGCAGCACGCGGTGACGTTTGCTGCCGGTCTGGCGATTGGCGGCTACAAGCCGGTGGTAGCCATTTACTCGACCTTCCTGCAACGCGCCTACGATCAGGTGCTGCACGATGTAGCCATCCAGAAACTGCCGGTCCTGTTCGCCGTTGACCGGGCAGGGATTGTTGGCGCAGATGGACAAACCCATCAGGGGGCTTTCGATCTCTCCTTCCTGCGCTGCATCCCGGAAATGGTCATCATGACCCCGAGTGATGAAAACGAATGCCGCCAGATGCTGTTCACCGGCTATCACTACAACGACGGTCCAACGGTCGTGCGCTACCCACGCGGTAACGCGGTGGGCGTAGAGCTGACCCCTCTGGAACAACTGCCTATCGGGAAAGGAATCGTGAAACGTCACGGGGAAAAAGTGGCGATTCTCAACTTCGGTACCCTGATGCCGGAAGCCGCTCAGGTCGCAGAGTCGCTGAACGCCACGCTGGTCGATATGCGTTTTGTGAAACCACTGGATGAAACGTTGATCCTTGAAATGGCTGCCCAACACGAGGTGCTGGTTACCATTGAAGAGAACGCCATTATGGGTGGTGCTGGCAGCGGCGTAAACGAAGTGCTGATGGCCCATCGTAAGCCCGTCCCGGTGCTGAACATTGGCCTACCAGACTTCTTCATCCCGCAGGGAACTCAGGATGAAGCTCGTGCCGATCTGGGTCTGAATGCCGCCGGAATTGAGACCAAAATCAAGGCCTGGCTGGCATAATCCCCTCCCCGCTCCTGCTATGCTTAATTCATCACGAGCTAAGCAGGAGTGGATTGATGAAATACAACATCTTAGGAAAAACCGACCTACGGGTCTCCCGCCTTTGCCTGGGTTGCATGACGTTTGGCGAACCCAATCGCGGCAATCACGCCTGGACGCTACCTGAAGAAAGCAGCCGCCCGATAATCAAACACGCCCTTGAGGGCGGCATTAACTTTTTCGATACCGCCAACAGCTACTCCGCTGGCAGTAGCGAAGAGATTGTCGCTCGCGCGCTGCGTGATTTCGCCCGCCGCGAAGATGTCGTGGTCGCTACCAAGGTTTTTCACCAGGTGGATGATTTAGCGGAAGGTTTATCCCGCGCACAAATCCTGCGCTCAATCGACGACAGCCTCAGACGCCTGGGTATGGACTATGTGGACATCCTGCAAATTCACCGCTGGGATTACAACACGCCAATCGAAGAAACGCTGGAGGCTCTAAACGACGTCGTGAAAGCCGGTAAAGCTCGCTATATTGGCGCCTCATCCATGCACGCTTCGCAGTTTGCCCAGGCTCTGGCCTTACAGAAGCAACACGGCTGGGCGCAGTTCGTCAGCATGCAGGATCACTACAACCTAATCTACCGCGAAGAAGAACGCGAAATGCTGCCGCTTTGCTATCAGGAAGGCGTGGCCGTCATCCCATGGAGCCCGCTGGCGCGCGGTCGCCTGACGCGTCCCTGGGGAGAAACGACCGCACGTCTGGTTTCCGATGAAGTCGGTAAAAATTTGTACAACGAGAGCGATGAAAACGACGCGCAAATCGCCGCACGACTGACCGGTGTCAGTGAGGAGTTGGGTGTAACGCGGGCACAGGTTGCGCTGGCCTGGCTGCTGAGCAAACCCGGCGTGGCAGCGCCAATTATTGGCTCTTCACGCGAGGAACAGCTGGATGAGTTGCTCAACGCTGTAGATTTAACGTTGAAACCGGAGCAGATTGCCGAGCTGGAAACGCCGTACAAACAGCATCCGGTAGTGGGATTTAAGTAAGCGCGGATGTAAATTGTAGACCGGATAAGCATAGCGCATCCGGCACTGATCGCCCGATGTCGCGGCGCTTATCGGGCCTACAATAGCCCCTGAAAAGGGTTAAATGATACCTACCGGCCAGTGATGGCCGATAAAATACAAAATTCCGGCAGAGAGTATTCCGGCCACAATATCGTCGATCATAATCCCCGTGCCGCCATGCACGTTGCGATCGAACCAACGAATCGGCCACGGCTTCCACATATCCAGAATACGGAAAATCACAAATCCGGCGGCAACCCACTGCCAGTCGTTGGTCGGCAGCGCCATCAGGGTAATCCACATCCCGACAAACTCATCCCAGACTATGCTACCGTGATCGTGCACGCCCATATCTTTCGCCGTTTGATGGCACAGATAAACGCCGATACAGATAGATAACATCACCACCAGCGAATACAGCTGCCACGGCAGAAAGGTCATTAAATACCAAAAAGGGATCGCCGCCAGCGATCCCATCGTGCCAGGAACAATTGGGCTCAGCCCGCTGCCAAAACCGGTGGCTAACAGGTGCCACGGATTGCGCATACTCAGGCGGCTTTTGGCGACATCTTTTTTAAGGCGCGGCAAAATGGTCATATCCTTTCCAGTCAAACGTGACGGGTTTTCCATCGCGCGTAAAGTGAATGCCTTCCACGTCCGCGCTCATCTGCCCAATGCAGGTAAACGCTGCGCCGAGATTTCCCAGCGCCACGTCCAGCGCACCACGATTAATTTCCGGTACGGTAAAGCATAACTCATAATCTTCACCGCCCGAGAGCGCCCAGCGCAGGGCCTGTTCCGGCTCAACGTGCTGTGACAATGCCGTGGAGTATGGCAGCACATCAACGTTAACCCGTGCGCCACAGCCGCTGGCATTAACGATGTGCCCCAAATCGGAAATCAAACCGTCGGAAATATCGATAGCCGCACTGGCCAGATCGCGCAGGGCTTGTCCCTGCAAAATACGCGGCGTGGGACGCAGATGGCGTTTCAGCAGATAGTCCGCGTCTGTTGCATCTGCAACCTGCAATCGGTTCTGCAAAATCGCCAGCCCGGCCGCACTGTCACCCGGCGTGCCGGTAACATAAATCCAGTCACCCGGTTTCGCGCCAGAGCGTTTTAAGGCCCGCCCAACGGGGACGTAGCCATGGATACCCAGCGTCATCGACAGCGGCCCACGCGTGGTGTCACCGCCAATCAGCTGCATATCATAGTAATTGAGGAGTTCAAACAGGCCATCGCTGAAGGCTTCCAGCCAGGCTTCATCGACGTCAGGTAACGTGAGCGCCAGCGTCAACCACGCAGGATCTGCCCCCATCGCCGCCAGATCGCTCAAATTCACCGCCAGCGCTTTCCACGCGAGATCGGTCGGATCAATGTCGGGGAGGAAGTGGTTACCTGCCACCAGCGTATCGGTACTGATCGCCAGCGTTTGTTTTTCAGGGATGTTCAGAAGTGCGCAGTCGTCACCAATACCGGTTTCGACATCAAGACGGGACGTTCTTACGCGGTCAAAATAACGGGCAATCAGGGAAAACTCGCCGCATGCCATACGTTATGCCTCAGCAGAAAAAAAAGAAAAAGCCGGGGACAGCGGAAACAGGTTCCACCATCCAGCCGGCCTCGGGATTACTTTTTGTTGGGGCGAATCACAGGTGCTGCTTTATCCAGTACGCCGTTCACGAATTTGTGGCTATCTTCAGCGCCGAAGGTTTTTGCCAGTTCAATCGCTTCGTTGATGGCCACTTTGTACGGCACATCACTACGTTTAGACAATTCAAACAGCGCAATACGCAGTACAGCTTTTTCTACCTGACCCAGCTCTTCCAACAGACGAGACAGATAAGGCTTCATTAATCCATCCAGGTACGCGCTGTTAGTCGCCACCCCGGACAGCAGTTCACGGAAATACAGAACGTCGACATCTTTAACGTCCTGTTCCGCCAGGAACTGGTATTCAACATCAGCGATGTCGTTCTGGGACAACTGCCAAGAGTAGAGCGCCTGGACGGCACACTCACGGGCGCGGCGACGAGCAGCAGGTTTCACGGATTTCCCCTTACAAAAATCAGGCCTTGATGGCTTTCAATACATTAATCATTTCAAGCGCAGTCAGTGCAGCTTCTGCGCCTTTGTTACCGGCTTTAGTGCCAGCACGTTCGATGGCTTGTTCAATACTTTCGGTGGTCAGAACACCGAAGGCTACCGGAATGCCACTGTCCTGAGCGACATGCGCCAGGCCATTGCTTGCACCGCCAGCCACATATTCGAAGTGCGCGGTACCGCCACGGATCACCGTACCGAGCGCAATCACCGCGTCGTATTTACCGGTTTTTGCCAGTGCGTCGGCCGCCAGTGGCAGCTCATATGCACCTGGAACCCAAACAACGGTAATGTTTTCATCTTTAACCTGGCCAATACGTTTCAGGGCGTCGATAGCACCTTCCAGCAGGCTGTCATTGATAAAGTTGTTGAAACGCGCAATGGTGATGGCGACGCGAGCGTCCGGGGTAGCAACGTTAGCTTCAATAATGTTCATATTCTTCCTTCGGGTTCGATTTATGGCCCCGTAAGGGGGGCGGATTTTATCATAATATTCTGTGCGCTGCTTCCTCTAAATCAGAAAGCCTCACGCAGTCGTTAAATGCAGGCAAACGTCCGGGCCCACCTGGCGTATCTCATTGAATTTGAAATGGGGTGCGTCAGCCAGTTTCTCAAGGCCTGGAAGCACACATAATCCTCTCGCATCGCTGCCTAACAGTTTAGGCGCAACATAAACGATTAGCTCATCGACCAAACCGGCCTGTAATAATGCCCCTGCGAGCGTTGGGCCTGCTTCAACCCAAATGCTGTTAATTTGCTGTTTGCCCAGTTGCATCATTAGCACCACCAGATCCAGATGCCCGTTATGTTCCGGCACCTTCAGGCTGCGCACCGTCTCCGGCCAGCTACGAGGGTCATCTTCAGTCCGGACAATCCAGGTTTCTCCAGGCTGTTGCACAATTTGGTGCTCCGGTGTGACCTGATTCTGGCTATCAAGAACAATGCGGATTGGCTGGCGCAGCTCTTCCTGCGGGTAACTCGCCTGCGTTGACTCCCCAAGCTCCGACCAACGCACGGTAAGCTGAGGGTCGTCTGCCAGCACCGTCGCACTGCTGGTTAAAATGGCATGGCTTTGCGCACGCAAGCGTTGCACATCGCGGCGCGCCTGTGGTGAGGTAATCCACTGACTTTCACCGCTGGCCATCGCCGTACGGCCATCAAGCGACGCGCCAAGCTTAAGCTGCAGATACGGGAATCCCGTACGCATGCGCTTGAGGAAGCCTTTATTCAGTTGCTCAACTTCGCTCATCATCAGCCCGTGGCTGACGTCGATGCCCGCCTGCTGTAAACGGTAGAGCCCACGTCCTGCGACCTGCGGATTGGGATCCTGCATCGCCGCAACCACACGCGACACCCCCGCCGCAATCAGCGCATCGCAACACGGCGGCGTGCGACCATGATGACTGCAGGGTTCGAGCGTCACGTAGGCAGTTGCCCCCTGCGCTTTTTCTCCGGCCATCCGCAGAGCATGAACTTCGGCATGCGGTTCGCCCGCACGGTGATGATATCCTTCACCGACGATCTCCCCATCTTTCACAATCACGCAGCCCACGTTGGGGTTGGGGTGAGTGGTAAAACGTCCGCGCGCAGCAAGCTTCAGCGCGCGCGCCATGTACAATTCATCCTGCATGGCTTAGTCCTGTAGGCGAGCAATCTCTTCGCCAAATTCTTTGATATCTTCGAAACTCCGGTAGACAGAGGCAAAGCGGATGTAGGCGACTTTATCGAGCTTTTTCAACTGCTCCATCACCAGGTTGCCAATCATCTTACTCGGCACCTCACGCTCGCCCGTCGCACGCAGCTGTGATTTGATATGGTTTAACGCCATTTCGACGTCATCTGCGCTGACAGGCCGTTTCTCAAGCGCTCTGAGCATGCCGCTGCGCAGCTTTTCTTCATTAAAGGGTTCACGCACATCGTTGCTTTTCACAACGCGCGGCATGACAAGTTCAGCCACTTCAAAAGTGGTGAAACGTTCGTTACAAACCAGACACTGCCGACGGCGGCGTACCGAGGAGCCCTCGCCTACAAGACGAGAGTCAATTACCTTAGTGTCTACGGCGAAACAGAATGGGCAATGCATACGGCGTCCTGTACCTCAGTGGTTAACAGAATCTATTTTACCCTGAACTGCCGTGACAACAAAGGCGCTGCGCTTTTGAGACAAAGGATCGATGCCTTCGTGCTCAGTGCACACTACCATTATGCTATCGCGACAATGAAGGAAGTAATCACAATGACAAGACGTTACCTAAGAATTCTCCTGGTGGGAAGTCTCTTTAGTCTTAGTGCCTGCGCACAGCAAAGCGAAGTACGCCAGATGCATCAAAGCGTTAGCACGTTGAATAAAGAGATGACGCAGCTTAATCAGGAAACTGTAAAAATTACGCAACAAAATATGTTGAATGCAAAATCAACCAGCGGCGTCTATCTGCTACCGGGTTCCAAAACCCCGGCACGACTGGACAGCCAGATTGGCACCTTACGCATGTCGCTGGTGAACATTGCACCGAACGCCGATGGTACGCGCCTGACGCTACGGATTCAGGGTGAATCCAACACGCCTTTACCCGCTTTTAGCGCCACCGTCGAGTACGGGCAAATTCAGGGCACCACGGACAACTATCAGGAAGTGAACGTTCATAACCAGTTGGTCAACGCTCCGGCGAGTATTCTTGCTCCCAGCGACGTAGACATTCCGTTACAGATAAATGGCCTCACTCCAGATAAGTTAGGATTTGTGCGCATCCACGACGTCCAGCCTGTTAGCCAATAAACTTTTTTGCGGAACGTTTTGTGCGTTCCGCAACATCACTCTGCTCCATTTTGTTACTCCCCTGACATAACCGATATTTCTGGTAAAACTTGGCAACATTCTTGGGAGCCAGTACAATTCGCCGCCTAAAGTACGCAAACGTGAACGCAATCGATTACGTAAATGATAGAACTGTGAAACAAGACATATTTTTGTGAACAATGATTTTTATAATAGGCTCCGAAGAATTACGAAATATTTAGAAACGCAAATTGCGCATTTTTCACTCCCGAAAGGGATTTCAAACAGTGGCATACATATGAAAAAAACATTACTTGCAGCCGGTGCAGTGCTGGCGCTCTCCTCGTCTTTTACTGCCAACGCAGCAGAAAATGACAAACCGCAATATCTGTCCGACTGGTGGCACCAGAGCGTTAACGTGGTGGGTAGCTATCACACCCGTTTCTCCCCGAAACTGAACAACGACGTGTATCTGGAATACGAAGCGTTTGCTAAAAAAGACTGGTTTGACTTCTATGGCTACATCGATATTCCGAAAACCTTCGACTGGGGTAACGGCAACGATAAAGGTATCTGGTCTGACGGTTCCCCGCTGTTTATGGAAATCGAACCGCGTTTCTCCATCGACAAACTGACCGGTGCTGACCTGAGCTTTGGTCCGTTCAAAGAATGGTATTTCGCCAACAACTACATCTACGATATGGGTGATAACAAAGCCAGCCGCCAGAGCACCTGGTATATGGGTCTGGGTACCGATATCGATACCGGTCTGCCGATGGGTCTGTCTTTGAACGTGTATGCTAAATACCAGTGGCAGAACTATGGCGCATCCAACGAAAACGAGTGGGATGGCTACCGTTTCAAAGTGAAATACTTTGTGCCGATCACCCAGGTTTGGGGCGGCCAGTTGACCTACATCGGCTTCACCAACTTCGACTGGGGCTCAGATTTGGGTGATGATCCGAACCGCACCAGCAACTCTATCGCGTCCAGCCACGTCCTGGCGCTGAACTACGATCACTGGCATTACTCCGTCGTAGCGCGTTACTTCCATAACGGCGGCCAGTGGAAAGGTGGAGATACCCTGAACTGGGGCGAAGGCGATTTCAGCGCGAAATCTACCGGTTGGGGTGGTTACCTGGTCGTAGGTTACAACTTCTAATCCAGACAATGTTTCGCAGACAAGCCAGCTTAACCGCTGGCTTTTTTATGGCTGGTCTTCACAGCGTACTTTACGCAAAAAGTCACTTAGCGAGCGATCTGCCGATTCGCGAAAATGCCTGTCGAGTGGCGTAATCTTCAGACATCGATCAACGCGAAAGCAACGATAATCGTCACGCTTCTCGCACCAGCCAACCAGCAGCCAGTGCTCGCCCCAGAAAAATAATCCCAGCGGCTGAACGTCGCGCCAGGAGAGGTTCCCGGACTCATCGCGATAATGCAGCGCCAGCACCTGCTGTGCTGAAACCGCGCGATGTATGAGATCGAAGGCACTACGTGAATGCGGCTGATTACCAAAATCTGGCGCGAAAATCCGCGTTTGCTCGGCTCTGCGCCGACTCTCTGGCGGCAATATCGCCAACACTTTTTCCTGCGCGGATTCCAACGCCTGTGAGAGTGAATCCCCACCCCATGTTTTCAGCAACCGAATCGCTACCATCAATGCTTCTGATTCGTGATGCGTTAACATCAACGGCGGTAGATCAAACCCGGCCTTTAAGCGGTATCCGCTGCCCACTTCGCCTTCAATAGGCACGCCGGATAAAGAGAGATCGCGGATATCGCGATAAATCGTCCGTTCAGAAACCTCAAGACGCTCTGCCAGCAGCGCCGCCGTTGTCACTCGCCTGCCACGCAGGATTTGCACAATCTGAAACAAGCGGTCGGCGCGTCTGCTCATTTTAATCCTCAGTGCTGAAAATATTACGCGGGTTGATGTAAACCAACACGATTGCCTTCGCTGTCAGTAAATAGCGCAATCGTACCAATGTCCTGCCCCAGTTCGAGTGGGCCAAACACACACTGACCGCCAGCAGTGGCGACGCGTTCAAGCGTTGCAGCCAAATCGTCCGTATGCAGATAAATAATAGCGCCCTGCGCTGAAGGCGTAATACCATCAAATTTAGCCAGCGCCCCGCCGGGAGCGGGATCCTGATGCGGAAATACGGCGAGCTCAGCGCAGTCCATGTTCTCCCTACGCAAAGAAACCTGCATCACTGGCTCATAAAAAGCGATGGCGCGATCCATTTGTGCCACGGGGATTTCAAACCAATTAATTACGTTGCTCATACTTCCTCCTGCCTGTGTGGGTAATCTCAGGAGGACTATAAGACAGGGCTACTGACAGCATACTGTCAGTAGTGTGGCGACAGGAAAAGATAATTACCTGTCGCTAATTCACAGGCAAAAAAAATCCCGACCTTGCGATCGGGATTCCAGTATCTTCACTCCTGGATGGGTTAAGGCAGAATCGACGGTTGATCCGCCCCTTCTTTCTCGACCTTCTGCTGCAGCATGTGCTCACGCTTCATACCCAGCTTCAGCGCCAGCGCCGAAGCCACGTAGATAGAAGACGCAGTACCGATGGAAACACCGATCAGCATCGTCAGTGAGAATCCTTCCAGTACCGGACCACCGAACAGGAACAGCATCAGAATAACCATCAACGTTGTACCGGACGTAATCAACGTACGGTGCAGCGTTTGAGTCAGTGACACGTTAAAGATTTCGTAAGGCGTACCGCGACGAATTTTGCGGAAGTTTTCACGAATACGGTCAGATACAACGATACTGTCGTTCAGCGAGTAACCGATTACCGACATCAGTGATGCGACGATAGTCAGGTCAATCTCGATATGGAACAACGACAGGATCCCAAGTGTGATAATCACGTCGTGCGCCAGCGCGATAACTACCCCTGCCGCCAGTCGCCACTCAAAACGGAAACCGACGTACACCAGGATGGAGATCAACGCCGCCATCAGCGCCATCGCACCGGTTTGCGCCAGGTCTGCACCCACGCTCGGACCCACGAATTCAATTCGCTTCACCGCGGCGTTTTGGTTGGTGGATTCGTTAATCACACTCAACACTTTACTACCCAGCACCTGACCGCCGTCTGCACCTTCAGTTGGCGGCATACGTACCATAATGTCGTGGCTGCTGCCGAAGTTCTGCAGAAGCGGATCAACGAAGCCCGCTTTCTCCAGCGCATCGCGCATCACGTCCATATCGGCCGGTTTTTCCAGCGTGATTTCAATAACCGTACCACCGGTGAAATCGAGACCCCAGTTAAACCCGCGTACGCCCATCACCACGATGGCCGCAATCAGCAGGAAACCTGAAATGCCGAAAGCCCAGTAGTCCCAGCGCATAAAGTCCCAGACTTTACGGCCGTGGTTCAATTGTTCAACAGTATATTCCTGTGCCACTTCGCACTCCTCAGATTGACAGCTTTTTGACGCGCTTGCCGCCATACAGCAGGTTTACGATGGCACGTGTACCGACAATCGCGGTAAACATCGACGTCGCCACACCAATACCGGTAGTAATCGCGAACCCTTTAATTGCCCCGGTGCCCACTGCGTACAGGATGATGACCTTGATCAGCGTCGTAATGTTCGCATCAAAGATGGAGCTAAATGCGCCCGCATAACCTTCATTGATGGCCTGCTGCACCGAACGCCCGTTACTCAACTCTTCTTTGATACGTTCGTTGATCAGTACGTTCGCATCGACCGCGACAGCAAGGGTTAAGACGATCCCCGCAATCCCCGGCATACTCAGCGTAGCACCCGGCAGCAACGACATAATACCGACAATCAGCACCAGGTTAGCAATCAGCGCACTGGTCGCAATCAGACCGAACTTCTTATAGAAGAAGATCATGAACAGGATAGACACCACCAGACCGGCCAGACATGCTTCCAGACCCTGTTTAATGTTCTGCATACCCAGGGTTGGGCCGATGGTACGTTCTTCAACAATCTGAATTGGCGCAATCAACGCACCGGCACGTAACAGCAGGGAAAGCTGGCGTGCTTCGTTCGGGTTGTTGATACCGGTGATACGGAAGCTGTTACCCAGACGAGACTGGATATTGGCGATGTTAATCACCTCTTCCTGTTTCACCAGTACTGCACGACCGTTAGCATCTTTCTTACCGCTGTCTTTGTACTCCACAAACAGGGTCGCCATCGGCTTACCGATGTTGTCCTTGGTGAAGTTGGACATGATGTTACCACCTGCGCTATCCAGCGAGATGTTAACCTGCGGCTGATTGTATTCGTCCTGGCTGGAAGTAGAGTCGGTGATATGGTCACCGGTCAGGATCACGCGCTTGTACAGCACAACTGGCTGACCTTCACGAGACTGTTTCACTTCCGAGTCACCCGGTACACGCCCGGATGCCGCAGCGGACTGGTCAACGTTGGTATTTACCAGACGGAATTCCAGCGTCGCGGTTGCGCCCAGAATTTCTTTCGCACGCGCGGTATCCTGAATACCCGGCAGTTCGACCACAATGCGGTCAGCGCCCTGACGTTGTACCACCGGCTCAGCAACACCCAGTTGGTTAACACGATTACGCAGAATGTTGATGTTCTGCTGTACCGCGTATTCACGGGCTTCGCTCAGGCGCGCATCGGTCATTACCGCACGCAGAGCATTGCTGCCCTGGCTGGAAATAACCAGATCCTGGTGACGTTTGCTCAGGTAAGAGATAGCTTCATCACGGGCGCTGCTATCACGGAAAGTGATGCTCAGACCGTAGTTATCTTCTTTGCGAACAGTAGTATAAGGAATGCCTTTTTCACGCAGATCGCTGCGCAGGCTATCGATATTTTGTTCCTGCAACTTACTCAGCGCGGTGTCCATATCCACTTCCATCAGGAAGTGAACGCCGCCACGCAGGTCAAGACCGAGTTTCATCGGTTCTGCGTGAATGGCAGCCAGCCAGCGTGGGGTTGCCGGAGCAAGGTTAAGCGCCACGACGTACTGATCGCCCAGTACGCCCATTAATACTTCACGTGCGCGCAGTTGGGTATCAGTGGAGTCGAAGCGCGCGAGAATAGCACCCTCTTCCAGAGCCACAGACTTAGGTGTGATTTTATCTTCTTGTAACGTTTTCTGGACCTGGATCAGCGTTTGCTCACTGGCGGCGGCACCGCGCACGCCAGTGATTTGAACAGCCGGATCCTCACCATACAGGTTGGGAAGCGCATAGAGCAGACCGACGACAATAACGACGATCAGCATGACATACTTCCACAAAGGATAACGGTTTAACACGGCAGTTCCCTTTGGGAAAACAATAAATTACAGCGCCTTCATGGTGCCTTTCGGCAGAACGGCAGCTACGAAATCACGTTTGATAACCACTTCAGTGGTGTCGTTCAGCGCGATAGCGATGTAGCCAGATTCTGCTACTTTAGTCACGCGACCCACCAGACCACCGTTAGTCAGTACTTCATCGCCTTTCGCAATGGAGTTCATCAGGTTCTTGTGTTCTTTGGTACGCTTTTGCTGTGGGCGCAGGATCATAAAATAGAAAATCAGACCAAACACCACCAGCATCAGAATCAGAGACATCGGGCTGCCCTGCGCCGGAGCACCTGTTGCCGCTACCGCATCAGAAATAAAAAAGCTCATTCAAATTCCCTCATTATTAAAATTAATCAACGTTCACAGGTGGAACTGGTCTACCCTGACGTTGGTAAAAATCGGTCACGAAGCTCTCTAATTTACCCTCTTCAATAGCCTTGCGTAAACCCGCCATCAAACGCTGGTAGTAGCGAAGGTTATGAATCGTGTTGAGTCGCGCGCCCAATATTTCGTTGCAACGGTCGAGATGATGCAAGTAAGCGCGCGAATAATTGCGACAGGTGTAACAATCACACTCAGCATCGAGCGGACTGGTGTCGCTTTTATGTTTCGCGTTACGAATTTTTACCACGCCGTCAGTCACAAACAAATGACCATTACGGGCATTTCGCGTTGGCATCACGCAGTCAAACATATCGATACCGCGACGCACGCCTTCAACCAGATCTTCTGGTTTGCCGACGCCCATCAGGTAACGCGGTTTATCTGCCGGAATCTGCGGGCAAACATGTTCCAGAATGCGGTGCATATCTTCCTTCGGCTCACCGACAGCCAAACCGCCGACAGCGTAGCCATCAAAGCCGATATCTACCAGACCTTTGACGGAGATATCACGTAAATCTTCGTAAACACTGCCCTGAATGATGCCAAAAAGCGCATTTTTGTTGCCGAGACTATCAAAACGGTCACGGCTGCGCTTCGCCCAACGCAAAGACATCTCCATTGAGCGTTTAGCATAGTCCCAGTCGGCCGGATACGGTGTACATTCGTCGAAGATCATCACGACATCGGAACCGAGATCGTATTGAATCTCCATCGACTTCTCGGGATCGAGGAAAATCGGATCGCCGTTGATCGGGTTACGGAAATGCACGCCCTGCTCGGTTATCTTACGGATATCGCCCAGGCTGAACACCTGGAAGCCGCCGGAGTCGGTGAGGATCGGCCCTTTCCACTGCATGAAATCGTGCAGATCGCCGTGCAGTTTCATGATTTCCTGACCCGGGCGCAGCCACAGGTGGAAGGTGTTGCCGAGGATGATCTGTGCGCCGGTTGCTTCAACTTCTTCCGGCGTCATGCCTTTCACGGTGCCGTAAGTACCGACCGGCATAAAAGCAGGCGTTTCTACTACGCCACGTTCAAAAACCAGGCGGCCGCGGCGAGCGCGACCGTCTGTGGTATCCAGTTCAAATTTCATTTTTTCTCCTGCATCAGAGAGACAGTCTGATGATTAAACTTTCCCCACGGAATCACTCCACGGAGTAAAAATATATTAACCCACTGGCGAAGGCGCAATCGGCGCAGCCAGTTTGGGGGCGACCAGCGCACAGCCACCGGAGCGTACACGCAGTACGAGAGGATGGCGAGCACTGCCCGACATCAAAATGGCAAGTGAGATAGCCTTCTCACGGTCGCTCAGAAATAGCCTGCGGATTGTACGTGATAAACATGGCATCCCCGTAACTAAAAAAGCGATATTCCGCTTTTACCGCTTCATGATAGGCGTGCATGGTGTTTTTATAACCAGCAAATGCGGAAACCAGCATAATCAGCGTCGATTCCGGCAGGTGGAAGTTAGTGACCAGAGCATCAATCACCTGATATTTATAGCCTGGATAAATAAAGATTTGTGTATCGCCGAAGAACGGCTCGATGAGATCGTTTTTGGCCGCCTGCGCCGCACTTTCCAGCGAACGCACGGAGGTGGTACCTACCGCAATCACGCGATTACCGCGCGCTTTCGCCGCCAGCACCGCGTCCACCACATCCTGCGGCACTTCCGCATATTCGGAATGCATAATGTGGTCTTCGATGGTGTCTACGCGCACCGGCTGGAAAGTACCCGCGCCAACGTGCAGGGTGACGAACGCCATTTCAATGCCTTTATCGCGCAGTTTAGCCAGCAGCGGATCGTCAAAATGCAGACCCGCGGTCGGTGCAGCGACGGCACCCGGTTTTTCGCTGTATACGGTCTGGTACAGCTCGCGGTCGGCGTCTTCATCCGGACGGTCGATATATGGCGGCAACGGCATATGGCCGATGGCGTTGAGGATATCCAGCACGCTGCGTTCGTCGTTAAACTCAACTTCAAACAGCGCGTCATGGCGGGCGACCATTGTCGCTTTAATACTTTCGTCGTCGCCCAGCAGCAGCTCGGCACCCGGTTTCGGCGCTTTCGAGGCACGAATATGCGCCAGAATACGTTTGTCATCCAGCATACGCTCGACCAACACTTCAATCTTGCCGCCGCTGGCTTTACGACCAAACAGACGCGCAGGAATGACGCGGGTGTTGTTAAAGACCAGCAAATCTCCAGGGTTGAGCTTATCGAGCAAATCGGTGAAAGTACCGTGCGTCAGCGCGCCCGTCGGCCCGTCCAAAGACAGCAAGCGGCAGCTACTGCGCTCAGCTTGCGGATAGTGGGCAATCAGGGATTCGGGTAATTCAAAGGTGAAATCGGTAACGCGCATGACACTGACTCAGACTAAAATAAGAGGCGGGTAGTCTAGTGCCGGGGCGTTCTCCCTGCAACCTTTACCCCTCTGGATAAACGTTTAACTATGAATTTTCTTGCACATTTGCATCTCGCTCACCTTGCCGATAGCTCGCTTTCCGGCAATCTGCTGGCCGATTTTGTCCGGGGTAATCCGGAAACGCACTACTCGCCTGATGTGGTAGCAGGCATCTTTATGCATCGTCGTATCGATGTGATGACCGATAACTTACCGCAGGTGCGTGAAGCCAAAGAGTGGTTTCGTAGCGAAACGCGCCGCGTCGCGCCGATTACGCTGGACGTTATGTGGGATCATTTTCTGTCGCGCCATTGGTCGGAAATCTCACCTGACTTCCCGCTGACGGACTTTGTGCGCTATGCCCGTACCCAGGTAACCACTATTTTGCCGGAATCGCCGCCGCGCTTTATCAATCTGAACAACTATATATGGTCAGAGAAATGGCTTGAGCGCTACCGGGACATGGATTTTATCCAGAACGTCCTGAACGGCATGGCCAGCCGCCGTCCACGGCTCGATGCCCTACGCGACTCATGGTATGACCTCGATACGCATTACGATGCGTTAGAAGAACGATTCTGGCAGTTTTATCCGCAAATGATGGAACAGGCGCGGTGCAAAACCCTTTGATCGCAGCCCGTATTCCCCGCCGGATAAGCAGTAGCCACCGTCCGGCAAAAGATTGATAGACAAAACCTGTCTCATTGATTGCCAGCGCCTCTTTGTCTTATTCCCGAACACTCTCTATACTGGCCCGCGTTGCGTTCCAAAAACCCCTTAACTTTGCAGGAGAATTATATGGTACTGGTAACTCGTCAGGCTCCGGATTTCACAGCAGCTGCGGTACTGGGTAGCGGTGAGATCGTTGAAAACTTCAACTTCAAACAGCATACCAACGGTAAAACCACCGTTCTGTTCTTCTGGCCGATGGACTTCACCTTCGTTTGCCCATCTGAACTGATCGCATTCGACAAACGTTACGAAGAATTCCAGAAGCGCGGCGTTGAAGTTGTTGGCGTTTCCTTCGACTCTGAATTTGTCCACAACGCATGGCGTAACACCCCTGTCGACAAAGGCGGCATCGGTGCAGTGAAATACGCAATGGTTGCTGACATTAAACGCGAAATCCAGAAAGCCTACGGCATTGAGCACCCGGAAGCGGGCGTTGCGCTGCGCGGTTCTTTCCTGATCGACGCTAACGGCGTTGTTCGCCACCAGGTGGTTAACGATCTGCCGCTGGGTCGTAACATCGACGAAATGCTGCGCATGGTTGACGCGCTGCAGTTCCACGAAGAGCACGGCGACGTTTGCCCGGCACAGTGGGAAAAAGGTAAAGAAGGTATGAACGCGTCTCCGGACGGCGTGGCAAAATACCTGACCGAGAACGTTTCCAGCCTGTAATTGGCATGAATCGACGAAAGGCCCGCAAATGCGGGCCTTTTTTATTGTTCGCAGATCAGATAAGCGATTGCGTCACTTTCCGTTAGTATCGCCAGTGACGATACGCTTATCCAAACCACAATTAAAACGCGAAGCAGGAGCAGCCAAGCGCGCCCCAGAAAGCCCGGTCATCTGACACCGGAATCCCCGATTTCCGCGCAATATCATGCTGGTGACCGTGTACACCGCAGCTACCGCAGCACTGGTGCATCTGCACCATTGCGCCAATTTTCGCCGCAGCAGGTGGCGCTGAGCGATAGTGCCCCGGCACCTTCACTACCGGCGACCAGTCCGGCACAACCGGAATAGCAGGTGGTGCCAGCGGGGTGAAATGCCCGGCGGCGTAAACCACTTTGCCATCAACAATGGTCATTACCGACTCAATACCTTTAATCTCTTCTTCCGGCACGCTGAAGTAATCTTTGGACAGCACCACCAGGTCGGCCAGTTGATCTTTCTCGATGCGCCCTTTCTTACCCTGTTCGCTGGAGAACCAGGCGCTACCGGCCGTCCACAGTTCCAGTGCCACATCGCGTGGCAGGCGATTGTTATCATCGTACATTGCCATCCCGCCAACGGTACGGCCCGAAACCAGCCAGTACAGCGCGGTCCACGGGTTGTAGCTGGCCACGCGGGTGGCGTCAGTCCCCAGCCCGACCGGAACGTCAGCCGCCAGCATTTTCGCCACCGGCGGCGTATGTTTAACCGCGTCTTTGCCGTAGCGATCGACAAAATACTCTCCCTGGAACGCCATACGGTGCTGGACCGCAATCCCGCCGCCCAGAGCTTTTACACGCTCTATGTTCCGTTCGGTAATTGTTTCGGCGTGATCGAAGAACCAGTGCAGGCCATTGAACGGGATATCACGATTAACTTTCTCAAACACGTCCAGCATTCGGCTGATGGATTCATCGTAGGTAGCATGCAAGCGGAACGGCCAGCGGTGCTCAACCAGGTGTCGCACCACGCGCTCCAGCTCATCTTCCATACCTTCCGGCAGATCCGGGCGTGGCTGGAGGAAGTCTTCAAAATCCGCGGCCGAGAAAACCAGCATTTCCCCTGCCCCATTGGCACGATAGAAGTCGGTTCCCTGCCCTGGCTTGAGCATATCGGTCCAGCGTTCAAAGTCTTCCAGTTCCTGCTTCGGACGCTGGGTAAACAGGTTGTAGGCAATACGCACCGTCATCTGTTTGTTGGCGTGTAACTGCTCAATGATCTCGTAATCTTCCGGGTAGTTCTGGAACCCGCCGCCCGCATCGATGGCGCTGGTCAGTCCCAGACGGTTCAGCTCGCGCATAAACTGACGGGTCGAGTTAACCTGCATTTCCAGCGGCAGTTTTGGTCCCTTTGCTAGCGTCGAGTAAAGGATCATCGCATTCGGTTTAGCGATCAGCATTCCGGTCGGGTTGCCGTTGCTATCACGCACAATCTCACCGCCCGCCGGTTCCGGCGTCGCTTTGGTATAGCCAACCGCTTTCAGCGCGGCGCGGTTGAGCAAAGCCCGGTCGTAGAGATGCAGAACAAAAACCGGAGTATCAGGAGCGGCTTCATTCAGTTCTTCGAGGGTTGGCATGCGACGTTCGGCAAACTGGAATTCACTCCAGCCGCCCACCACGCGTACCCATTGTGGCGACGGCGTTCTGTCAGCCTGGTCTTTGAGCATGCGTAGCGCGTCCGCCAGTGACGGCACGCCCTCCCAACGCAATTCCAGGTTGTAATTCAGTCCACCACGAATAAGGTGCAGGTGCGAATCGTTCAGGCCAGGGATCACCGTATACCCTTGCAGATCGATAACCTGCGTCCCTTCAGCGGCAAAGCTCATTACCCGTTCGTGGCTACCGGTCGCCAGAATCTTTCCGTTGGCGATCGCCACCGCCTCGACCTGAGGACTTTGTCTGTCGAGAGTATGAATTTTTCCGTGAGTCAGAATCAGTGTGGCAGTTTGAGACATAACAATCTCCTGAGATACCGGTCAGGCTTTTTTCAGCCATCCGGCAAACAGACGGGTTACGATGGGCATCCAGAACCAGACCACCAGCGCAACCACAAAGGCATCATTAATGAGATGCAGGAGTAACGAGCCCTTCATTGCAGGCAGCACAATGCCGGTCAACCACGGCACCAGATTGGTGCTTGGAAATATCACCAGCAGGGTTATCAGAAACTGTTTCCAGCGTTTGGGCTGTCGTACATGGGGCGCGGGTGGCGTAAACCAGAATGCTGCTTCGGTGCGAATTTCGGTTTTGTCACCTTCAGCCAGCAGTGGAGCAATCTCTTCGACCAACACGCGGCGCGTATCGGACTGGGTCCAGCTATACAGATGCTCAAGCGTGTCGAAGCGGATAATGATGTTCCACAGGTTGTTGCCATCTGCTGGGCGAATCACGTTCGCCCCGAGATGACCGGGAAATTCAGCCGCTACAGGCATGATTTTCCCCAGCCACTGCTCATACCGCTGCGCCTGCTCAGGTAGCAGAGTGTGAGTAATTACCAACGTCACATGTTTGTTCTGCGCCATGAAGGGTTCCTTGTTGACAGGAAACAGGCCGCTTAGGCCTGGAAAGTAATACACAAAATCATTCATGGTGCATCGAGGCGGCAAGGTTGTGGATCCCCGGGAGCTTACATAAGTAAGTGACCGGGGGACGCAAGCGAAGCCAACAAAGATGCAACATGAAGGATGACGTGTATTTAAGCTTTACGTTCCGGCGCGCCATGCACCATGGTATAGGCATAATCCACGCCCATACCGTAGGCACCGCTGTGCTCGCGTACCAGATCCATTACGGCGTCGTAGGTTTCTTTGCGGGACCAGTCGCGCTGGTACTCGAGAAGAACCTGTTGCCAGGTTACGGGTACGGCACCAGCCTGTACCATGCGGTCGATAGAACGCTCATGAGCATCTACGGACGTGCCGCCGGAGGTATCCGTTACCACATAAACTTCATAGCCTGCCTCCAGTGCCATCAGCGCTGGAAAAGTCAGGCATACTTCGGTCCACAGCGCGGAGATAATCAGTTTTTTACGCCCGGTCGCTTCCACCGCTTTCACAAACGCCGTATCTTCCCAGGAGTTCATTGAGGTGCGTTCAATGGGTTTGACATCAGGATGAACCGCTAACAATTCCGGCCAGATATATCCGCTAAAACTTTTAGTTTCTACAGAAGTATAAATCACCGGAACATTGAATATTTTCCCGGTTTTCGCTAATGCCACGGTATTATTTTTTAAAGTCTGGCGATCAATATTCGCCACACCGAATGACATTTGCGGCTGATGATCAATAAAAATAAGCGTAGAATTTTGAGGGTCAATCAGTTCCCGAATAGACATAGCACACCTTCTTAATCAATAAGTTAAAAGGCAACGGTCTGTATCTGCCGTCAGCAGCAGGATCCTGAATCAGAAAGCTTGTTGAGTATAGCGGGAAATTTCTAACGAGTTATTAAAGAAAACTTACCATCCTGTGAAACTATTAATTTTGTGTTGCGATATATCCTAAACAACATCAAAAAAATGCGCATGACTCATCTAATTTATTCACTGGCATTGTTTTTCTTCATTCGGTACAACAGAAGGGTTTAATTTTCAGGATATTTTCTGCTTATGCGCATTAATCTGGATGTTTTGCTTATTCTCGACGCTCTCGACAAACAGGGTTCATTTGCCGCAGCGGCCGAGTCGCTGTTTAAAACCCCTGCCGCACTCAGCTATATGATTCAGAAGCTGGAAAGCGATTTGAATATCGAGCTGCTTGACCGTTCCGGGCACCGGGCAAAATTTACCGATACCGGACAGATGATGCTGGAAAAAGGGCGTTTGCTGCTGAATGCGGCAAAAGATCTCGAAAAACAGGCGGTACAGCTGAGTTCAGGCTGGGAAAAAGAGCTGGCAATTGCGCTGGACGACTCCTTCCCTTTCGCCGCGCTGTTGCCCATTATCGATGAATTTCATGCGCTGAATAAGCAAACTCGCCTCAGTTTTACCCACCATACGCTGGCGGGCTCCTGGGAGGAACTGACCCATAATGGAGCCGATATTATTCTGGGGGCAATTAATGAACCGCCAACGTCTGCAGCCTGGTCCTATAAAATGCTCGGCACGTTGGACAATGTGTTTGTCGTTGCGCCTGAGCATCCGCTGGCCGCAGCAGCAGACGGCCTGACCAACGAACAGTTATGCCTGCATCGCGCGATTGTTATCAGCGACAGCGCCCGCTTCTGCCATCCGTTACAAACCAATCTGATGGAGGAACAGGCGCAAATCCGCGTCGATGACTTCCACAGTAAGGTGATGCTACTGCGGGCCGGTATGGGCTGCGGATTTCTCCCCCGCCATATTGCCAGCCCGTGGCTTACCGCGGGCGAGCTGGTGGAAAAAACGGTTATCTCATTTCGCCAAAAAGACGTGGCTTATATGGCATGGCGCAATAACCGCGATGGGCTGGCACAGCGTTGGTGGCGGGAAACGCTGCTGGCAAGCCCGGAGATTGCGCGCTTATATCAATGACCTATCCATACCGAGGCAGAAATCGCCGGCAGCGTCAGGATATCGTCGGCAAGCATGCCGTTGCCCTCTTTGTGCTGCCATTGACTCACGCTCAGTAATGGCGAGGCTGGCAGGACCACTTCACAAGCGTGGCCACGGTTAATCGCCACCAGTACGCGCTGTCGGTTTAGCACGCGAACAAACACCACCACGTTATCCTCGGCGTAAATCACCTGGCAACCACCGTGGCGAAGCGCCTGATTCTGGTGGCGTAATTTTGCCAGCCGCTGATACAACGCCAGCAGAGTAGCGTCCTGTTTTTCAGGCTGCCACGGGAACGGTTTGCGACAAAACGGATCGTTGTTCCCGTCCAGCCCCACTTCGTCACCGTAGTAAATACAGGGCACGCCAGGCCAGGTAAACAGCCATACCACCGCTAGCGGTAACCGTGCGACGTCTTTACCGAGCAGAGATTTAAAGCGGGCGGTATCGTGGCTGTCGAGCTGATTAAACATCCGCAGCTGTTGCTGATGCGACAACCCCGCGCGGTAGTTATCCATCCACGCCATACAGGTCTGGGCATCAATGGATTGCGGGTCGTATGAGATATCGGTATTGGCGAGGAATCCCCAGAGGGGGAAAGTAAAGCCGCGATAGTTCATGGCGGCATCTTCTGCATCAGCCTGCAACCACTGGCGCGCATCGCCAAAATGCTCACCCACCACATACGCCTCTGGCTGGGTTTCTTTTGCCGCCTGCGTAATTCCGGCCACATGTTGTAGGTTGTTACGTGCGCCTCCGGCCTCTCCCAGCATGTGCACCACATCAAGACGCCAGCCGTCCATACTCCACGGCGCTTTCAGCCAGTGGCGGACGATACTGTCTTCACCACGATAAATTTCATTCACCAGGCTTTCCGAAGAAAAGTCCAGCTTGGGCAGGCTGGAATATCCCAGCCAGTCGAGCGCAACGCCGTCGGCTGAGAAATGATACCAGTCGCGCCAGGGGGATTCTGGATTATGGCACGCCCCGTCCGTCCCCCGATTATGTCGGTCAAACCAGGCGTGCGAATCGCCGCTATGGTTAAAGACGCCGTCGAGAATCAGACGCATGCCCTGCTGTTGGGTGTTGTGCCGCAGACGCAGTAGCGCCCTGTCGCCGCCAAATTGCGGATCAACATGACGGTAATCTTCGGTATCGTATTTATGCACGCTCGGGGCGGTAAATACAGGATTCAGGTACAGCGCCGTGACCCCTAACGTTTTCAGGTACGGTAGCTTTTCGCTGATGCCGTCCAAATCACCGCCATAGAACGTGGAGCCACCGGCCAGAGCCGTAAGCGGTTCGTCCCATTCGCGCCGTAAGATGTCGTGTCCGGCGGCGTGGTGGTAATAGACGTTATCCTGGCCCGCTTCACGCGACTGGCTGCGGGCAAAACGGTCCGGGAAAATTTGATAGAAAATCTGATCGGCAACCCACTGCGGACCGTTATCCGGCACATCAACCGCAAACTGCTCCAGACGCGCAGGCGGAAAACGGCCGAATCCCTGCGGGGTGAACCACAGCTGACGATCGGGCCAAAGTAATTTAAAACTATAGCGTCGACGAGGCTGCCCGCTGGAGAGATCGATCGCCGCTCGCCACGCGGTCACGCCCGGCTGCGGCTGGCTGCGCTGCTTGTGCATAGCCAGCGAAATCTCTTCGTTATCGTTTTCTGCGCGTAGCGTCACCCGCTGGGGTGGATTTTCCCCCGCCAACCATAATGTAATCGTCAGTTGATCTTTGTTTTGCTTAACAAATGGGGCAACCGGAAGGTGCCAGGCGTTCAACATCACGTATCCCCTTTGATGATAATGACGTCACCTTGCCATAGCGAAGTGCAGGATCACTCATCATCTTAACGTTTATTGGGGGAGGAGTTCGGGGGAGGAGAAAATTGCCGGGTAACGCAAAGCTACCCGGCAAAAATATTACTGTGCTTCAGCCAGTTGGCGCTCGCGACGGCGCTTGAATCCCCAGCCGACCAGCAGCAGAACAATCCACGCAAAGCCGACGTACAGCGAAATGCGGGTATCCGGATGATAGCCTATGAGCGCGATGATAAAGACCAGGAAAATTAGGCCAACAACAGTCGTCGTTACCCCACCCGGTACTTTAAATTTCAGCGCTTTGACCTCTTCCGGCGGCAGACGACGACGGAAAGCAATCTGCGACAACAGGATCATAATCCACACCCATACCGTGGCGAAAGTCGCCAAAGAGGCGATCACCAGGAAGACGTTTTCCGGCATGATGTAGTTAAGATACACCGCAAACAGCAGCGCGATAGTCATCACCATTACCGTCACCCACGGCACACCACGACGCGACGTCTTGGCGAACATTTTCGGGGCACTGCCCTGCTCCGCCATGCCGTGCAGCATACGCCCCACACCGAAGACGTCAGAGTTAATAGCCGACAGCGACGCAGTCAGAACCACAAAGTTGAGGATCCCGGCAGCAAAGGTAATACCCATATGCTGGAACGTCATAACGAACGGGCTACCGTCGGTACCCACCTGGTTCCACGGGTAGATAGACATAATGACGAACAGCGTCCCCACATAAAACACCAGGATACGCATTGGTACGGAATTGATGGCGCGCGGAATAGATTTTTCCGGATCTTTGGCTTCGCCTGCGGTAATCCCGATAATCTCAATCCCGCCATAGGCAAACATCACCATTTGCAGCGACATCACCATGCCGAGCCAGCCGTTGCTGAAGAAGCCACCGTTGCTCCATAAGTTATGGATACCGGTTGGTTGTCCGCCGTTGCCAATCCCCCAAATGATGATACCGAAACCGGCAACAATCATGATGATAATGGTGGCGACTTTGAAGAACGAAAACCAGAACTCCAGTTCACCAAACACCTTCACGCTCATCAGGTTGATGGCGCAGATAATCAGCACCACGCTGAGTACCCAAATCCAGTGCGGTACCGCCGGGAACCAGACGCCCATGTATATGCCGAAGGCTGTCACGTCGGCAATGGCGACAATCAGGATTTCAAAACAGTAGGTCCAGCCGGTAATGTAGCCTGCCAGCGGTCCGAGGTTTTCCTGCGCATAGCGCGAGAAGGAGCTGGCTGCCGGGTTATGAACAGACATTTCGCCCAGCGCACGCATAATAATGTACGCTGCGACACCGCCGATAATATAGGCCAGCAACACGCTTGGCCCCGCCATTTTGATGGCGTCGGCCGAGCCGTAAAACAGCCCGGTACCAATTGCTGAACCTAATGCCATAAAGCGGATGTGCCGGGTGCTCAGCCCACGCTTTAGCTTGTTATTACTTTCCATCGATTCCTAACCTGTTAACACAATAAAAAAACCACGGGGCCATGTTAATAGCCCCGTGGTTAAAACTTATTGTCAGTGATATTAGTGTGCGCTGGAGGTCACTTGTCGACCCGCGGCGCGATCCCAGATAACTGCCAGGACCACCATCACGACTGTTGGCATCAACCACGCCAGCCCCTGCTCCGCCAGCGGTAAACGCTGGGTCCAGGCCGGTAACACGTCGCCAATTGCAGAAGCTTTAATGCCATCAAGGATACCAAAAATCAGGCTGATAAACATCGCAGGTGCAATGACGCGGGAAGAATTATGCCACCATGAGCGGGTAAAGCTTAATACAACCAGTGCGATACATGGCGGATAGATAGCCGTCAGCACCGGAATAGAGATCTGAATCAGATGGCTCAGACCCAGGTTAGAAACCACCATCGAGAAGCCGCCGAGGATAAATACCAGCGTACGATAAGACAGTGGAACGTACTGGGCAAAGAACTCTGCGCAGGCGCAGGTCAGGCCAACCGCGGTGACCAGACAGGCGATGAAAATCAGCGCCGCCAGCAGGAAGCTTCCTGCACCGCCAAAGGTGTGCTGAACATACGCATGCAGAATCGCCGCGCCGTTAGCAGACTGATCGACCAGAATCGCGCTATCTGAACCCAGACGGAACAGCGCGAGATACAGCAGCGTTAAGCCCACACCCGCCATTAAACCCGCCCAAACGGTGTAACGGGTCAGCAGACGCGCTTCAGTAACACCACGCGAGCGAGCGGCGTTAACGATAACAATACCAAACACCATCGCGCCCAGCGTATCCATGGTCAGATACCCGTTCACGAAGCCATTAGAAAACGCCGCAGTTTGATAGGCTTCCATCGCATTACTGATCGGGCCTGCAGGCCAGACGATTGCAGCGACAGACAGGACCACCAGCGCCAGGATTTTCAGCGGTGCCAGGAAATTACCCACCGTATCCAGCAGTTTGCCTGGATAAAGCGAAACCAGAATGACAATCGCGAAATAGATAACACTATAGATAAACAGCGGCAGCGCAGAGTCACCAGTCAGCGGTGCAATCCCGACTTCGAAAGAGACCGTCGCGGTACGCGGGGTAGCAAATAACGGCCCAACGGCCAGATAGCAAACGGTCGCCAGCAGCAGACCGGCAACTTTACCGATAGGCGTGCTCAGTCGGTCCACACCACCGCCGACTTTCGCCAGCGCGACAACGGTAAGTACCGGCAGGCCAACGGCGGTAATCAAAAAGCCAAAAGCCGCAGTCCAGACGTGTTCACCTGCCTGCAAACCAACCATTGGGGGGAAGATGATGTTACCTGCACCAACGAACAGTGCAAATGTCATAAATCCCAAAGCGATAATATCGCGCGATTTTAACTGATGGGTCATAAAGTCTTACTGCCTGTGGATGTGGTGTTGAAAATAGTAAATTTTTGCCTTTCCCTGGGGGACAATACAGCGGCATTTTTGCTCAATTCCAGCGGGAAACACTCCCGACCTGGCGCGGCGAAGAATAGTTTTTCGATTTACCGCGTAAATGCAGTCGGTATGACAGCACCTGGAGCGCAATTTAAACGCTTATAACGTTTTAAAGCAAGGTGGGATCCAAAAACCAGAACAATATAGCGATATGAAAAATAGGGTTAGCACAAAAAACCATTTCATGGAAAAAGGTATGGGTAATAATTCGAACAAAAAACAATCAAACATCGTAAAATTCAGGAGGCATCTATTGACCACATAAAAAAAACCAGCTTGCGCTGGCTTTTGGAAAGATTATCTTACGAATACGTCTTAGCCGTTACTTTTGGCAATGAAACGTTCCGGGATCATGAAACTAAATCGCGTCACTTTGCCTGGTTCGCTTTCGATGTTCAAACGGCTGTCGTGATGATGCAGCGCATGTTTCACGATAGCCAGACCCAGCCCGCTACCGCCCGTTTGTCGCGATCTCGCCTTATCCACACGATAAAAACGCTCGGTCAAACGTGGTATATGCTCGGGGGCAATGCCCGGACCGTTGTCTTCCACGCAAAACTCCGCCCCCGACGCCACATGCTGCCAGCGTACGGTAATGTGCGTTCCCGCAGGCGTGTGGTTTACTGCGTTGTAGACGAGATTCGAGATAGCGCTACGCAACTGTTCCTCGTTACCCCGCACGTTTAGGCTGTTATCAACATCAAAGGTAAACGTATGTTTTTGCTGGCTCAGCGTCTGCGCTTCATGCTCAACTACGCGCAACATCATGGGTACATCGACCTTCTCATTCAGTTGCAGCGTCGGTGCAGCCTCAATTTTTGACAGCGTCAGCAGCTGTTTCACCAGTCCTTCCATGCGGTACGTTTGTTCACGCATGGTATGCAGCGCTTTTTCACGCGTCGTCCCTTCCAGCGGATGCTCCTGCATCATTTCCAGGTAACCCTGTAACACCGTCAGCGGCGTACGCAGCTCATGGCTGGCGTTGGCAAAAAAGTTACGTCGTGAACCTTCAAGTTGGTGCATCTGGGTAACGTCGCGCGCCACCATCAGCAGTTGCTTATCGGTGTAGGGCATCACGCGAATTTCCAGATGCCGTCCGGTATTGAGCACCAGATTGATAGGCCGGCTAAAGTCGCGCGTTTTCAGATATTGTGTGAATTCCGGATAGCGAAGCAGGTTAAGAATATTTTGCCCGCTATCGTCCGGCCAGCGCAGTCCCAGAACCTGCTGAGCCAGTCCGTTACACCAGAAGATACCGCCTTCTTCGGTGGTCAACACCACCGCGTCGGGTAGCGATTCCGCCCCGCTGCGAAAACGTTTAATCAGGTTACCCAGTTCTCGACGGCGCTTTTTGTTGCGAAGCTGCATTTGATGCAGCCCATATAACAGCGGCTCCCAACTGCCTCGCCCCGGCGGCGGCGTCATGCTTCTGTCGACCCATAGCCACCAGGACAAACGTAATAGATTCCAGAAATGCCAGATAAGCAGGCCCGTTACCGACGCCAGTAAAAACCAGGGCAGGTAACCGAAAAAAGCGCTAAGGATAAATGCCGGTATGCAGCACAGGATCAGCTCCAGTACCAACCTTTTCCATGACAATCGTTCTAGCAAACGTCTTACTCCATTTACGGCCTAATCCATCAGGCCATGATTCTTGTCAGTCAGAAGCGGGTCGAAAAACGATATCCCGTCCCGCGAACCGTCTGCACCATACGATCGTGTCCGCTGTGCTCCAGCGCTTTACGTAAGCGGCGGATATGCACATCCACTGTCCGGTCTTCCACGTAGACATTGGTTCCCCAGACATGATTGAGGAGTTGTTCACGGCTGTAGACACGCTCAGGGTGAGTCATAAAGAAGTGCAACAGTTTGAATTCGGTCGGCCCCATATCCAGCGGATCCTCGCCGGTCATCACGCGATGCGAAGTGGGATCAAGACTCAGCCCCTGCATCTCAATAACCTCTTCCACCGCCATGGGGGAAATTCGACGCAGCACAGCTTTAATACGCGCCACCAGCTCCTTGGGAGAAAACGGCTTGGTAATATAGTCATCCGCACCGGTTTCCAGACCCCGGACGCGATCTTCCTCTTCTCCCCTCGCCGTCAGCATCATCACGGGTATGTCCCGTGTCATGGCTTCGCGCTTGAGATGCTTAATAAACTGTAGACCCGAGCCGCCGGGAAGCATCCAGTCAAGCAGGACGAGATCCGGCCAGGGTTCATTGAGTTGGTTCACAGCACTGTCATAGTCTTCGGCTTCTACGGGTTGAAAACCGTTTTGCTCGAGCACGAAGCAGACCATTTCACGAATTGGAGCTTCATCTTCTACGACCAGAATACGTCTCGCCATGATTTGCCCTGTTTATAATTAAATCGTTTGCCATCAATACGGTGCCATTATGCGTCAGTTTTATGACAGATTTATGAAAAGATAGTCCAGGTTTAACGCAGCCAGACGAATTATGACAGCCCGGAGACAAGATATTACCGTCCTTGAAAGGTTATAATCCCCGCCACTGTTTTATCGTCATGGAACTCTTATGCGCATCCTTCACACGTCTGACTGGCATCTGGGCCAAAATTTCTACAGCAAGAGCCGCGCCGCTGAACATCAGGCCTTTCTCGACTGGCTGCTGGAGACGGCACAATCCCAGCAGGTGGATGCCATTATTGTGGCGGGTGATATTTTCGATACCGGCTCACCGCCAAGCTACGCCCGTGAGCTGTATAACCGTTTTGTCGTCAATCTGCAGCAAACTGGCTGTCATCTGGTGGTGCTGGCAGGCAACCACGATTCCGTCGCCACGCTCAATGAATCCCGCGATATTCTGGCGTTTCTCAACACCACGGTCGTTGCCAGCGCCGGCCATGCGCCGCAGGTACTGCCGCAACGTGATGGCACGCCGGGAGCGATCCTGTGTCCGGTTCCTTTCTTACGACCACGTGACATCATTACCAGCCAGGCTGGGCTAACCGGACAAGAAAAACAGCAGCATCTGCTGGGGGCGATCACCGACTATTACCAGCAGCAGTATCAGGACGCCTGCACGCTGCGTGGCGATCGAAACCTGCCCATCATTGCGACCGGGCATTTGACCACCGTTGGCGCCAGTAAAAGTGACGCCGTACGTGACATTTATATCGGTACGCTGGACGCCTTTCCGGCGCAAAACTTTCCACCCGCGGACTACATCGCACTGGGGCATATTCACCGGGCGCAGGTTATCGGCGGGACGGACCATATTCGCTACTGCGGTTCACCGATTGCCCTCAGTTTTGACGAGTGCGGCAAAAACAAATGTGTACATCTGGTGAGCTTTGAAGCGGGGAAACTCAGCGCCGTTGAAAATCTCACCGTACCGGTCACCCAGCCGCTTGCGGTACTGAAAGGCGATTTAGCTGCCATTACCACCCAGCTTGAACAGTGGCGTAACGTACCACAAGAGCCGCCGATATGGCTGGATATTGAAATCACCACCGACGACTATCTGCATGACATGCAACGTAAGATCCAGGCCTTAACCGAAGATTTACCGGTCGAGGTGTTATTGGTGCGCCGCAGTCGGGAACAACGTGAACGTATTATGGCCAGTGAACGACGCGAAACGTTAAGCGAGCTAAGCGTAACGGAAGTTTTTGACCGCCGCCTGGCGCTGGAAGAGCTCGAAGAGCCTCAGCGCGAGCGGTTGAATCAGCTGTTTAGCGCAACCTTACACACGCTTGCAGGGGAGAGTGAAGCATGAAAATTCTCAGCCTGCGCCTGAAGAACCTCAACTCCCTTAAGGGAGAATGGAAAGTCGATTTCACGGCAGAACCTTTTGCCAGCAACGGGTTGTTCGCCATCACCGGGCCAACGGGCGCGGGGAAAACCACCCTGCTGGACGCGATATGCCTCGCCCTGTACCACGAAACGCCACGCCTGAATACCGTGTCACAGTCGCAAAATGACCTGATGACCCGCGACACCGCGGAGTGTCTGGCCGAGGTCGATTTTGAGGTGCGCGGCGAAGCCTACCGCGCATTCTGGAGTCAGAACCGGGCACGCAACCAGCCTGAGGGCAACCTGCAGGTCCCGCGCGTAGAGCTGGCCCGCTGCGCTGACGGTAAAATCCTCGCCGATAAAGTCAAAGACAAGCTGGAGATGACAGCCGAGCTTACCGGGCTGGATTACGGGCGTTTTACCCGTTCGATGCTGCTGTCTCAGGGGCAGTTTGCCGCCTTTCTTAATGCCAAACCGAAAGAGCGCGCCGAGCTGCTGGAAGAGTTAACTGGTACTGAGATCTACGGCCAAATCTCCGCCATGGTGTTTGAAAAGCACAAGTCGGCGCGTACGGAGCTGGAAAAACTGCAGGCCCAGGCCAGCGGCGTGGCGCTGTTAGCACCAGAGCAGGTGCAGTCCCTGACGGAAAGTTTGCAGGTACTTACTGACGAAGAAAAACAATACCTTACCAGCCAACAAACCCAGCAACAGCACCTCAACTGGCTTATTCGGCAAAATGAGCTTCAGACGGACATAAACCGCCACCAGCAGGCATTACAGGCAGCACTTCAGGCGCAAGAAGACGCGCAGCCGCAGCTGGCAGCGCTGAGCCTGGCGCAGCCAGCCAGAGCATTGCGCCCTCACTGGGAGCGAATCCAGGAACAAACGGCTACTATCGAGCGTACGCGCCAGAAGATTCAGGAAGTGAATACTCGCTTACAAAGCAGCTTAGCGCTGCGCGGGCGCATCCGTCAGCAGGCGCACACGCAATCGACCGCGATACTCGCCGAACAACAGACGTTAACCGCCTGGCTGAACGAACATGACCGCTTCCGCTTATGGAGTAGCGAACTGGCAGGATGGAAAGCGCTTCTGGCGCAACAGTCCGACGCCAGCGCCCAGCTACGCCAGTGGCAGCAGTTGCGGGAGAACGACACCCGTAAGCTCAATGCACTAACGCTTCCCGCGCTGACCCTTTCGCCGCAGGAGGTAACGGATGCGTTGGCACAACATGTGCAGCTTCGTCCGCTACGCCAGCGGCTGAGCAATCTGCACGGGCAAATCGCCCCGAAGCAAAAGCAACTGGCACAGTTACGCGCCACGCTTGTACAGCGTCAGCAAGAGCTAACTCAGCGCAACGCGGTGCTTGCCGAAAAACGTCAGCACTATAAAGATAAAAATCAGCAACTTACCGATGTAAAAGTCATTTGCGAGCAGGAAGCCCGCATCAAAGATCTGGAAAGCCAACGGGCATTATTGCAATCCGGCATGCCTTGCCCGCTATGCGGCTCCACCGCACATCCGGCGATTGAACGCTATCAAACGCTCGAACTGAGCGTGAATCAGACGCGGCGTGAAGCGCTGGAAAAAGAGGTCAAAACGCTGGCCGATGAGGGTTCAACGTTACGCGGCCAGCTTGAGGCGATAACGCAGCAACTTCAGCGGGATGAACGCGAAGCACAGACGCTTTCTCAGGAGGAGCAAGCACTTACTCAAGAGTGGCTGACCGTCACCGCCAGCCTCAACGTCACGCTACAACCGCAGGATGACATCGCCCCGTGGCTGGCCGCTCAGGAAGAGCACGAACAACAGCTTCACCAGTTGAGCCTGCGTCATACCCTGCAGGCGCAAATCGCAGCCCATACCGAGCAGATTACCCAGCTCCAGCAGCATATTGACCAGCGCCAGGCGACGCTAACCGCCGAGCTTTCCCGTCATGGTCTGGCCCTTCCGCCCGAGGATAACGTTGCCTCATGGCTAAGCGAACGGGCGAACGAAGCGCAAATGTGGCAACAGCGCCAGAATGAACTGACCGAGTTACAGGCCCGGATTGCCCAGCTTGCGCCGCTGCTGGAAACGCTGCCAGAAACCGAGGCGCTTTCTGAAGACATTGAGGATTTGTCGCTGGAAAACTGGCGGCAGGTGCACGACGATTGCCTCTCTTTACAGGGACAGTGGCAAACCTTGCAACAGCAGGAGGCGCAGGACGTTCAGCGCGCCGCAGACATTCAGGCGCAGTTTGATTCCGCATTGCAGGCCAGCATCTTTGACAATCGTGACGCCTTTATTGCCGCCCTGCTGGATGAAGAGACTTTCAACCGTCTTGAGCAGTTGAAGCAATCGCTGGAAAGCCAGCAACAACAGGCGCAAACGCTGCTTAATCAGGCCCAGCAGGCGCTGACGACTCATCAACAGCAGCAACCAACCGGGGTAGATCTCTCGCTTACCGCACAACATCTACACGACGCGCTGGCGCAGCTCACCCAGTTGCTACGCGATAACACGACTCGTCAGGGCGAAATTCGCCAACAGCTTAAGCAAGATGCTGAAAACCGCCAGCAGCAGCAGGCGCTGATGCAGGAGATTGAAAAAGTCGCGCAGCAGGTCGAAGACTGGGGGTATCTGAATGCGCTGATCGGCTCGAAAGAGGGAGATAAATTCCGCAAATTTGCCCAGGGGCTGACGCTGGATAACCTCGTCTGGCTTGCCAACAACCAGTTGACTCGTCTGCACGGTCGCTATTTGTTGCAGCGCAAGGCCAGCGAAGCGTTAGAGCTGGAAGTGGTTGATACCTGGCAGGCCGATGCGGTGCGTGACACGCGTACGCTTTCCGGCGGCGAGAGCTTCCTGGTGAGTCTGGCGCTGGCGCTGGCATTATCCGATCTGGTCAGCCACAAAACACGAATTGACTCCCTGTTCCTCGACGAAGGCTTCGGCACGCTGGACAGTGAAACGCTGGATACCGCTCTGGACGCGCTGGATGCGCTCAACGCTACCGGTAAAACCATTGGCGTCATCAGCCACGTCGAAGCAATGAAAGAACGCATTCCGGTGCAGATCAAGGTGAAAAAAATCAACGGTCTGGGCTACAGCAAACTCGACAAGATGTTTGCGGTGGAGTAATCGACCAGCGGATGTGGTGTCACAGGCCGGATAAGCGCTAGCGCCATCCGGCACTCTATGTAGCACAATATTGCATACTCAGGGACGGATATGAAATGGCATTCCACTTCGCTTATCCGCAAGCTATCGCTATTGGCGGCGAACGTTCGCCGCTATGACGCATATCCTGCGTCTTTCTTGTTGGCAGGTGGTATGAAAAAAGTCATTTTCTCTTTAGCGCTGGGAACATTTGGGCTGGGCATGGCCGAGTTTGGCATCATGGGTGTACTCACCGAACTGGCGCGGGACGTGGGAATTTCTATTCCTGCCGCTGGCCATATGATTTCGTTTTACGCCTTTGGCGTGGTGCTGGGCGCACCCATTATTGCGCTCTTTTCCAGCCGTTTTTCACTCAAGCATATTCTGCTGTTTCTGGTCACACTGTGTGTGATTGGCAACGCCATCTTCACCCTCTCCTCCTCCTATTTTATGCTGGCGGTAGGCAGGCTGGTCTCCGGCTTCCCGCATGGTGCGTTTTTTGGCGTTGGCGCAATAATCCTGTCGAAGCTCGCCCGTCCGGGAAAAGTCACCGCCGCCGTCGCGGGTATGATTTCTGGGATGACCGTTGCCAATCTGGTTGGCATTCCTTTCGGCACCTGGCTGAGTCAGGAATTTAGCTGGCGCTATACGTTCCTGCTGATTGCCGTCTTTAATATCGCCGTGATGGTCTCGGTCGCTTTTTGGGTACCCAACATCAGCGATGAAGCAAAAGGAAAACTGCGCGAACAATTTCACTTTTTGAAAAGCCCCGCCCCGTGGCTCATTTTCTCCGCCACCATGTTCGGTAACGCCGGGGTTTTCGCCTGGTTCAGCTACGTCAAACCGTACATGATGTATATCTCCGGCTTCTCCGAATCGCTGATGACCTTCATCATGATGCTGGTAGGATTAGGAATGGTGTTGGGAAATCTGCTGAGCGGTCGGCTGTCTGGTCGCTATACGCCGCTGCGCATTGCGGTGATAACCGACTTCGTGATTGTGCTGGCTCTGCTGTTGCTCTTTGCCTTTGGCGGGATCAAAGTCGCGTCGCTGACCTTCGCCTTTATTTGCTGCGCGGGCCTGTTTGCCCTGTCGGCGCCGCTGCAAATTTTACTGCTGCAAAATGCTAAAGGAGGGGAGCTGCTGGGTGCGGCTGGCGGGCAAATTGCCTTTAACCTCGGCAGCGCGATTGGCGCTTATTGCGGTGGCATGATGCTGACGCTGGGCTTTGCCTACAACTACGTGACACTGCCGGCGGCACTGCTGTCATTTTCTGCGATGTCGTCACTGTTGCTGTACGGTCGCCTGAAGCGCGCAGTCCCCCAGATGACACACGCTGCCGGATAGCATCTGCGCTACCCGGCTACGCGAACATTACTCCTGCGGCCACAGCCAGGCCGCACCGCGTACACCGCTGGAATCCCCGTGTAGCGCCTTGCGTAGAGGCGTTTCGCACTCGCCACCAAAGACAAACTGCTTAATCAACGTCGGAACGTTTTGATACAGTCGGTCGACATTGCTCATTCCGCCACCCAGCACAATGACGTCCGGATCGAGAATATTCACCACATGAGCCAGTGATTTCGCCAGACGACGCTCATAGCGGCTCAACGCTTGCTCCGCAAGAGCATCCTGCGCATTAACAAGGCTGATAATTTCATTACCTTTGAGCTTCTTACCGCTCAGACGCTGGTAGTCGGTGGCAAAACCGGTCCCGGAAATGAAGGTTTCAATGCAGCCTTGCTTGCCACAATAACAGGGGACTTCCTGTCGAAAACGCAGCTCATCTTCGTCCATCCACGGCAGCGGATTATGCCCCCACTCCCCTGCGGTACCGTTGCCGCCGGTGTGCGCCCGACCATTCAGTGCCACGCCTGCGCCACATCCAGTGCCGATAATCACCGCAAACACGGTTTGCGCCCCCGCCGCCGCACCATCCACCGCTTCTGAAACCGCCAGACAGTTGGCATCATTTGCCAACCGCACTTCGCGATTCAGACGCGAACTCAGGTCTTTGTCAAAAGGTTGTCCGTTAAGCCAGGTCGAGTTGGCATTCTTTACCACCCCGGTGTAGGGCGAGATTGAACCTGGAATGCCCATTCCCACGGTTCCCGTCTGCCCGGTGGCGTTTTCCGCCATCTCCACCAGCGTGGCGATGGTTTCTATCGTTTGCCGATAATCATCACGCGGCGTGGGCAGGCGATGGCGAAAAAGCTGCTCGCCCGCATCGCCAAGCGCAATAACTTCCGTTTTCGTACCGCCCAAATCGATACCTATACGCACTGTTTGCTCCTCTTCCCGATTAACAATGCAAGCATAGCGACAATTCGCTATCATGCCCGCTGGATTTAACGACAAGGCCGTGGAAATTATCATGCTGTGGTTCAAAAATTTAATGGTTTACCGTCTTAGCCGCGATGTTTCTTTGCGAGCCGAAGAGATGGAAAAACAGCTGGCATCAATGACGTTCACCCCTTGCGGTAGCCAGGATATGGCAAAAATGGGCTGGGTTCCGCCGATGGGATCGCACAGCGATGCATTAACGCATACCGCCAATGGCCAAATTATTATCTGCGCCCGCAAAGAAGAAAAAATTCTGCCGTCGCCGGTTATCAAACAGGCGCTGGAAGCCAAAATATTCAAACTGGAAGCTGAGCAAGGTCGCAAACTTAAGAAGACCGAAAAAGACTCGCTGAAAGATGAAGTTCTGCACTCATTGCTGCCGCGCGCCTTTAGCCGCTTCAGCCAGACAATGATGTGGATCGATACCGTCAACGATCTGATCATGGTTGATTGTGCGAGCGCGAAGAAAGCCGAAGATACGCTGGCGCTGCTGCGTAAGAGTCTCGGTTCGCTGCCGGTCGTTCCGTTGACGATGGAAAACCCTATTGAGCTGACGCTGACCGAATGGGTTCGCTCCGGCACCACGGCGCAGGGCTTCCAACTGCTGGATGAAGCTGAACTGAAAGCGATCCTTGAAGACGGCGGTGTGATCCGCGCGAAAAAGCAGGATCTGGTCTGCGACGAAATCGCCGTGCATATCGAAGCGGGCAAACTGGTCACCAAGCTGGCCCTTGACTGGCAGCAGCGCATTCAGTTCGTTATGTGTGACGACGGCTCCATTAAGCGCCTGAAGTTCAGCGACGAGCTGCGCGATCAGAATGAAGATATCGACCGCGAAGATTATGCTCAGCGTTTTGATGCCGATTTCATCCTGATGACAGGTGAACTGGCGGCGCTGATTAAAAGTCTGGTGGAAGGATTAGGCGGCGAAGCGCAACGTTAAGCCGTGTTTAGCGAATGGCGACTCAATATCGCCATTCATCATTTTTACGCTTACAGGTAACGGCAAAGATAGGATGTTGGCTCTGCTACCTGCAGATGAAACTCGCTGTTGCCCGGTACGTTAAACACGTCTCCTGCGGCATACACTTTCCACTCGGTTTCCCCTGGCAGCAGCACGTTCAGTGCGCCACTAACTACCGTCATCTCTTCAGGCGCCGCAGTACCAAAGGTATATTCACCTTCAGCCATCACACCTACACTGGCGCGGCCAGTACTGCTGCTGGTAAAACCGATCGATTTTACTTTGCCGGAAAAGTATTCATTACTTTGAAGCATACAACTGGCCCTATCTCGTGATTAAGTTAGGAACCAATATAGGGGGCTGACGTTCCACCTGTCACGCAAAATTACGCCAGCAATTCCGAAGCCAGTCGAGCAATCAACACATTGGACAACAGAACCGGGACATCCAGCGACTTTTGCAGTAAATCACGATGACGTTGATGAAACCCCAGGCAGTCCAGCATAAGAACATCAGCACCTTGCTCAAGGAGATATTTCCCGGCATCAATCAGCTGTTGTTCGGAACCTTCTACTGGATTCGCCACGGCGTACACTGGCGGAGTTTGTAACACCTGCCACTTTTGTGTCTGGGCTTTGAGCAATTCAGCAACAGGTACAATGACCCCAACCTGATGCCCTTCGACAATTGAAGCCACTAACGGGGGAATAATGCGTATGGGTTCCAACAAGATACTATTGCGGGCGGTCAGACGGGTGATTGAGGCGGTACTCATCAGCAGGATCACATCAAATCCCTGATTATCGAGAACCTCCACAATGCTTTGCAGCGAGCGTTCCACTTTCTGACGTGAGACATGAGCAAGTTGGTGGTCGCTAAGCAGTGTTAACAACAGCTCGTCACCGGGTGAAGCCCCGTACTCGGCCATCACATCTTCTCGCTGCATCTGCCCCAGCAGACTGTGGTGAGTAATGTGCTGTTCATCAATATATTCCGTCAGGAGCGGTAACATCTCACACATCGGCACAACGCCAATCGTGAGGATAGCCAACGACGTACTCATTTGTTGCTCCACCGTCTTCTTACTTTGCTGTGAAATCCCGGATAAGTGCCGGGCGCTGACCTGTGCTACAAATGCTCAAAAGCGTAGCAGTAGATCGGCGGTGTATTGTGTAAAGATTCCAGATCATTCCAGTACTGGATTGTTATTGTTTAATTTTCAATTTTTACTGTATACGGCGAAATTTAAAATAATGTGATGCACGCCCGGACTGGCACTTTTAAGACTCGTGCCAGAGCGGTCTTCATATCAGGTTTTATCGGGGTCTTCGTAGCGTTTTTTAGCATCCATCGCTTCCTGAGCTGAAGGATGCTCACTGATCAACGAATTCGGTTTAGGGTGATCGGCACGAAGTTGATACCAGGTTACCGTCTGGCCTGGCGTCCCTTTTTCAACCGTAACAATGGTCGCTTGACGTGGGTAAGGTGGTTGTGTCGGCATAGTTCTTCCTTTTCACTGGATGAACATTAAGTATAGACACCGCCCTGCAACCGTGGCGCTGCCTGCGCCAGTATTCCAAGAATGTCTTCCACTACCTGCGAAGGCGGATTGGTGGCATCAACGATATAGTGCGCAGCCTCGCGATACAAAACATCGCGCTGGGCGAGCACTTCCTGAACCTCTTCGGTCAACGGTTTGCCGGTTAGAGTCGGTCGTAATCCTTCTTCAGGCGTGGCCTCCAGACGATCAACCAGTACCGATACCGGTGCGCTTAGATAGATAACCACGCCGTGGCTGCGCATGTAGCGGCGATTAAACTCGGTAAGAATGATACCGCCGCCGGTCGCAACAACCGTTGCTGGAGCTGTGACAGCCTGCAGAGCGGTCGTTTCCTGGGCACGAAACCCTTCCCATCCTTCTCTTTCGACGATTTCCGCCACGGTCATTTGCACGTGCGATTGCAACCAGCGATCGGTATCAACGAACTGGAAATCAATAGCCTTTGCCAGCGCCATACCGGTTGTCGTCTTACCACACCCCCGGGGGCCAACAAGAAAAAGAGGTTGCGTCATCACAGAATTTCCCCAGAGAGCCGCCAACAAGCGGGATCTGATGCGGTTAAAAATATAATCATATCATCAAACTAGTACACCGCCAAAACTGTAAATAAAAAATTACAGAAGGAATGGCGAGGTGAGTTAACCCCTACTATAACAAGAATTCACAATGAATAAAGTGTAAATAATAAATTACACACTCTATTTTCTACGCTGAACTTCCAGCCACCACTTATCCAGTTCAGCCGCAAAATGCTGTCTGTCGCGGGGCGAAAGGCTATCCGGCCCCCCGGTCTGAATACCGCTGGCACGCAGTGTATCCATAAAATCACGCATCATCAGACGCTCACGGATCGTCGCGTCGGTATAACGTTCGCCACGCGGGTTAAGCGCCGCCGCACCTTTTTCAATCACTTCAGCCGCCAGCGGAATATCTGCCGTTATCACTAAATCACCGGCGCTGCACTGACGCACAATCTCGTTATCAGCCACGTCAAATCCCGCAGGCACACGTAATGTGCTGATGAAACGCGAAGGCGGGACGCGCAGGCTTTGGTTGGCCACTAAAACAAGCGGCATTTGCATGCGCTCAGAGGCGCGGTACAAAATGTCTTTAATCACATTCGGACACGCATCGGCATCCACCCATATTGTCATAACTTCTCCCCACTGGTGTGCTGTCGCACATTGTCGCGTGCTTTTACTTTCAGGCAAAGTGCTGTTTCTCCTTCTGCACATATTCATTCCGCGCTAAGCTTACCTTTCCCAGATTTACCCTAAATACTTCAAGTAACTTGAAGTATTTAGGGTATAAAACAATGAATATCATCCATAGGGAGTGACAAGATGGACAAGAAAATTGGTTTTATCGGCTGCGGTAATATGGGCAAAGCCATTCTTGGCGGCATGATCGCCAGCGGTCAGGTTCTCCCCGGACAAATCTGGGTCTACACCCCTTCCCCCGATAAGGTCGCCGCACTACACGACCAGTACGGCATTAATGCGGCGCAGTCTGCACAAGAAGTCGCGCAGATCGCTGATATTGTTTTTGGGGCCGTAAAGCCAGGCATTATGATTAAGGTGCTGAGCGAAATTACCTCCAGCCTGAACAAAGACTCCCTTGTCGTCTCGATTGCCGCGGGCGTCACCCTCGATCAACTCGCTCGCGCGCTGGGTCATGACCGTAAAATCATTCGCGCGATGCCAAACACGCCATCGCTGGTGAACGCCGGAATGACCTCCGTCACGCCAAACGCCTTAGTCACGCCGGAAGATACGGCCGACGTGCTCAATATCTTCCGCTGCTTTGGCGAAGCTGAAGTCATTGCGGAGGCAATGATTCATCCGGTCGTTGGCGTCAGCGGTTCAGCACCGGCCTATGTATTTATGTTTATCGAAGCGATGGCAGATGCCGCCGTTCAGGGGGGGATGCCCCGCGCGCAGGCTTATAAATTTGCAGCACAAGCGGTAATGGGTTCGGCGAAGATAGTGCTGGAAACGGGTAAACATCCAGGCGAATTAAAGGATATGGTGTGCTCGCCGGGTGGAACCACCATTGAGGCGGTACGCGTCCTGGAAGAACGCGGTTTCCGTTCATCGGTGATTGAAGCGATGATTAAGTGCATGGAGCAGTCGGAAAAACTCAGCCGCTCCTGAGTTAACACCGCCGGACGTCAGGCCGCCGCTTCAGTGCGGTTACGTCCGGAATTCTTTGCTTTGTAGAGAGCCATATCTGCTGATTTTAACCATTCTCGATAGTGTTCAGTTTCAGACGTCAGCGGCGCAACACCCACGCTAATGCGCAGGTCAACCTGCGGCGCGCAGGATAAACGCAGTTGGGTAAGCCGTTCGTGAACACGTGACATCGCTGCAATCGCGCTGCTCGCTGACGTGCCACACATGATTACCGCAAACTCATCACCGCCAAAGCGACCAATCACATCGCTACCGCGTAAGGTCATCTGTAACTGGCGGGTCAGTGCCACAATAGCCTGATCCCCGACGTCATGACCCCAGGTATCATTGATACTCTTAAAATGGTCGATATCGATGATAAGGAGCGTGGCGTCACGCTGATGGCGGCGGCAATTATCAAATTCATTTCGCAGCAACAGTTCCCAATGGCGTCGGTTATACACCCCGGTCATGCCATCTCGCGTACTCATCACCTGTAAGCGACGTTTATGTTCTGCCAGCCTGATAAGCGTCTTATAACTCACCCAGGCAAACAGCAACGGGTAAACCACTAACACCGGCAGCGACAGCAGCACGCCCAGTTGCGTACTGCTAAAAGCTACGGGGATATCCGTTAACTGTAACGTCACCAGGCAGGAAACCACCATCAACACGGCGCCCGCGATGAAGACGCGCATCCCCCCTGCGCCCATCAGGTTGATACAGATAATCATCAACAGCGCCGTGGATGGCAGCAAGTTTATCCCCATAATCCCCATCCACATCCCGGCGAGGATGGCATCGGCTTTTAAGTTGGTATATTCGCTATGTAGTGGATCGATAGCTTTACTTGCCAATTGCCATGCCAGATGCGGCCAGACAAACGCCCATCCCACCAGCAAAAGCCACCAGCCTCCGGTTATTGGCTGAGAAACTAATACCGACGCGATAGGGAAAAACATTCCCCCCAGTCCCACCGCTCGCGGCAGCCTGATTCGTCGGGCAAATCGCAGACCGGAACGTTGGTGGTCATTTTGATGAAGCAATATAAATGCTTCATTCGGGACGACCTTCTTTTGATAAAAGTTTTCATCATTCATCGTATTTGGGAATATTCTGAAACAAATTTCCCAAATTATAGGAAGGGGTCTGGTGGCGGAAGTATGATATTTCGGGTGAGCGATTTTACCTGCTCACCCGGAAGTGCTAAGCAGATTTTTTCAGGCAAGCGCTCATAAACTTATTACGATCATCGCCTTTCAGCGACTGTTCCGTCGCCTTGACGTTGCATTCACGCATTTTCTGCTGCTGCGGCGTCAGGCTCTTTTCCTCAGGCGCAGATTTACTGTTTTTCAGGCAATCACTCATGTAGGTCTTACGCGCATCCCCTTTTAAGGTCTGCGCCGTTGCCTGCTGATTGCAGGTGGTCATACGCTGTTGTTGCGGGGTTAACGTCTTCTCGGCAGCACCGACTGTAGTTAAAAAAATAAGGCCAAAGAGTAACGTCATTAATAATGTAATTTTCATAGCACCATCCTTTTCTGAACGACGACACACAGGTAAGTTTGGCTGCTAACGATAAAAATACCACCCAACGGCAAAAGTATTGCCGTCGGGTGTCAGCTTATTTCAGTCCTAACGCCGCTTTCATGGTGTAAAACAGATCGGTTTGATCGGTCAGGCCAACCACATTCGCCGCATGAGGGCCATAGGCTGCAATACGCAGTTGGCTGCCGGTGTGCTCCTGGGACTCTTCTTCAGAGTTGCCATAGCTAATGACCATCACCGCGCCATCTTTGGTGTTCAGCGCTTGCGTTAAACCGGGTGCTTTGGTATCCGGTGCGACGATCTGGCTGGCATGCGCGTGGTCAGCGGTTACCACAACCAGGGTGTTGCCATCTTTCTTAGCAAAAGCAAGAGCACGCTGCACCGCTTCATCCAGATCGACCGTTTCACCAATTTGTCCACACGGGTTAGCGGCATGATCTTGTTTGTCGATTGACGCGCCTTCTACTTGCAGGAAGAAACCTTTCTCATTCTTGCTTAACAGCTCAATCGCTTTATCCGTCATCTGCGCCAGCGTTGGCACGCTGTCGTTACGTTTTGGATTTGGCGTACAGGTCACTACCGGCTTATCCAGATTCCCGTGATAAGACGCTTTCGGCCCTTCCCAACGCACTGGCATATTACCGTCTGAGAACAGACCCAACAGCGGTTTATCCTGATTCGCTTCGGTAATCGCCGCCAACGTCGCGGCATCGCTCACCATTTGATAACCGCGAGCCTGTGCTTGCTCACGCAGCGTTTTACCCTGCCACTCACCTGCCGCAGCGATTTCAGTAAATGTTTTTGCTCCGCCGCCTAACGTAACATCCGCACGGGCATTCAATAATTGTTCGGTAATCGACCCTTTACCGCCTTTTTCCAGCGCGTTCGTCGGGCATTTTTCAGCCGTCATGCTCGGGCCATAGCATTTACGCGAAGTGACATGGGCAACCAGTGCGGCCGGGGTGGCATCCTGCAATTCAGCCGTGGAAACGTTGCCTGTCGCCAGACCTGCCGCTTTGGCCATTTCCAGAATAGTGGCGTGATCTTTTTCACGAATATCAACGCCCAGAGCACCATTGTAAGTTTTAACGCCGGTCGTCCACGCCGTCGCGGATGCTGCTGAATCTGTCACATAATCAGGTTTCCCTGTTTTCTTATCCAACGCATAATGCGTGTATTGCCCGGTCAGCGGTAAAGCATCAATACCTTTAAAAAAGCCGCCCGCGCCTTCAGCATAATTTCGCGCTGCCGTTATTTCGGAATCGCCCATCCCATCGCCAATCAGCAAAATAATATTTTTGGCTGGTTTATCGTTCAGGGATTCGCGCAGAGCCGCCGTCTGATCGGCAGACAATCGGCGAGCGCCACCAGGCGTGGTGATATCACCTTGAGCGGCACGATTATCCATAACCGCTACAGTAGATGTTTCTGCATTAATAACCGGGGTAAACAGCAAAGGTAACAGGGCAATAGCGAGTGCGCTTTGTTTCACTTTATATTCTCCATGTATAAATACGGTAAAATTAAAACAAAGCGACTATAAGTATTTGATGTGACACTTTTATGATAATTTGTGGGTGTCCCGCCACAGAGGGTTCAAAACGCTTTTTGTACGCCCTCGCAAGCGCTATGTATGTTCGTCAGAAACGCGGGCATGTGGTTTACATCAGCCAGCGCCCCCTCAATTTGACGAATAAATATTTGCCGATCGTTCCACGCCATATTGCGCAGCATTTCGATGATTACCCGTTCCAACGTTTCGACCTGTGCCGCCAGATCTTGCGACTCTTCTTCTTTTTGCGCGAGCTTAAGTAACAACTCAGTGACGAGGTTTTTCATTTGCCTATTCCCTTAACAAAATATGGGCCACGTTATCATTAAGGCTTACAACTGCCTAGAGGATGAAAGTTGTATTTTTATAAGGAATAAAAAGATTTGCGAAAACAATCACAACACAAAATAAGGGTAAATGCGTCTGGATGCAGAATGATTCAATATAAAAAGGTAAGAAAATTAATAATCACACAAATATATAATACGCAATTATGGATTAACAACGCTGACAAGCAGCGTTGTTAATCAGGAACTCAACGAACCCCGCGCCGACGTCGTAACGCGATAGCTAGTTGCCAGATATTGATAAGCACAATGCTTGCTGTAGCAATGAACACCCAACGGAATCCCGCCATTGCCGAAACCGTCGCCCCCATTAATGGCCCGGCGACATTGCCGAGATACATAAATGACTGGTTATAGCCAAAGATGCGCCCGGTTATCTGGTCGCTGGAGTATTTCACCAGCAGCGTCTGCACCGCCGGCAACATCGCGCCGTCGGCAAATCCAAGCAGAAAACGTAGTACTCCCAACTGCAACGGCGTGGTGACCCACGACATGGCGAAAAACAGCACCACCGCAAAGATTAACGTCGCCATTAAAATCCGCTCAGTACCAATACGGTCGCCTAATTTACCCAGTCGAGGCGCGGAAATCAGAGCAGAAATGCCCGGTACTGAGGCTATCAGCCCGCTGAGAAAGGCAATATTCGAACTATCTGGGACCATCGATTTGATAAACAGCGCCAGAATCGGCCCAATTGAACCGTTACACAGTTGAATCACCATGGTGGTAAAAAACAGGCTGATCACCAACGCCGGATGCGAAAGCGAGGCAAACACGGCCTTCCCACTCAGACGTTCACTTTTTTTAATCGTCGGACGAACGCCCTCTTTGATCAAGAACAGTGTGACCAGAAAACTCACCACCAGCAAGGCGGCGGTAATACAGAATACCGCCCGTAAGCCAACGTGATCGGCGATAAAGCCCCCCATTAACGGTCCACCAATGACACCGCTAATTTGCGCCGTCGACAGCGTACTCAGCGCCCACCCGCTACGTTCACGCGGAACCTGGGACGCGACCAGCGCCATCGCATTAGGAATATAACCAGAGGTTAACCCCATCACCCCGCGCAGCAGAAAAAGCTGCCAAACGTTAGTGGCAAATGCCTGGAGCAAAATCGCAATGGCCATACCCAGTGAGGCCCGCAGCAGCATCAGCTTGCGTCCTTTGCGGTCGGCTAGACTGCCCCACATCGGAGAAACAATGGCTGAAATCAGGAAGGTGACGCTGAACGTTAATCCGGACCACATTGAGAGCGCTTCATGCGAGGTCACGCCCAGTTGGGAGATATAGAGTGGTAAAAAAGGCAAGATTTGGCTAATCGCCAGTCCGGTAAAAAAGCACCCGAACCAAACGGAAATAAGGTTAACTCTCCAGGATTCCATAAGGACTCATAACGATAAGTAGCTGAAAACTGCGAGCAGCTTAACAAATTACTTAGCCGAATAAGGGTCCACAGGTGCGATAAATCACAGTTTAGGATTTTATCTTCCCGCTCATCATATTTGTGATACAGCTCACATCAAACCCATAATATAAACAGGGGATTGTGCTTCACGTACGAGCCGCATGTTTGTTCTGTTCTATTCCCCTGTCGTCCGCCAAAACAATCTGCCAGAAGCCGAGGAAACCTGCGTTTTGTCGTGGTAATGTATGTGCTTTGCATTCATGGAATGGGTTTTTAAGATGGCAAAGTTGCGGGTAGGAATCGTATTTGGTGGTAAATCAGCGGAACATGAAGTGTCATTGCAATCGGCAAAAAATATTGTCGATGCCATCGACAAGACTCGCTTTGACGTTGTGCTGTTAGGTATTGATAAACAAGGGCAATGGCACGTCAGCGATGCCAGTAACTATCTGCTCAATTCAGACGATCCGGCGCATATTGCGTTGCGACCTTCTGAGACCAGCCTGGCGCAGGTACCCGGCAAACAAGCGCACCAGTTGATCGATGCACAAAACGGTCAACCGCTGCCGACGGTCGATGTTATTTTCCCAATCGTACACGGTACTTTGGGTGAAGATGGCTCTCTGCAGGGCATGCTGCGCGTGGCGAACCTGCCGTTTGTCGGTTCTGATGTGCTGGGTTCTGCTGCCTGTATGGATAAAGACGTGACCAAACGTCTGCTGCGTGATGCCGGGTTAAACATCGCGCCATTTATTACTCTCACTCGCGCGAATCGCAACAGCATCAGCTTTGCCGAAGTAGAATCCCGCCTGGGTCTGCCGCTGTTTGTAAAACCGGCCAACCAGGGATCGTCCGTTGGCGTCAGTAAAGTAACCAGCGAAGCCCAATACGATCAAGCCGTCGCGCTGGCATTTGAATTCGATCATAAAGTCGTTGTGGAGCAAGGGATCAAAGGCCGCGAGATCGAATGTGCGGTACTGGGCAACGATCATCCGCAGGCCAGTACCTGTGGTGAGATCGTGCTGAACAGCGATTTTTACGCTTACGACACTAAATACATTGACGATAACGGTGCCAAAGTTGTCGTTCCGGCAGCAATTGCGCCAGAGATTAACGATAAGATCCGCGAAATCGCCATTCAGGCATACCAGACTCTGGGCTGTGCCGGCATGGCGCGCGTGGACGTCTTCTTAACTGCTGAAAACGACGTTGTGATCAATGAGATCAACACGCTGCCTGGCTTTACCAACATCAGTATGTATCCGAAACTGTGGCAGGCGAGCGGTTTAGGCTATACCGATTTGATCACTCGCCTGATCGAACTGGCACTGGAACGCCATGCTGCAGATAGCGCGCTGAAAACCAGTATGTAAACCCGTCAGGATGCCTGATAGAGCTATTGGGCATCCTTTGCTTCATCATCTTCAACGCGGCGACGGATGATTAATCCGGCCAGCCAAAAGCTAATCACCCAGGTCACCAGCCCCACCGCATAGGTTTGCCATCCCTGCGCTTCAAAACCTAATAACCCCACCACGCCATTCAGAATAAAGATAAGCCCAATAGCGAAAGCATAGTAGTGCCAGTCTCGGCGGATTTTTACAGGCAGGTTCATAACAGCTCCGGTGAAAATACAACACAGGGAGGCATCCTCGCACATTTCCCCGAGGGCGTCTGTGGTCTGTGCGGAATTTCTTAAATGTAACTCAGTTTCACTTAAGGTTACATAATTGTGACCATCAACAAAAAACCGAAATCCAGGAATAATCTCTACCTGAAATTACCATCATTCTGATATTGACATTGCCGATCACCTGTCAGACTCACTCTCAGTTCCAGGCATTACGTCAAAAAAAGCAGGTTATTTCCGGAGGTCTTTATGGCTGATTTTACGCTCTCAAAATCCCTGTTTAAGGGCAAGCATCGGGATCCCTCCTCCCTGCCCGGCAACATTGCGTATGCCGTATTTGTGCTGTTTTGCTTCTGGGCGGGTGCACAGATTTTAAATCTGTTGGCCCACGCACCCGGCATCTATGAAGAACTGATGCAGCTGCAAATGCAAGAGACAGGACGCCCGCGGGTCGAAATCGGTTTAGGCGTCGGTACTCTCTTTGGACTGATCCCCTTCCTGGTAGGAAGCCTGATTCTTGGTGCCATCGCGGCGATCATGCGCTGGCGTCACCGTCATCATAAAGATGACTGACTCATACACTTCGCCCGACGATCGTCCACGCGTTTAGCAAACCATGCGGTAGTCAGATTACGCGTGATCTTCGGGCTTTCCAGTTGAATGCCCGGCAGCATTTCTCGAGGAAGCGCTTTCCCGGTCTTCGCTTCCGCCAGCTTGTAGACCTTCTCGTACAGTGCGGTCTCTTCAAAGGCCTGGCTGTCACCTTTTTGCAGTTGACGGCGGATCTCACTCTCGCTCATCCCTAGCTTCCCGGCCAGTTTACGTACCGCCAGCTCCGTTTTGCCCGGCTCACTGCTGCCATAGAGAATCAGATCCCCATCCATCGCCAGCTTCACTCCGCTGGCTTTACTGACCGCATTCTGGAAAGCTGCATTGCGGCTCGCATACCATCCGGCATTAAAATCGGCGAAGCGGAAGATTGGCGCACTGTAATTCGCCGGGTAATTGAGCAGATGATATGTACCAAACCACAGCCCACCACGGCGGCTAAACACTTCCTGACGTACCGTCCCCGCCATTTTCCACGGATACCCGCTGGTGTGCTGCTCAGCAAACGCGATACTGACCTGCATTGGACCACCGGTATGTACCGGATTAAGCGATCCAAACAATGTCTGCCCCATCGGCACCATGTTGATGAAATCATCAAAGATAGCGCTAAGCTGTTTTTCCGTCTTCACCGTATCCAGACGCTCGCTGTAGCTTTTCCCCGTTGGCGAGTTAATCTTTAGCGCGGTATGCACGACAAACAGCGGGATATGCATGCGTTCTGCGCGACGATCAATCTCTTTCCAGGCTATTTTGCTTAAACCAGGAACAGCCGGATCGGCCTGGAAGTTTGACTCCTGCTGCGCTACCGCCAGCACCGAACAGATGTTTTCAACCGTCGGTGCCAGCTTCTGGCTTTCAAAGGTCTTTGCCAAATCCTGCGCCCACGCGTTCCGGTCTTTCACGCTGGCGGGCATTTTCTGGCGCACCACGCTCGCCACATCGACGGCTTTCTCCCCCTTTTTTAGCGGCTGCGCGGGTTGGCTACTACATCCCACCAGCACCAGTGCTGCCAGACCAGACAAGGGGTAAAGACGGGAAACCGTCGACATAACATCTCCTTATTATTAACTCAGCGTATGGGTAACTTCCTGAATATCCTGACCATCAAGCTCTCGTTCAAAGCTGCGCAGACGCTTATAAATAGACATCAGTTCCACTAACGTTGTCCAGGAGTTAATCAGATACTGGAACGAGCCGCGCACCTGGCCAAACACGTTGGTGATTTGCGTCATCAAACCGAGCGTAATCGTACCGGCAACAATTGACGGAAACAGCAGGAACAAACCGAAAACGTTATCAACCTGCAGGTAAAGAATACGGGCGATATTGAAGTACATATAGTGAAAATAGAGGCGGAAGTAGTTTTGCCGTACCGCATGGAACAGTTCACGCACCGTCGGTGGCGTCGCACGGTTGCCATCATCTTCGCCATACACCAATTCTTTACGATAGGCCGCTTCCACGCGCTGGTTTTTAAACTCCAGCCCGGGAAGTTTTATCCCGACCACGGCCAGTAAACCGGTTCCCATCAGCGACCAGACAATCGCGGCAATCACCAGGCCATAAGGCACATGTCCAACAATCGGCAGGTCAGGAACATGGGCAGAGAGCGTAACCAGTACAGGCAGGAAGGCAATCAGCGTCATAATCGCGTTGATAAAGCTGACGCCCATATCTTCCAGCGTAGAAGCAAAACGCATGGTGTCTTCCTGCACACGCTGCGCTGCGCCTTCGATGTGACGCAAATGCTGCCAGTGCGCCATATAGTGTTCGTTCATCGCGGTACGCCAGCGGAACACATAGTGGCTGACGAAGAAGTTGTTCATCACGCCAATGACTACGGCTATCAGCGCAATACCGAGAAAAATGCCCACTTCATGATAGAACTGCTCAATCTTCACCTTGTGTGGTGCGCTGAGCGCAGTTTGAATCAGGTCATAAAATGGCGCATACCAGGCGTTGACGGCGACGCCAACTTCAACCAGAAACCAGGTCACAAAAATAATCAGCGATGTGCCCAGAATAGACCAGTACTGCCAGCGGTGTGGGCTGTAGAGAAACCAGAACAGCGCGAACACCCCGACACAAAGAATGTAGTACGCATAAAAAATCAGGTAATCCAACGACCAGAAACGCGCTGCGCTAATAGGTACGTCTCCCGACGCGCCGGTAATATGTGCAACCCAGGCTCCCCCACCTGCTTGCCAGAATACAACGGCGACGAGTGCCCAAATAAATGCCGAAATAAAGAACGGCCCCGGCTTTGGGAAAAAAGACTTAAACATAGTGCTCTCCTGCTAACTTCTTATCGTTATGACGACTGCTGTGCATTTGCCACCGTAGAGTGCGGAGGCCAGACGGCTTACGCCCAAAAACACAAGCTGAAACCGACAATTGTGACCAAAACCGAGGCACTTAGTTCGCACCTCGGTTATGAAGAATTGTTTCTGTGGTTTTCACACTCGACAACGTTCCAGTATGTGCAGATTATCACAGCGTGAGATCACAAAAGCGAACATCCGCAATCCAGGAAACTCCTGTGTTTACTCATCGTTACGTTTTTCCCACTATCATTGGTTGATAAGCGCTTTGCAATACGCCGATGAGTAGTATAAATACGCATACGCACGACATCCTTTTTCACTTTCTCTAACTCATGGACACCACCGTTGAAACGTAGTCTGCTTTTTTCTGCCGCGCTGTGTGCGGCGTCATTGACATCTGTCCAGGCGGCACAGCCTATAACCGATCCGGTCTTCGCCTCTGATATCGTTGATCGTTATGCCGACCATATATTTTACGGCAGTGGTGCTACGGGGATGGCGCTCGTGGTGATTGATGGTAATCAGCGTGTATTTCGTAGTTTCGGCGAAACACGCCCCGGCAATAATGTTCATCCACAACTGGATTCCGTGATCCGCATTGCCTCAATTACCAAATTAATGACCAGTGAAATGCTGGTGAAATTACTCGATCAGGGCACGGTCAAACTCAACGATCCATTGAGTAAATATGCGCCCCCTGGCGCGCGCGTTCCCACTTATCAAGGAACGCCAATTACGCTGGTGAATCTGGCGACACATACCAGCGCACTACCGCGCGAACAGCCAGGCGGGGCAGCCAAACGGCCGGTGTTTGTCTGGCCAACCCGCGAGCAGCGCTGGAGCTATCTCTCAACGGCTACGCTTAAAGCCGCGCCAGGATCGCAGGCTTCTTATTCCAACCTGGCGTTTGATCTGCTGGCCGATGCGCTGGGTACCGCGTCAGGTAAGCCTTATCCGCAGCTGTTTGAAGAAAAAATCACCCGTCCGTTGGGGATGAAAGACACCACCTTTACGCCATCCCCCGATCAGTGCCGACGCCTGATGGTCGCGGAAAAAGGTGCCAGCCCTTGTAACAATACTCTGGCAGCGATGGGTAGCGGCGGCGTTTATTCAACGCCTGGCGATATGATGCGCTGGATGCAGCAGTATCTCTCTTCTGACTTTTATCATCGTAGCCAGCAGGCCGACCGGATGCAGACGCTGATTTACCAGCGTACGCAGTTAACTAAAGTGGTGGGAATGGACGTTCCAGGCAGAGCCGATGCGCTTGGTTTGGGCTGGGTCTACATGGCGCCGAAGAATGGCAGACCGGGAATTATTCAAAAAACCGGTGGCGGCGGTGGCTTCATTACCTATATGGCGATGATCCCACAGCAAAACGTTGGGGCATTTGTCGTAGTGACGCGCTCTCCGCTGACCCGTTTTACCAATATGAGCGACGGTATCAACGAACTGGTTGCAGAATTGAGCGGGTACAAGCCACAGGTCATTCCTGCATCCTGATTCAATACTCAAAAGGCAAACGGTTAATGCACACCAGTTTGCCTTTATTCATTTCAATGTAACCGCCTTTGCGCAATGCCGCGAGAACCTCAGCGACAACCGAGCGTGAAATTCGTGTGCGTTGGTGAATATAGTTCATAACACCAATGCGTGAACGAAGGGCTTCATCCCATTTCGTCATAGAGATCAATGTCGCGCGGATCTGATCGTAGGAGTTGTTGCCGATCAACTGCAGATCGCGTAATTCAAGCATGGAGTTTTGCCATGCCAACCAACAAAAAGCTTCACGCCAAAGCTGGCACTCTTCAATTATATTAATTGTTTGCGAGGCAGGTAGATGGTATCCCGTACAATCGCTTTCTGTGATTAATCTGTATTGTATATCTGTTTTTATCACACCATCTGAAAGCCCCATAATAAACGGTGCCTGCGCAATACCGACCAGCACATTCTCCCCTCGCCTCAGGGAAATTACACCATTTAAAATGATAAAGGTATCGTCACTGTTTATATCACTGGAATAAATTATTTCTTTATCGTTATCACACTCAAAGTGTTTGCCATATTTTGACAAACATTTATCAAGCTTACCAAATTCCACAAGCGGTTTATTTGCAGACAACATTTGGGCATTCCTTGCAATAAATGCCCGTCAAATCCGTGACGGGCATTTTTCTGAGTTAGATTATCTTTTCTTTAACAACGAGAGATGTCTTACCAGGTATATTTAACACCAACGTTTGCAGACCAGTCTTGATCAACATCACCACCACCGAGGTAGTTAGCATCGGTGTACGCGCTGAAGTTTTTGGTAAAGCTGAACTGAGTACCCAGTCCAACACGTACCGCAGAACCTTCTACACCGTTGTCGATAGAGTCGCCGTTTACGTCAGAATCGTTGTTAGAGTCGTCGTAAACGTAGGCCAGTTTGAAGTACGGGGTCAGCGCTTGGTCGTCGCTGTAGGTGAAGGTATAACCTGCATCTACACCGAGTTCATAGCGCATGCTGTCATAAGACTGACCATCAACTTTCATGTCGTTGCTCAGCTTATAATCATCACCAGACTGGAACAGACCGGATAAGCTGCCGTATGGCGTTACGTAACCTGCGTCACCCAGCTTCAGGTCATAACCCAGTTTCAGGCCAAAGCCCCAGGCGTCAGATGAGGTGCTACCATCAACATACTGACCGTTGCTCATGTTAGCAGTCAAATCGTTGTTGAAGTGAGAGTAGCTTAAGTTACCGTCAACAAAGATGTTGTTGGCAAAGTGAGCAGAAGAGTAGATGTAGGCAGTCTGGCTATCCTGATCCACCTGACCGGTACGGTCGCTCATATCACCTTTCGCGAAGCCTGCTGCAGCACCGACAATCCACTTAGCGTTGTTACCATCAATTTTGGAATCAACACCGACCATGATGCCGTTAACATCCTGATCGTAGTTAATGGTGCCATTATCTGCATCGAAGCTACCACCGAAGTAGCTAACCCATGCACCACCGTTATCAACCAGACCATGACGCGCGTTAGTCAGACGAGTACCAACGGTATCTTGTTCCAGGTTCCAGATATTGGTGTTAGCAGACGGAATGCTCAGCGCCATGTTCGCGTAGTCTGTCAGTTCCATCTGCTGCAGAACAACGGTGTTACCCTGCTGCTGTGCCTGATAGGTGTAAGCACCCAGGTCAGCTTTGTTGGCTGCAGAGAAGGTCGCAGTGCTGTTCGCGTCGTTAACGTAGACCAGCTCGTTACCTTTGTAATCCGCAACAGAACCTGCGCCAGTAGCGTTGTCGATGCGGACTTTGTAGTTACCGGTTGCCGCCGCTACATGGTCACCATAGTTATCAACTTCAGACTGATCGCCTGAGGTGTCGGAATCGCCGTTACCGTTGATAGTCAGATGACCATCAGAGTTCATCGCGATCACGCCATAACCGTAGTTAGACTGAGATTCATCGTTAGTGCGATCGTTGGTCAAGTCAGCATCCAGCACATAGTTGTTGCTGTTGATGTCGAAAACACCCGCGTTAACATGGTTATAAGCGTCGGTGTAGCTGGTCAGATTCAGGGTATCAACCTGCAGCGCATTACCGGTACTGTTACCCACATCCAGAACGCCGTTGTTGGTGACGTTAATGGTGTTTGCATATAGCGCAGCACTACCTACACTCCAGCCAGCAGATACGTCGTCAGCAATCGTTACAGTACTGTTGTCGATAGACAGAGTATCTGTTGCAACATGACCATCTTCGTTGATGTTCAGTGCAGAACCACCGGTCAGGCCAATAGTGTCGGAGATCAGGATAGAATCACCCACGTTGACAACCGAACCGCTGTTAATGCTCAGGGTGTCGATCAGAGATGTTTTGGTGGTATCCCACTGTGAACCCGTATTCAGGGTCACATTGAACAGGCCGCTCTGATAAACCTCGTTACCTACCACATGACCATTTTCGTCATAAGAGGTCGTGTCGCTATCGATTCCGTAGGTTGAATCCGGCCACAGGCTGTTAGCGGTGATGTCGATCAGAGTAGCGGTGGCTTCAGTGCCTGCAGCGTAGCTGTCATAAACTCCGTCACCATCGGTGTCAACCTGGTGCACAGACATTGCCGCACCGACCCACTTACTGCCATTGTTCAGGGTCAGATCCAGACGGTCAGTACCGTCCCAACCATTGGTATCCAGGTCAGCATCGGTATCACGATAAGTGTCAGCACCGTTCGGGAAGAAGTTCTCATCGAAGTTGCTGGAGAACAGCACGTCACCCATCAGCGTGGAATTATCAAACGTGGCAGTGGTCTGCATCGCGTTATCCGCATCCGGATGTGCAATAACCGCTAATGCAATATCGTCAGCGTTCCAGCCATTACCGTTGTAGTCGCTTGCATTGCTGGTGTTACCAAACCAGCCGGTGGTACCTTCGTCAGACCATGAGCCAGAGGTCACGGTAGAATCGCTGACAGCGATAGTGTTGTTAAATACTTCACTGCTGTTTACGCCAGTGCTGACGGTATTATCGTCAATATCTGCCCACTCGTAACCCTGAGTCAGGGTAATGCCAGCGACGTGAGAGTTGGCGGAGATAGACAGATCAACTTCTTGATCCAGCGTGATAGCCGTACCCAGGTTATAAACGTCGACAACGTGCGTGTCAGCTGCGTCATTATACGTACCGTTGTAGGTATAATGTTCGTAGTTGTCATCGATAGTTGAGTTGATGACGTTCATCGCCAGGCGATCGTAGTAATAGTCAGTACCCGTACGGTTAGTACAATCCGTGGTCATACATTCGGATGTCACCATACCGTGAATGGTGCTGTTTTTAATGGTCAGGCTGTTGTTATTGGTGTTAGTAGACAGCCCATCATCCAGATAATAAGTAGAAATAACGCCGTTGACAGTGGCGTTATTGATTACCGGATAAATATCACCGTTATAAATACTATCGGTATCGTAATTGTTCCAACCGACATATCCATCATAATAGACGCCATCCGCATAAGATGCGTCATTATAATGAGCAAACGTTGTGTAGGTGGTCCCAGAGATATCAGTTGAAGCATTCGCCTGAGAAGTGATTGCCAAAGTGCAGGCTAATGCTAATTGTGATACTACAAGCTTCTTTTTCCAAGTGTGCATTTGTCATCCCTCCTCAGGGACGTAATATAGTTGATCCATCAATTATCAATGCAAAGAAAACATTTTATGTTTCGCGGGAAGGATTATGCGGTTTCACAAAGGAAAGGTTCAATTATTCTTTGGCTTAAGTCCGATTACGGACAATAGATATGCAAATTATTCGAAACAGCAAACAAACGTAAAAATCATTTCTATTTTAGACAGTTACATGCAAAGACACTGGCAAAACAATATATTAAATTTATGATTAACTTAAAAATCAAACGTCAGCAAATAAATACCGTTAAATCCCGCCACTTAATTAAAAATTAAATTAAACTAAATTCACCATAAAACTAATCACTATTTAAAATAGTCATAATTGCAAAAATAGAGATAATACATAATACCAAGCATTGGTAACATCACCATAACCTCGGCATAACGCCAACTTTCGTAAACCCCTCGCCCTCAGGTTCGGGTATACTACGGCCTTCGATTCCACAAACATCAGGCATACCATGACAGACCTAATCCAACGCCCTCGTCGCCTGCGCAAATCCCCTGCGCTGCGCGCTATGTTTGAAGAGACAACACTCAGCTTAAATGACCTGGTGTTGCCGATCTTTGTTGAAGAAGAACTCGACGATTACAAAGCTATTGACGCCATGCCCGGCGTGATGCGCATTCCGGAGAAGCACCTGGCGCGCGAAATTGAACGCATTGCTAATGCAGGCATCCGCTCGGTCATGACCTTCGGCATTTCTCATCACACCGATGAGACCGGCAGCGATGCCTGGAAAGAAGACGGTCTGGTGGCGCGCATGTCGCGTATCTGTAAGCAGACCGTACCGGAAATGATAGTCATGTCCGACACCTGCTTCTGTGAATACACCTCGCACGGTCACTGCGGCGTGTTATGCGAGCACGGCGTTGATAACGATTTAACCCTGGCTAACCTCGGCAAACAGGCAGTCGTTGCCGCCGCAGCGGGCGCAGATTTCATCGCCCCTTCCGCCGCAATGGACGGCCAGGTACAGGCTATTCGCCAGGCGCTGGACGCCGCGGGCTTCACCGATACCGCGATCATGTCCTACTCCACCAAATTTGCCTCTTCTTTCTACGGCCCGTTCCGTGAAGCCGCAGGCACCGCGCTGAAAGGCGATCGTAAAACCTATCAAATGAACCCGATGAACCGTCGGGAAGCGATCCGTGAATCGCTGCTGGATGAAGCCCAGGGTGCAGACTGCCTGATGGTCAAACCGGCTGGCGCCTACCTCGATATTCTGCGCGATATCCGCGAGCGCACCGAGCTGCCGATTGGCGCTTATCAGGTAAGCGGTGAATACGCGATGATCAAATTCGCGGCGATGGCGGGTGCTATAGATGAAGAGAAAGTGGTGCTGGAAAGCTTAGGCTCGATCAAACGCGCTGGCGCGGATCTGATCTTCAGCTACTTCGCACTGGATCTGGCTGAGAAAAAAATCCTGCGCTAACCACTTTGTTGCCGAATGGCGACTTCACCTTATCGGGCCGACAGTTCCAGGCCCGATAAGTAAAACCCCACCAACAATCACCCTGCCCGATAAAAAGGCTGATCTCCGAGGATCGTCGCCCGGTGCATAATGCGCCTCTGTGGCAGATAATCCGCATTCGCATAATGCTGCGTCACGCGATTATCCCAAATCGCCACATCGTTGGGCTGCCAACGCCAGCGCACCTGAAACTCCGGTTTAGTGATATGCGCGAATAAAAAACTCAGTAACGCCTCGCTCTCTTTTTCCGTGACATCGACAATTCGCGTGGTAAATCCTTCATTCACGAATAGCGCCTGCTTCCCGCTCACCGGATGCGTACGCACCACCGGATGCAACAGGGGCGGATGCTTCGCCACCGCTTCCAGCCAGCGCTGATGCTCCTCTGGCGTCTTGCGGTATTTATATTCCTGAAATGATTTACGAAAATCATGTTCTGCCCGCAGGCCACTCAGCAACTGACGAAACGGCTCAGACAAAGCGTCATAAGCAGCAATTCCGCTGGTCCATAGAGTGTCTCCCCCGGCGGATGGCAGCTCTTTTGCTGCCAGAATCGCCCCGGCAGGCGGCGTGTCGATAAAGGTCACATCGGTGTGCCAGTTATCGTTATCCGGCGGATTATCGTTATGGGTATCCAGCACGATAATTTCCTCTACCCCTTCGGAATGTGGATAGACCGGATGAATATGCAGATCGCCGAAACGCAGCGCCAGCGCCCGCTGCTGTTGCGGCGTAATCACCTGCTCACGCAGAAACACCACCTGGTGACGCAGTACCGCGTGATAAAGCTGTTCAAACTGATTATCGCTCAGCGGACGCGTTAAATCCGCACCAGTGATTTGTGCGCCAATATACGGCCCCAGCGGGGTAATGCTCAAACGTTCACTCATTGTACTTCTCCATGCCAGGGCGTCAGGCGACGCTGAATCGCGCGCAGACCCAGTTCTAAAATAAATGCGATAACGGCAATGACCGCGATCCCTGCCAGCACCACATCCGTTGCCAGAAACTCACCGGCTGACTGCACCATAAATCCTAACCCTCGCGTGGCCGCGATCAGTTCAGCTGCCACCAGCGTCGACCAACCCACGCCAAGCCCAATGCGTAACCCGGTGAGGATCTCCGGTAATGCCCCCGGCAAAATAACAAACCACAGCACCTGCGCACGGCTGGCCCCCAGCGACTGCGCGGCGCGCACTCTCACCTGCTGCGCACTTTTCACCCCCGCCAGCGCCGACATCGCCACAGGGGCGAAAATCGCCAGATAGATCAGCAGGATCTTGGAGGTTTCACCGATGCCAAACCAAATGACCATCAGCGGTAAATAGGCCAGGGGAGGAACCGGACGATACAGTTCAATGATCGGATCGAGAATGCCGCGCATCGTAGGACTCAGCCCCATCGCGATCCCAACCGGAACGCCCAGCAGCACCGCCGCCAGCAGCGCGATAACAATACGCGTCAGACTCGCCGCCAGATGCTGCCACAGCGTTGCATCCATAAACCCTCGCGGCCCGGCAATGACGAGCAGCTTTTGTAAAACCTGTCCCGGTGGCGGTAAAAACAACGGACTGATTAACTGCAGCGCCGCCACCGTCCACCACACCGCCAGAATGACGGCCAGCGTACCGAGGCTTAAGGTAATCTGTCGCGAAAACGGCCAACGCCAGTTCAGCACCCGCTGGCGACGGGGTTTATCATTAATCACCACGCTCATGAGAATGCCTCCCGTTGTTCAAAGACACGACCTAACACGTACTCGCGCATGGCGATAAACTGCGGATCGGACTTAATGCTGCGGCTCGACTCTCCGGCCACAAAGCGACGGGCGAAATTGAGCGGCAGACGTTCCAGTACCCGGCCAGGGCCTGGGGACAGCAATACCAGTTCTGTCGCCATAAATACTGCTTCTTCAATATCGTGGGTAATCAGCAGCACCTGTTTGCCGGTCTCATGCCACAGCTTCAGCAGCAGGGTTTGCATCTGCTCGCGAGTAAAGGCGTCGAGCGCGCCAAAAGGTTCATCCAGCAGCAACAGCTGCGGATTGGCCGCCAGCGCCCGCGCAATGCCGACGCGCTGACGTTGCCCACCGGAAAGTTGCCAGATAAAGCGTTTTCCCGCGCCCTCCAGCCCGACTTTCTGCAACATATCCAGGGCAATACGCTGGCGCAGCTGCTTGTCCACGCCCGCCAGTTGCAGACCAAAAGCCACGTTGTCCTGCACGTTACGCCAGGGCAGCAGACCTTCATTCTGGAAAACGACCCCGCGATCTGCCCCCGGACCGTCAACACTGTTACCCGCCAGCGTGATGCTGCCATGCTGATACGGCACAAACCCGGCAATCAGATTTAACAGCATGGTTTTCCCGCAACCGGAAGGCCCGAGTACCACCAGCAGTTCACCACTATCGAGCGTCAGGTTGATATCCTCCAGCGCCGGTTTTCCACCGTAGCTGGCGGCAAGATGAGAGATTTGCAGCATCATCGCCTCCTTATTTATTGCACGAAGCGATCGGTAACGTACTGGCTATAATCTGTCGCGACAGCGGGGACTTTGCCCTGCTCTTTAAGGAACTGCGCGGTGTCGATAATCGCTTTGTTCACCGGGCCGGTTAGCTCAGCGGTTTGCTGTTGCGGTGTCAGGTAAGTGTTACCTTTCACCAGCCCCGGTACATCCGCCTCCGGTACGCCGCTCAAACGCGACAGTTTGCTGATATTCTCCGGCTGCTTCAGCCATTCATCAGGATTAGCGATATAAGGCTGCTGGGCATCGATAGCGCTTTTGGCAAAGGCTTTCACCACCTCAGGATGCTTCTCGGCAAAATCTTTGCGCACCACCCACACGTCAAGCGTCGGTGCTCCCCACTCGCCAACCTGTGAGGAGTCCGTTAACACCTTACCGTCTTTTTCCAACGCATTGACCGCAGGTGCCCAGACATACGCACCATCAATATCTCCGCGCTGCCATGCGGCAATAATCGCCGGTGGTTGCAGGTTCACAATCTCCACCTGGCCGGGTTTAATCCCCCAATGTTTCAACGCCGCCAGCAGGCTGTAATGGGTGGTGGAAATAAACGGCACGGCAATGCGTTTGCCAATCAAATCTTCCGGTTTACTGATGTTTTTCTTCACCACCAGCGCTTCAGAATTGCCGAGCTTTGATGCCAGTAGGAAAACCTCAATAGGCACCTGCTGGCTGGCAGCGACCGCCAGCGGGCTGGAGCCAAGATTACCGATCTGCACATCACCGGATGCCAGCGCACGAACGATGCTCGCGCCGCTGTCGAATTTGCGCCAGTCAACGGTCGCCCCGCTCTCTTTGGCAAAGGTATTGTCCGCCTGCGCCACTTTGGCAGGTTCGGCGGAGGTCTGATAAGCAACGGTGACGTTCACCGCCTGCGCCTGAAATGCGATGAATGCCAGTGCGGCAAGAAGTGTGTTACGCGATGAAATAGCCATGATTGTCTGCTCCCCTGTCTTGTTATGGAGGCAGTATTTCGTTGCGGCACAATTTGATAAAGGAATTAAAAATTCTGGTTAATAGCGATCTGTTTTTAGAAAAAAAGCGGCAATAGTTAGCTATTTCGCTCATTACAGAACGTAGGCCGGATAAGGCGCTTGCGCCGCCATCCGGCAGTCAATGCCTGATGCGCTTATCAGGCCTACACTCGCTGTAAATTATTGCGATTTTGTTACATTCGTTACATATCCGCGCCACGGTGATTGCCAGCACGACACTGGCAGGCATCATAGGGGCCATTGTCAGGCAAGAGAGCAATATCATGATTCATGTTGTGCTGGTGGATGACCATGTGGTGGTGCGTTCCGGCTTTGCGCAATTACTCAGTCTCGAAGACGATCTTAACGTTACCGGTCAGTACAGCAGCGCAGCGGAGGCCTGGTCTGCACTTCTGCATGATGACGTCAGCGTCGCGGTAATGGATATCGCCATGCCGGATGAAAATGGTCTGAGCCTGTTAAAACGACTGCGAGCGCAAAAGCCCGGTTTTCGCGCCATCATTCTCAGCATTTATGACTCGCCGACATTTGTGCAAAGCGCGCTGGACGCTGGCGCCAGCGGTTACCTGACCAAACGCTGCGGCCCGGAAGAACTGGTGCAGGCAGTACGTTCGGTAGGTATGGGCGGGCATTATCTGTGCGCCGATGCGCTGCGTGCGCTACGCGGCGGCGAGCAGCCCGCGCAGGTCCTGGAAGTTCTGACCCCGCGCGAGCGTGAAGTGTTTGATCTGTTGGTCAAAGGCGACAGCGTAAAAGAGATCGCCTTCAAGCTCGACCTCAGCCACAAGACGGTGCACGTTCATCGAGCGAACGTGCTGGGCAAACTGCAATGCCACAGCACCATCGATCTGGTGCATTTTGCCCTCGACCACCAGCTATTGACGGGGCATTAATGTCGCGAAGCCTTCGGCATTGGGTTATTTCTCTGTTTATTCTGCTGGCCTGGGGATCGGGCTGGCTGATGCTGTGGACGCTGGGGTTTTATCTGACCCACAACGGCCAGCAAGCGGCGCTATTTCTACCGCACGGCGTCTATCTCGCGCTGTTAATCCTGCTGTCGCGCCGTTACTGGCCCGCGCTGGTGCTGCCCCCCCTGCTAATGTTGTTCTGGCTGCACAGCGAGCAATTACTGAATGGCTATATCCTGCTGGCTGCGCCGTTAATTAGCCTGATTCCGGCGAGCATCGGCCAGTCATACTGGCACCGATTCCCCCTTTACTGGCAGCGCTTAACCCTGCTGCTGGCCGCCGTGACGATCACTTCATTGCTCAATACCGCCCTGCTTTCACCGTTTATTCAAAGCCCGGCGACGTTAATAGGTCTGGCGTCGTTTACCGGCGGCGTGTTGCTGACGCCGTTTGTCTATCTGATCTATGAATTTCTGCGTCAACAGCACCGCTATCATCTGCTCGGGCTGGATACCACCAATCCCCCACTGCGCACCTCGCTTATCATCTGGTGTAGCCTGTTTTTTATTATTGGCATCGGTACTCAGATGGTGCTGTCGCCGGAGATCGAGCGCCTGTTGCTGATCGTGGTGTTCTTACCGAACGTGGTGATGGCGTGGAAATTTGGCTGGCAGGGCGGCGTGTTGTCTGGATTGCTCGGCAGTATGATGATCACCATCGCCCGGCAAATCGGCGTAGGGTTCAGTAACTTACTGGAGCTGGAGATTTTCCTCGCCACCCAGGCGCTGCTCGGCATCGGGCTGGGGATCGCCATCAGCCGCCAGCAGCATCTGGCGCAAAATTTGCACCATTATCGCCAGCGTCTGGAAACCGAACTGGCGGCGCGTCGCGCGCTGACCGAACAGCTGATCCGCACCGAAGAAAACACGCGCAAAAGCCTGGCGCGGGAACTGCACGACGAAATTGGTCAGAACATCACCGCCATTCAAATTCAGTCGCAACTGGTCAAACGCGCGCCAGGCCCTGAGCAAACGCTCGAAGCAGCAAATCAGATCAACAACCTGGCCCGGCGTATTCACCATTCGACCCGCCAGCTACTTCGTCAGCTGCGCCCACCCGCGCTCGATGAACTGTCTTTTAAAGATGCACTACATCATCTGGTGAATGAATTTGCTTTTGCTGAGCGGGGTATTCGCTGCCGCTTTGATTATCAGCTAGAGAATACGCCAGAAAACGAAACGGTGCGCTTCACGCTGTATCGCCTGTTGCAGGAGTTACTCAATAACGTCTGCAAACATGCCGATGCCAGCGATGTGTCGATTACGCTGCGCCAGCGGGAACATTGCTTGTTTCTGGACGTCGCTGACAACGGCGTTGGTATTCTGCCAGAAAAAATCCCCGGTTTCGGTATCCAGGGGATGCGTGAACGGGTGAGCGCCCTTGGCGGTGAACTGACGCTCGAATCAAACAACGGCACGCGGGTAATTGTTAACCTGCCCACAAATTTGCAACAAACCAGCCGCTAACCAGGAAAAAGTCTTAGTCACTGCGGACTTTCTCTCATCCCCTTTTGCTTTCACTTTCCTATAGTCAGCACAAACGGAGACTGCCATGCATACACGCTCAGCCAGCGAAACAGACCAACAATACCGGGCGCTACGCCCCCGGCTGCTGATGTGTATGGTAATTGGTTACGCCGCGTTTTATCTGACGCGCAAAAGCGTTAACTACGTCCTCCCGGCGCTGCAAACGGATCTGGGTCTGGATAAAGGCGATATCGGCCTGCTTGGGTCACTGTTTTATCTGACCTATGGTTTGTCGAAATTTACCGCTGGGCTGTGGCACGACAGCCACGGACAGCGCGCATTTATGGGAATTGGCCTGTTTGCTACCGGCGTTTTAAACGTGCTGTTCGCCTTTGGGGAATCGCTGACGCTGCTGCTGGTGGTCTGGACGCTGAACGGATTTTTTCAGGGCTGGGGCTGGCCGCCCTGTGCCCGACTACTGACCCACTGGTACTCGCGCAACGAACGTGGCTTCTGGTGGGGCTGCTGGAATATGTCGATCAATATCGGTGGCGCCATTATCCCGCTGATTAGCGCTTTTGCCGCCCACTGGTGGGGCTGGCAGGCAGCCATGCTGGCACCGGGGATAATCAGCATGGCATTGGGAATCTGGCTCACCCTGCAATTGAAAGGCACGCCCCAGGAAGAAGGATTACCCACGGTTGGGGAATGGCGGCATGACCCGCTGGAGCTACGCCAGGAGCAGCAAAGCCCGCCGATGGGGCTGTGGCAAATGTTGCGCACCACCATGCTGAAAAACCCGATGATCTGGTTGCTCGGCGTGTCGTATGTATTGGTCTACTTGATCCGCATTGCGCTCAACGACTGGGGCAACATCTGGCTGACGGAAAGCCACGGCGTGAATCTGCTCAGTGCCAATGCCACGGTGATGCTGTTTGAAGTTGGCGGCTTGCTGGGGGCGCTGTTTGCCGGATGGGGATCGGATCTGCTGTTCAGCGGTCAACGTGCGCCGATGATTTTGCTGTTCACGCTGGGGCTGATGGTTTCCGTCGCCGCACTGTGGCTGGCACCAGTGCACCACTACGCGTTACTGGCAGTGTGTTTCTTTACCGTGGGCTTTTTTGTGTTTGGCCCACAGATGCTAATTGGCCTCGCAGCCGTTGAATGCGGACACAAAGCGGCGGCAGGTTCAATTACCGGTTTTCTCGGGCTTTTCGCCTATCTGGGGGCCGCGCTGGCGGGTTGGCCGCTGTCGTTGGTCATAGAACATTACGGCTGGTCGGGAATGTTCAGTTTGCTCTCGGTTGCCGCTGTCTTTATGGGTTTATTGCTGATGCCGTTGCTCATTGCGGGCATTACCCCTTCTCTCAGTCAAAGGATAAAACAATGAAACTGACGCTTACCTCTACCCTGATTGCTTCCGCTCTGACGCTGGCAGCCTTCAGCAACGCAGCCCAGGCGCAGGGCCGCCTGGTGGTGTATTGCAGTGCCACCAACGAGATGTGCGAAACCGAAACCAAAGCCTTCGGTGAAAAATATGATGTGAAAACCTCATTCATTCGCAACGGCTCGGGCAGTACGCTGGCGAAAGTGGATGCAGAGAAGAAAAACCCGCAGGCGGATGTGTGGTACGGCGGTACGCTGGATCCACAATCTCAGGCCGGTGAAATGGGTCTGCTACAGCCATATAAATCACCAAACCTCGAACAGATCATGGAGAAATTCCGCGATCCCGCAAAGGTCAAAGGGAACCTCTCTTCGGCGGTTTACGTCGGTATTCTGGGCTTTGGCGTTAATACCCAGCGCCTGAAAGAGAAAAACCTGCCGGTGCCAAAATGCTGGAAGGATCTGACCAAACCGGAATACAAGGGCGAAATCCAGATTGCTGACCCGCAAAGCTCCGGTACCGCCTACACCGCGCTGGCGACCTTTGCTCAACTGTGGGGCGAAGATCAGGCCTTTGATTACCTGAAACAGCTCAACGCCAACGTCTCTCAATACACCAAATCCGGCATTGCCCCGGCGCGTAACGCCGCCCGCGGTGAAACGGCTATCGGCATCGGCTTCCTGCACGACTACTCGCTGGAAAAAGAACAGGGCGCACCGCTGGAACTGATTTCTCCATGCGAAGGCACCGGTTATGAAATCGGCGGCGTCAGCATCCTGAAAGGTGCGCGCAACGTCGACAATGCCAAACTGTTCGTTGACTGGGTGCTGTCAAAAGACGCGCAGGAGCTGGCGTGGAAGAAAGGCAAATCCTATCAGATCCTGACCAACACCACAGCCGAGACCTCCCCTAACTCGCTGAAGCTCGACGACCTGAAGCTTATCAATTACGACATGGATAAGTACGGCTCGACTGACGTACGTAAGGCGTTGATCAATAAGTGGGTTAGCGAAGTTAAGATGGGTAAATAAGCCCACGTTGCGTTCATTTGCCGGGTGCGGCGTAAACGCCTTACCCGGCCTACATTACCGGAAACGCTATGTCACACACACTTGCACTCCATCCCGTGAAAAAACGGGATGCGATATTTCTTTGGGTTTTGCTCGGCTGGCTGGCGTTTGCCCTGCTGCCGAGCTGGAGCCTGGACTACGGTCTGCTGGAGTCAACGCGGGAAGAAATACTCGCCGCCTACGGCTGGTCGCAGTTCAATATCAGTTGGCTGTGGTATCTGCTGCCAAGTCTGCTGCTGGTGCGCCCATTCCATGAAGCCAGGCGCGAACAGCGCAGCCGCCATTATCTTGACGCGGGTTGGGCATTTTTCTGTATGGCCTTTATTGTCGCCAGCGCCACCCTTGAGGGTCGCGGCTTAGGCTATGCCACCATCGTGCTGTTTGTGGCGCTTGGTGCAATCATGACCCTGGCGCTCACCCGCCTCGAATGGCTGGGCGGTGACCGTTTCGTCATCGGCTCGCTTACCGCGATTGTCGCTCTGATCGGTATTTTTATCGTCTGGCCAAGCATCGCCATTTTCATTCCGATGTTCACCAACGACGCCGGGGAATTTGCCCCGCTGGCGTTTATGAATGTGCTGTCGCAGGCACATATCATTCAGGTGATCCTCAACTCGATTATGCTGTCGATTGCCGTCGGCGTCGGCTGTACCTTCTTTGGTCTGGTACTGGCTATCTACACCACCCGTATCGCCAGACGCAGCGCCATAATCGGACGTATCTTCTCGATTTTGCCGATCGTCACTCCGCCGTTTGTCGTCGGTTTAGGCGTCACGCTGATGATGGGACGCTCCGGTTACATCACCGAGTTTATGGTCGAATGGTTTGGTTTAACCAACACCAACTGGCTGTATGGCTTTACCGGCATCTGGCTGGCGCAGGTTCTGGCCTTTACGCCGATGGCGTTTATGATCCTCGACGGCGCAATCAAAACCATTCATCCGTCGCTGGAAGAAGCGTCATACACCCTGCGTGCCAGCCGCTGGCAGACCTTTAACGGCGTGTTTGTCCCGCTGCTGAAACCCGCACTGGCGAACGCTTTTTTAATCGTAGTGGTGCAGTCACTGGCCGACTTTAGTAACCCGCTGGTGCTCGGCGGTAACTTCGACGTGCTGGCAACGCAAATCTACTTCTACATCACCGGTTCGCAGCTCGACTACCAGGCCGCCAGTACGTTGGGAGCCTTCCTGCTGCTGTTCTCGCTGCTGGTATTCTGCGTGCAGTATATGTGGATTGGTAAACGCTCATACGTCACCGTTTCCGGCAAATCCTACCGGGGCGACGTACAGCCGCTGCCGGTAACGCTGGTATGGAGTGTGGTCGCGCTGCTGGCAGTGTGGATTGCCTTTAACGCCCTGCTCTACGGCAGCATTTTCTACGGTAGCTTCACCGTCAACTGGGGCGTGGACTACACCCTGACGCTGGCGAACTTTACCAAACTGTTCGGTCAGGGGATGAGCGACGGCGCGTGGCCTTCACTGCTCGACACCCTGCTCTACGCCGGGATTGCCGCGCCGATCACCGCGATCTTCGGCCTGCTGATCGCATGGATCGTGGTGCGCCAGCAGTTTAAAGGCAAGAAGACCATCGAGTTCACCACCATGCTGTGCTTTGCCGTTCCGGGCACCGTCGCGGGCGTGTCGTACATTCTGGCCTTTAACAGCGCTCCGGTGTACCTCACCGGCACCGCCGCCATCGTCATTATCTCAATGGTGATGCGTAACGTCCCGGTCGGTATCCGCGCAGGCATCGCGGGCTTAGGCCAAATCGATAAATCGCTCGATGAAGCCTCGCTCAGCCTGCGCGCCGGTTCGCTGCGGACCATTACACATATCCTGCTGCCGCTGCTGCGTCCGGCGATCCTTTCGGCACTGATTTACAGCTTTGTGCGCGCCATTACCACCGTCAGCGCCATTGTGTTCCTCGTCACGCCGGATACCCGCGTAGCGACGGCCTACATCCTGAACCGCGTTGAAGATGGCGAATACGGTGTGGCGATTGCCTACGGTTCCATTCTGATCGTGGTGATGCTGGCGATTATTTTCATCTTTGACTGGCTGATCGGCGAATCACGTACCTCCCGTTCAAAAGCCAAAAACCAGGCGTAATGGAGCGCACTATGACTCAGAAAAATTTCGTTGAACTGCGCAACGTCACTAAACGATTTGGCAGTAATACGGTAATAGACAATATCAACCTCACCATCCCGCAGGGGCAAATGGTAACCCTGCTCGGCCCGTCCGGCTGCGGCAAAACCACCATTTTGCGCCTGGTTGCCGGGCTGGAAAAACCGAGCGAAGGGCAAATTTTCATTGATGGCGAAGACGTCACCCATCGCTCTATTCAGCAGCGCGATATCTGCATGGTGTTTCAGTCCTATGCCCTGTTCCCGCATATGTCGCTGGGAGAGAACGTCGGTTATGGCCTGAAAATGCTCGGCGTACCGCGCGCAGAGCTGAAAGCCCGCGTCAAAGAGGCGCTGGCGATGGTGGATCTGGAAGGATTCGAAGACCGCTTTGTCGACCAGATCTCCGGCGGTCAGCAGCAGCGCGTGGCGCTGGCCCGCGCGCTAATCCTCAAGCCGAAAGTGCTGCTGTTTGATGAGCCGTTGAGTAACCTCGACGCCAACCTGCGTCGCAGCATGCGCGACAAGATCCGCGAGCTGCAAAAGCAGTTTGATATCACCTCGCTGTACGTCACCCACGATCAGAGCGAAGCCTTTGCGGTTTCTGATACCGTGCTGGTGATGAACAAGGGACACATCATGCAGATCGGCTCACCGCAGGATCTTTACCGCCAGCCCGCCTCCCGCTTTATGGCGAGCTTTATGGGCGATGCCAACCTGTTCCCGGCTACCTTCAGCGACAGATACGTTGATATCTACGGCTATCATCTGCCGCGCCCGCTGCACTTTGGTACACAGGGTGAAGGGATGGTCGGTGTGCGCCCGGAAGCGATCACGCTCAGCGATCGCGGCGAGGAGAGCCAGCGCTGCGTGATCCGCCACGTCGCCTATATGGGTCCGCAGTATGAAGTGACGGTGGAATGGCACGGGCAGGAGATTTTATTGCAGGTCAACGCTACGCGCCTGCAACCGGACGTCGGCGAACAGTATTATCTCGAAATCCATCCGTACGGCATGTTTGTTCTGGCGGATGCGGCATAACGTTTTGTGGCTTTGTAAGCCGGATAAGGCGCTTGCGCCGCCATCCGGCAATGCCTGATGCGCTGCGCTTATCAGGCCTACAATGAACGATGTAGACCCGATAAACTCTCAGCTTCGCGCTTTTAGCGCGGCGATATCCGCAGGCGTGGTGCGACAGCACCCGCCAATTAACCGTGCGCCAGCGGCCTGCCACTGCGGCAGATAATCCGCCAGTTGCGCGCAATGCTCACCGTGATGATGCCAGGTTTTGCTCACCGCATCGTACTGCTCGCCCGAGTTCGGATACACCACCAGCGGCAGCGCCGTTAAACCGTGTAAATGCTGCAACGCAGCGGTGGTGTTTTCCAGCGCAATGCAGTTAATGCCTAGCGCCACCACCTGCGGATAACCCGCCAGCAACGCAACCACGTCACGCAGCGGCGTACCGTCGCTCAGGTGCTCGCTGTCGCGCAGGGTAAATGAGAACCACGCCCGCGCACGCGGATATGCGGTCAACAGCTCAGCCAACGCCTCAATCTCGGCGAAATTCGGCAGGGTTTCGCAGGCCAGCAGATCGGCCCCGGCATCCAGCAAGGCTTCCACGCGCGGGCGATGAAACGCCTGGAACGCCTCAACGCTACAATGATAATCGCCACGGTATTCAGAGCCATCCGCCAGATACGCGCCGTAAGGCCCGACGGATCCCGCCACAAGTAGTGTTCCCGCCTGCGGGTTCTCTGCCAGATACGCTTCACGGGCTTTACGCGCCAGCTCCACGCTTTTGCCAATCAGCGCTTTCGACTGCGCTTCATCCAGACCTCGCGCGGCGAAGCCCGCCGGCGTCGCCTGATAACTGGCAGTGATCGCGCATTGCGCCCCCGCCCGGTAGTAATCAAGATGCACTTCGCGGATAAGCTCCGGGTTTTCTACCAGCACTTTGGCTGACCACAGGCTGTCGGCTAAGTTACACCCTCGCGCTTCCAGCTCCGTCGCCATCGCGCCATCCAGCAGCAGGATATCCTGTTTATCAAGGAGAGCGCGTAACGGATTATTCTGCGACATGTTCTGGCTCCTGTTTTGCGTTTCGGGGTTGAGTAAGGAAATAAGCACCATAGCACAACGCAACAAACGGTAACCCGCACCACAACGCAATTCTCTGCGCTGGATCGAATGCTAGCCCTACACAGGCCACCAGGCACAGCACAAAACCTAATACCGGCACCAGCGGATACCACGGCGCGCGATAATGTAATTCACACAATGCCTTACCTTGTTGCAGATGACGGCGACGAAAAACAAAATGCGAGGCACAGATGCTCAGCCACACCGCCACCACCGCAAACCCGGAGATTGCCGACAGCGCAACAAATACCGTGTCCGGGGCCACCACGCTGGAAAATAGCGCCAGCACACCACCGAGCATACTGACCGACAGCGCCGTCAGCGGTACACCGTTTTTCGTTACTCGCGCAAAACAGGCCGGTAGCGTACGTTCATTCGACAGCGACCACAGCATGCGCCCGGAAGCATACAAACCGGAGTTCGCTGCAGAAAGAATAGCTGTCAGGATCACGAAGTTAAAAATATCAGCGGCGTACGGGATCCCTACTTTCTCAAATACCAGCACAAACGGGCTTTTCTCCACGCCCGCCTGCTGCATCGGGATCAGCGCCGCCAGCACAAACACGGTGCCAATGAAGAAAATAATCAGCCGCGCAATGGTGGTACGAATCGCCACGGGGATAACCTTGCGCGGGTTTTCCGTTTCACCGGCGGCAATGCCGATAAGCTCGGTCCCCGAAAAAGCAAAGTTCACTGCCACCATAGTCATCAGGATCGGTAAGCCACCGTGCGGGAACCAGCCTTCCGCCGTGATATTACTCAGCCCCGGTGCGGGCGAGCCATCCTGCATCGGAATAAAGCCGAAAATCGCCGCCCCACCGAGGATGATAAAGGCGATGATAGTGACCACTTTGACCAGCGAGAACCAGAACTCCCCTTCGGCAAAAAAGCGCGTGGAGATAACATTCAGACCAAAAATAATCGCGCAGAACACCACGCACCAGACCCATACCGGCACCTGTGGAAACCAGTACTGCATACAGAATCCAGCGGCGGTAAAGCTCGAACCCAGCGCCACGGTCCAGGTCAGCCAGTAGAGCCAGGCCACGGTATACCCAGTAGCCGGACCAAGATAGCGCGCGGCATAAACGTGAAACGCCCCGGTCTCCGGCATCGCGACCGACAGCTCGCCCAGACACTGCATGACCAGCCAGACCACCAGCGCGCCAATCAGATAGGCCAGTAGCGTTCCCGCCGCTCCGGTGGTGGAAATGATGTAACCGGTATTGAAGAATAACCCTGTGCCAATCACGCCACCCAAGGAAAGCATAATCAGGTGACGCGTTTTCATTGTGCGCTTCAGTGGCGCATTTTGTTGTGTTGTTTGCATATAACCTTCTAAACGTATGGACATCTAAACATCCAAAGAAGGTTTGTTATACCGTGTTTGTTAACAGAATGCAAAGTCAACCCTGCACCAGACGCAGATGACCGCGCCGGGCGCTTAATAGCGGGTGGGGATTAATAATCAGATACAAAAAGGGCCGCCAGCTCATAACGCCTCCGTTGCCATGTTTTATCTAAACTTTGGCAACACAGTTGACTGACGGCGTTCACCCGGAAGTGGGAATCAAATCTCCCCACTCCCACAACCGGATGAGTGCTTAAGCACCGCTGACCGGGAACGGCATCTGCGATTTGCGGCTCATCAGAATAAATACCGCCAGGCCTGCCAGCATAATGCCCGGCGCAGAAGCCGCCATCACCCCTACCGTTCCGGTACCGAGCGCTAACATTTTCCCTGCCAGCAGCGGGCCGCTCATCGCCCCCAGACGCCCGACTGCGACGGCGGTTCCCACGCCTGTGGCGCGGATCTGCGTGCTGTAAAACAGCGGCGCCAGCGCATACAACACGCTTTGCCCGCCGGTGGCGAACATCCCCGCCACAAATCCCGCCATTAGCATGCCGCTCAATGACGACACCGTACCCAGCGCCAGCAGTGAAGCCAACATCCCAGTGTAGATCAGCAGCGACATCACCACTGGGCGCAGTTTATCCATTAACGCCCCGAGAATTAACGTGCCGCTGGCCGCGCCAATTTGCAGAGCAAACATTACGCCTGCCGCCTGCGATGGCCGAAAGCCCTGCTCCACCAGCAGCATTGGCAGCCAGTTGATCAGCATATACACCACCAGCAGGGTGAAGAAATAGCACAACCACAGCAGCAGCGTGGCACTCGCCGTCGCTGGCGCAAACAGGGCCCGCAGCGGTGCGGCGGTCACTTGCGTTTGTTGGGTATAAACCTGTGATTCCGGCAGCCAGCGCATCAACAGCGGCACCAGCAGCAGCGGGATCACCCCGCCTACCCAAAACACCGTTTGCCAGGCGGAGGCAAGACCGCTAAACCCGAGCGCTGCCGCCAGCGCCGCACCAATCGGCACACCACAGTACATCAGACTCACCGCCGTACCGCGAAAACGCGGGCCCGCCGCCTCGGAGGTCAGCGCGATCAGGTTCGGCAACGCCGCGCCCAGCCCGACACCGGTCATCAGACGGGCAAATACCAGCGATGAGAAATCCCAGGAAATCGCCGTCGCCAGCGAGAACAGGCCGAACAGCGCCACAGAGGCAATGAGAATACGCTTGCGGCCATAGCGGTCAGCCAGCATGCCACCCACCAGCGCGCCGGGCAGTAGCCCGAGAATGCCTGCGCTGAAGATCCAGCCCATCTGCATTTTATCCAGCGCAAACGCGTGGGCGATACCGACGGCAGCGATACCGGCGGCCTGTAAATCCAGCCCTTCCATCAGGGCAACTAAAAAGCAAAGCCCAACGGTCAACGTCAGGCGGTAAGATGCGGAGGTACGGGTCGTCATAAGATGTCCCTCTGAGGTCACGATGCAGGTGAATCGCGGCTGATACGTTGCCAGCCGCGTAATCATTTTTTATTTGCGGTTGCGCAGGTCCAGCGCCACGTCGACGATCATATCTTCCTGGCCGCCCACCATCCGACGTTTGCCCAGTTCCACCAGAATATCTACTGCGCTCAGGCCATAGCGTGCTGCCGCCACTTCGCAATGACGCAGGAAGCTGGAGTACACCCCGGCATAGCCCAGCGCCAGCGTTTCACGATCCACCCGCACCGGGCGATCTTGTAGTGGACGCACTAAATCGTCGGCGGCGTCCATCAGTGCGTAGAGATCGGTTCCATGCTGCCAGCCGAGTTTTTCCGCAGCGGCGATAAACACTTCCAATGGCGCGTTGCCCGCGCCTGCGCCCATCCCGGCCAGGCTAGCGTCGATACGGTCACACCCCTCTTCTACCGCGGCAATGGAGTTCGCCACGCCAAGACTCAGGTTGTGATGCGCATGCATTCCGGTTTCCGTCTCCGGCTTCAGCACCGCTTTCAGTGCGCGGAAGCGGGCGCGAATATCGCTCATGTTCATTGCGCCGCCGGAATCGACCACATAAATACAGGTCGCGCCGTAGTTCTCCATCAGCTTCGCCTGCTGCGCCAGGTTCTCCGGTGTGGTCATATGACTCATCATCAGAAAACCGACGGTATCCATGCCAAGCTCACGCGCATACTGAATATGCTGGGCCGACACGTCTGCTTCAGTGCAGTGGGTCGCCACGCGCACTACCCGTGCGCCGGCCTGATATGCATTTTTCAGGTCATGAATAGTGCCGATACCCGGCAGCAACAGCGTGGCAATTTTGGCATGCTTCACCACGTCCGCCGCCGCTTCAATCCACTCCAGGTCGCTGTGCGCACCAAAGCCGTAGTTAAAGCTGGAACCTTGTAAACCGTCGCCGTGGGCCACTTCAATAGAATCAACCCGTGCGTCGTCCAGCGCTTTGGCTATCTGGCGTACATACTCCAGCGAATATTGATGACGAATAGCGTGCATACCGTCGCGCAGGGTCACGTCAGAGATATAGAGTTTTTTACCGTTCATGCTGCTTCTCCTGCCTGACGAGCGAGGGACTGTGCCATCTTCTCAGCGGTCGCCAGCGCGCTGGAGGTCATAATGTCGAGGTTGCCCGCGTAGGCTGGTAAATAGTGCGCCGCGCCTTCCACTTCCAGATACACCGCGGTTTTCAGCCCAGAGAACTGGCCGATACCCGGCAGATTCACCGGTTTATCTTCTGGGATGACTTCAAACTGGACACGCTGTTTCAGGCGATAGCCCTGCACGTAGGCCTGCACCGCCGCCGCCATCTCATTAATCGACGCTTCAACTTCAACCTCAGAGGCCGCTTCGCTCAGCACATACACCGTGTCACGCATCATCAGCGGCGGCTCGGCCGGGTTAAGGACAATAATGGCTTTGCCTTTTGCCGCGCCGCCGACCACTTCAATCGCCTTCGAGGTAGTTTCGGTAAACTCGTCGATATTGGCGCGGGTACCCGGCCCCGCCGATTTACTGGCGATCGAGGCGATAATCTCGGCGTAATGGACTTTTGCAACGCGAGAAACTGCCGCCACCATTGGGATGGTTGCCTGTCCGCCGCAGGTCACCATATTGACGTTCTGCTGATCAACGTTGGCTGCCAGATTCACCACCGGCACGCAGTAAGGACCGATTGCCGCGGGCGTCAGATCGATCAGGCGGATGCCTGGTTTAACGGCACGTAGCGCGGCATCGTTCTTCACATGCGCGCCTGCGCTGGTGGCGTCAAACACGATGTCGATATCGGCGAATTCCGGCATGGCGATAAGCCCTGTCACCCCTTCATGGGTGGTGGCAACGCCCATGCGTCGGGCACGCGCCAGGCCATCAGATTCTGGATCGATACCGACCATCACCGCCATTTCCAGATGCACGCCGTGACGCAGAATTTTTATCATCAAATCGGTACCGATGTTGCCGGAGCCGATAATGGCGACTTTACGCTTACTCATGACTGACTTCCTTTTGTAACCGCCGCTGAAAAGGTGGCGGCGACTGAACCAATACCGTCGATATGGGCTTCAAAACAATCGCCCGCATTCACCGCCACCATCGGGCCTAACGCTCCGGTGAGAATAATGTCTCCGGCACGCAGCGGCTCGCCGAGGCTGGCCATTTTGCGCGCCAGCCAGACGGCGGCGTTGATCGGATGTCCCAGGCATTCGCTGCCGCGTCCGCTGGAGACCTCTTCGTTGTTGCGCGTCATTTTCATCGCGCAGTTTTTCAGATCTAATCCTGCCGGACGCTGGGCCGGACCGCCGACCACATACACGCCACAGGAGGCGTTATCCGCCACGGTATCAACAAATTTGATCGACCAGTCGCGGATACGGCTGCCGACCACTTCCAGCGCGGGAAGGACCCACTCGATGGCGTTGTAAAGCTCGTCAAAAGTGGTGTCGGTATTGGGCAGATCGCGGTTCAGCACCAGCGCAATTTCGGCTTCAATACGCGGTTGCAGCACGCGGGAAAACGGGATGGTTTCGTTATCGCCATAACACATATCAGCAAACAGCGTGCCGAAGTCCGGTTGATCGACACCCAACTGCTGCTGCACTTTCGGGTGCGTCAGCCCCACTTTGCGCCCGACCACGCGACGCCCACGCGCCACGTCGTACTGCACGTTGATGTGCTGAATGGCGTAGGCCGCTTCGGCGTTATCCACACCAATCAATTCACGCAGTGGGGCGATGGCTTCCCCTTTTTCTTCAGCCTGACGTAAATCGGCGGCTAGCTGCTCAAGATTACGATTCGTCATGTCCGTTCCTTAAGTGCGTGTGAGGAAATTCAGCACCAGCTGGTTAAAGGCATCCGCATGCTCCCACTGCGCCCAGTGTCCGCAGTCGCGGTAGATATGCAGCTCAGAACCGGCAATTCCGGAGAGCAGGCGCAGACCGGCATCCATCGGTACGAAGCGGTCATTGCGTCCCCAGACAATCAGGGTCTGGGCTTTGATTTCACCCAGACGCGGGCTGAAATCCGGGAACTGTTTCGGGTTGGCCTCCAGACTCTGGACAAAGTTTTCCAGGTGATCGCGGCGCGACAGCATGTTATTCAGCCGCGCCTCAAACAACGCCTCGGTCAGGTCGCTGGTGTCGAAGACAAAGATCTCCATCATCAGCTTCAGGTTCTCGATGGTCGGCTCACGATACAGCTGATTCAGGCGCTTGATACCTTCGGTCGGCATCGGGGTAAACAGGCTCATGCCGCCCGTTCCGCCGCCCATTAATACCAGTTTGCCCACGCGCTCCGGCCAGCTCAAAGTAAACGCCACGGCACTGTGACCGCCCATCGAGTTACCCAGCAGGTGGACTGTTTGAATATCCAACTGATCGACCACGCTTTTCAGGATTCGAGCGTTGAGATCGGATCGCGAACCGCGGTTAACGATCCCATCGCTTTTGCCCCAGCCAGGACAATCCAACAGGATCACCCGGTATCCGGCCTGTACCAGCGGATCGATATTTCGGCTGAAGTTTGCCCAGCCCGTCGCGCCAGGACCGGATCCGTGCAGCAGCACGACGGTCTCTTCGCCCTGCCCACAGTCATTGAAATGCACGCGTAGGGTTTCGCCTGCTTCCTGCACCTCCAGAAAACGACTGGTAGCGGCTTCGGTTTGCGATTGGTAAGTCATGATGTTCTCCTGCATATTCAGTTCTGTTTTAGTTCTGCGTAGTGGCGCTCAGGGAGCCGAATCCGGCGATCCACTCCGGGATCGGGCGGTAATAACGGCCTTCGCTGCGCCAGTTGCCAAAGGCAGAAATGGCGGCAAAGGCGGCAACCCAGGTTTTAACTTCGTGCGTTGATTTGCCCGCCATCGCGGACAGCTCTTCGTTACTGACCGCGTCCAGCTCCTGCAAACGCCCCTGCTCAAGCAGCGTCATAAAACGGTTATCCCAGACGGGGTTAAGCGGGTGCAGCGTGTTTTGATCGACCACAAACTTCTCGGCGGCGCTGATCACCCGCTGCTGGCGCAGCTCACGCTCGTTTTCAGGCAACTGTTTGCCGCTACCGAGCAGGCGGTCGCGCATATGGGCATCGGCCTTCGCCAGTTCCGGTACCGGCGGCTGATGCGACAGACCACCGGAGCCTAAAAACAGCACGCGCTTATTCAGCGAGCTGGCGAAACGGCCAATCGCTTCACCGAGCATGCGGGTGCGCTGAAAGCCCGGCAGCGGCGCGGCGACGCCGTTAATAAACACTGGCAGCACCGGCACCTTATCCAGGCCGCCGAGCAAAAACTCCAGCGGCTGCGCGAAGCCATGATCGACCTGCATGTTGTAGGACACGGCGAGATCGATACCGCTTTTCATTACCGCGTGGGCGCAGGCTTCAGCCAGATCTGTCGGAACCGGCAATTCCCCCGCCGCACTACCAAAATCGCCGATCGCCGTAGCGCCAACGCCTAAACAGAACGGCGGCATCACGTCGTAGAAAAATCCGTTGTAGTGATCGGGGGCAAACAGCACGACCAGTTCAGGTTCGAACGCCGCAATACGTGCCCGAGCGCTGGCGATCACGCCGTTAACCTCGTCGAGCACAGCCTGTGCCGGGTCGACATAGCCCACCAGCGGCGAATGGGAAAGACAGTGAAGATAAGCGTGCATATCAGGCAACCTTTTCAACAGGAATGTCGGCAGTAGCGCGAGTGAGCGTCATCACCGACGCCAGTTTATTCAGGGTGCTGCCCAGGGTTTGCGGAATGGCGATGGCGGCCACGAAGCGGTCCGGGCGCATGACTACCAGCGCGGCGTTGTGCTGGGCAAACCACGCGCGCAGGCGGTTTTGCGTATCGCCAATGCGGGTAACGCCATCGTGGTTATCCTGATCGGTATGTATCTGCGTCTCCGGCGCGACCTGGATAAAACACGTCCCCAGCGCCTGCCACTGTTGGATCTGCGCCTCGCTCATGCCCCATAGCGGGTTACAGCCCCAGCCAATCACCGCGAAATTCGGTCCGATGACGTTGTCGAGCAACGTCACTTCGCCCGATTCCAACGTCACCTTCGGCTGGATAAACATCTTGCCGACCGGTGAAGTTTTCGCGTTGCCTTCACGCACCAGCGCCCCGGCGTGGTACTGCGGCATCGGCTTAAAGCGCATTTCAAGGAAGTAGCGTTTGACCGGCGGAATATAGTTCAGCAGCCAGGAAACCCCATCGCGCACCGCACCATGCCAGCGTTTGGGCGGTGCAAGTACGTTGCCTGCGGTCACAGAGAGGTCGATCATCGCTTTGGCGTGGTCGCGACGTTCCTGCTGGTAGGTATCCAACAGCGCATCGCCGGCTTTACCGTTAATCACCAGCGCCAGTTTCCATGCCAGGTTGAAAGCATCGCGCATGCCGCTGTTGTATCCCTGACCCTGCCAGACCGGCATAATGTGCGCCGCATCGCCCGCCAGCAGCACGCGGTCAATACGAAAACGTTCGGCCAGACGGGCGTTATGGGTATACACGCGCTGGCGGATCAGCTCGACGTTGTCCGGGTTCGGCAGTACTTTGCTCAAGAGCTGACGCATATTCTGCGGCTCGCTAAGCTGCGCTTCGGTTTCCCCCGGCATAACCATAAACTCAAAACGGCGCACCGCGTGCGGCAGTGCGGCGGAGACGTACGGGCGCACCGGATCGCAGCACAGATACACATGCGGCGTGCTGAGCGGATCGTTGGCGATATCCACTACAATCCACTGATTCGGCGCGGTTTTACCTTCAAACGGCACGTTCAGCGAGCGTCTGACGTTGCTGCCACCGCCGTCACAGGCCACCAGCCACTGGGCCTTCACCGTTTCACGTTGATCGTCCGGCGCTTTCAGATTTAGCGTCACTTCGCCGTTTTGCTGGCTGAAGGCCTCCAGTTCGCGGGAGAACAGGCAGCGCACGTTGGGAAAACGCGACAACCCTTCCAGCATCACCGCGTCCACCTGTGGTTGAATAAACGCATTGCGGCGCGACCAGCCAAATTCGTCGGTCATCGGCTGGATATCAGCAAAGCAGCGGCCTTTCGGGGTGAGAAAACGCATTGCGTGCCACGGCGTGGTGTGCGGCAAAACGCGCTCGACCAGCCCCACAGACTGCATAGTGCGCAGCGCTTCATCGTCAATGCCGATGGCGCGAGGATAGTCGATCAGCGTGTCGAGCTTCTCCACTACCAACACCTCAATGCCCATCTGGCCAAGATAGTTGGCCATCATCAGCCCTACCGGACCAGCGCCGGCAATCGCCACCTGCGCGGTATGCTGCACAGCGGGTTGGATATCCGGGTTTTTTGTTGTCATTTCAGAACCTCACGACTCGGACAAAACGCAATTGCAGACCCTGGTGAGGCGCAATCTGTTTTGTTAAAAATATGTGAATAATTTTTTGTTGTGCGGTCAGTATAGAAGCGAGTTTTTGCGCTACAATCAAAACATGCCAGGATGTGCACTAAGTGCACAACGTTGTTTTACCTGTAGATTTGTCAATGAATATGAAAAATGACGAGAGCACTGAGTACAAAACCGTACGCGGATTAACGCGCGGATTAATGTTATTAAATATGTTAAACCGGCTCGATGGTGGGGCCAGTGTTGGCTTACTTGCTGAGTTAAGCGGCCTGCATCGCACCACGGTCAGACGGCTGCTGGAAACCCTGCAGGATGAGGGTTACGTCCGGCGCAGCCTGTCCGATGACAGCTTTCGCTTAACCATTAAAGTCCGCCAGCTCAGCGAGGGGTTTCGTGACGAGCAGTGGATTTCTGCACTCGCCGCCCCGCTGCTGGGGGATTTACTGCGCGAGGTCATCTGGCCGACCGACGTTTCCACGCTGGATGTGGACGCGATGGTGGTACGTGAAACCACCCACCGTTTCAGCCGCCTGTCGTTTCACCGGGCGATGGTAGGGCGTCGTTTGCCACTGCTGAAAACCGCATCCGGCCTGACCTGGCTGGCATTTTGTCCGGAGAATGAACGGCAGGAACTGATTGAAATGCTGGCCTCCCGACCGGGAGAAGAGTTTCAGCTTGCGCGCGAACCGCTGAAGCTCAATGCCATTTTGTCCCGCGCGCGAAAAGACGGTTTTGGCCAGAACTTTCGCGGTTGGGATCAGGAAGAGAAAATCGCTTCTATCGCCGTCCCCATCCGCAGCGAACAGCGGGTGATCGGCTGCCTGAATCTGGTGTATATGGCCAGCGCCATGACCATCGAACAGGCTGCGGAAAAGCATCTTCCGGCCTTACAAAAGGTGGCGAAACAAATAGAGGACGGCGTCGAGTCGCAGGAGATTTTGGTTGCCGGGAGGTGAGATGGATCACAGTTATGCGGATTATCTGATTGATAGCTGGCATAACTCACTAACCGGCCGATAAAACTCTGTGACCTCTTGCCCAAAAAATATCTTCATTACATAGTGTGCATTCGTTTTCTGCCAGGAGGCTGCATGTTAAAGGTCATTGCTGAGGATTTCATCAAACCTGAGTATATTGAAACCGTTCTCCCGTTGTATCGTGAGCTAATATCGGCAACGAAGAAAGAACCGCACTGCATTGCTTACGACCTCTATATTGATGAAAAAGATCCGGGGCATTTTATTTTTATCGAAGAATGGCCAAACCACGCGGCTCTCGATGAACATTGTGCCAGTGAGCATTTCCAGCGACTTGTACCATTAATCGATCAATACACGCGCCAGGAAGCACGTTACATACTGATGGATGACGTGGTAAATCCGGCAGTCTCGTGATAATGAAGAAAGTAGTTGGAATACTGTTAATTATGTTTTTGGCAGAATGCTCAACACCAGGAAAGACAGTCTTTTACTTCCCTGGTCGCTGAGGGCTTAAAGCCTCTTCAAAAGAGGCTTTAAGCTTTGCAACAATGCATCCCACGGATTACAAAACGGAATCATCACTGTTCCAGATATTAAGCGCATTTTTACGAGGCCATTTTCATCGCGGCACCAATAACTGCCATACACATACTGCTCGCAAGTAAAACAATAAACCAATATATATAATTATTAAACTTTGTAAATAACCAGATAAATCTAAGCAATGACAATGCAGCAATAGAAATAGAAGACACAAACATTGTAAATATATAAATACCAGAAATTATCCATCCTGCTTCTTCGTAAATACTCTTCATTGTAAAAATAAGGATAGATAAGTAAAATGCTGATAAAGCAAGCCCGCTCAGAAAATCATAATAATCGATATATGTGATGTTTTTATCTTTCTGCGGAAGAGCTATAAACTTTTCAAGTTTCTCATTGTCTACTCGTGACAAAAACCGATTAATTAGCGGAATAAACATCACTAAAATCATCACCAAATGAATGAATAGTAAAGAAAGTTTAATTCTGTCATCAACCGATTCATTCTGTGGCCAGATAGATATTATTTCATAATCCATTTTTGCAAGGAGAAAAAAGCAAATGGCCGATGGTATATATTCAGAAGATATAGCTTTCCATATTTTTTTAAAAATCACTTATATTACCCCATTAGTTATACCGGTGAATCACTATTAGTTAACCGCGCTACTAATCTGCAAATAGTTGGCGATCATATTTATTTAATACGGATAATATATACCTATTCAGAAACGGATTGCTACCTACTAATTTTATCACTACATACCTGAATCACGTAAATTACACATATCAAAAAAAAACCGAAACCCGCTCCTGAAAAGAGCAGCGTTCCGGTTTTTATTCAGTCTGAAGGGTTTCAGACTTTAAGCAGTTTCACCGTCTCGTCGATGTCGATTTCATCTTCCGAGAAGATCAGCGTCGTGCCCTGGAAGGTGGTGATGGCCAGCTTTTTCAGCGTGCGCATTTCACCAGGCTTCACCTCTGATTTCGGTCGGATGCTGTTCATCAGCACGCCGACAGACAGCACCGCATTTTCTTTGTCGATACGGGTCTCTACAGGGACTTCTTCGCTGTAGACCAGGAATGACTTGATCGAAGTGAGCTTCAGACGCTCGCCTGCGATATAGATGTACTTGCTGTCTGGTATGACTTTTACCGCATAGGCAGACAAGCCTTTGTTGTTGGTGGTGGGCTCGAAGGTCACCGCCGCGTCTTTCTTGATCAGCTCAGGATTAGCAACCTTAATCACATGAAAATAGCGGTTGTCGCCGTTTTCATCTTTGATAAATCCAAAGCCTTTATCTTTAAACCACGTTGTGATTGTTCCGTTCATTGCTGTTTCCGCCTGATTAAACCTATTACTCGTAGAGTATACCTACTCAATTTGCGCGCAGTGTAAAACACAGGCCATGCCTTTGGCTACTCGTTACCCCAACGATTGAGGAACTCCGCGATATCATCGATACGCTGAGCGTCGACACCAGCCACGGTTGCCATCTCCAGCTGCGCTTCTTCGCTGATCTCTTCGTTGTTCATCAAACGGGTAATCAACTGCTGGAAGTAGTGCGCCAGCGCGTCACGTTCTGTGTCGCTCACCGGCTTTGCGGCCTCGGTCGCGTACTCGTCGGCGATATCATAATATTTAAGCGGAATGTCGTTGTTCATCAGTTGCTCCGGGGTAAATGCGTGTGCCAGCAGTTGCCTGCCGCGTCTGATGTGAATGATAGCATTCTTATTTCATGGTTCGCGATCTGTTTTATTGGCCACTATGCTTTACATATATCAATAATGTTTTCTGGCGCCACTTCGTATTTAATAAATCTTTCCGTATTTAAATAACAGCATTCTTATTCAGTTCGATATAATGGCTGCGAATTAAATAACGAGCCACCAAGGGAATATTAAATTACTTTAATTACATAATTGATATCTGTCATCTGCAGTTGGCCCAATCTCATCGCTAGTCGCCCATTTGCCCACATTCATCTTCTGGACAACACTCTACGATGACACCACTGACCCAACACGTGGAGCAAACACCATGAACATCACGCAAATCCGTAACGCCACGCAGCACATCACCTTTGGTGGCAAAACCTTTCTGATCGACCCTATGCTGGCGGCAAAAGGTACTTATCCGGGCTTTGCCGGTACGGCACGCGCCGAGATCCGCAACCCGACCGTTGATCTGCCTGTCGATATCGACACCCTGCTCAACGTTGATGCGCTGATCGTGACCCATCTGCATGAAGACCACTGGGATGAAGCCGCGGCTCGTGTCGTACCGAAAGACAAACCGATTTATGTGCAAAACGATCGCGATGCGCAGGTACTGCGGGAACAAGGTTTCACGCAACTGACCGTACTGACGCAAAACACTGCGCTTGGTGATATCACCCTGCGTAAAACCGGCGGCCAGCACGGTTCGGATCGCGCTTACGCCATCCCGCAAATGGCTGAGCGTCTGGGTGATGCCTGCGGAGTTATCTTCCAACATCCGGCGGAAAAAACGCTGTATCTGGTCGGGGACACCATCTGGCGCGACGAGGTGGAAACCAACATGCGGACTTTCCAGCCAGGCGTGGTCATTGTGAATGCAGGCTTTGCCCACGTTATCGGGTTTGGCCCAATTATCATGGGCGCTGAAGATGTACTTAAAACCCACTTCACGCTGCCCGAAGCACAAATTGTGGCGACCCATATGGAGGCGATTAACCACTGTCTGCTGACCCGCGCGGCCTTGAAAGAGTACGCCTGCGACAACCAGATTGCGCAATTCGTTAACGTGCCGGAAGATGGCGAAACCCTGACGTTTTAATCTCCACAGAGGAATCGTATGCAACCGCTTAACGTCGCCATTGTTGCCGTGGAAGATTTCAGCCCGTTCCACTTCTCGGTGCCGTGCATTATTTTCAGTGACAAAGTGGCGGCGAAAAAGCGTTTTGAGGTGCAACTGTGCGCCGAACAGCCGGGCATCGTTTCCTCGCAGGATGGCTTCTCCATCAACGCAGCCTACGGCTATGAAGCGGTGGAGGCCGCCGATATTGTGGTGATCCCCTGGTGGGGCACCACAGCACATCGGCCACCACAAAGCCTGCTTGATGCGCTCAATCGTGCGCGACAAAACGGCGCGCAGATTGTTGGATTATGCCTGGGTGCGTTTGTCCTCGGCTACGCCGGTCTGCTGGATGGCAAACGGGCGGCTACGCACTGGGAGTTCGAGCAGGATTTTCAGGCCCGCTTTCCGGCAGCTCATCTGGATATCAACGCGCTGTACGTGGATGACGACGGTATTATTACCTCGGCAGGCACCGCCGCTGCGCTGGATTGCTGCCTGTACGTCATCCGCCAGCGTTTTGGCAGCACGGTGGCGAATCAGATTGCCAGACGGATGATTGTGCCGCCATATCGCGAGGGCGGCCAGGCACAGTTTATCGAGCAACCGGTGGCGAAAAATACCAAAGATCAGCGCATCAACGTCCTGCTCGACTATTTGCGCCAGCATCTCCATGAACCGCATAATCTTGACGAGCTGGCGCAACGGGTGATGATGAGCCGTCGCACCCTCACCCGTCATTTTATGAAGGCCACAGGGTCAAGCGTGGCCGAATGGTTGATTGCCGAGCGCCTGCGCCGTAGCCAGACGTTGCTGGAGTCCAGCCAGTTACCCGTTGAACGCATCGCAGAACAGGTTGGTTTTCAGTCGCCCGTCACCTGGCGCCAGCATTTTAAATCCCACTTTGGCGTTAGCCCGGCTGAATGGCGTAAAACCTTTCGCGGCGATTAGCCTCTTTTTTGCGCCAGCCAGATGGTGTGCCCGGTGCAGTGCGGATCTTCCATCACCATCTCGACCACCGCAAAACCGTATGCTGACAGCAGTGCGCGGTATTCATCCGGCGCGAGGCTGGCGTGGAACAGCGGCTCACCTTCAAATTGCCCCATCGCGATGCCGTTGTCCGTACCGCTGGTAAACATCAGCGCGCTGCCGGGATGGCTGAGGCGGTCAAAAATCGGGAACATCTTTTGCTGGTCCTGCTGAGTTAAATGGAAAAAGCTGTCCCAGGCGATCAGACCATCGAAAGTCTCATTGAGTGTCAACTCGCGCATATCCTGTTCCAGCCAGCGCTGTGCGGGAAAAGTGTTTCGGGCCCGCGCCAGCATCGCCGGGGAACCATCAACGCCGGTAAGCTGAAAACCTTGCTGGATAAAATAACCGGCGATCGGCTGACCGTTGCCGCAGCCAATATCCACAATGCTGCCCTGCCCGCCCATCACGGAAATAAATTTATCGAGCCAGCTTTTCTCGAACAAGGTGCGCGAGCGCTGGTTGGCAAAAGCATCCGCATGGCGTCGGTAGATGGACAGAATATTTTTTGCCGCAGAATCGCTCACAATATCCTCACTTTTTTCTTCTGTTAGGTATAACGGCGATAAATCCTTCAGCACGCTATCCTCAAACCCTGGAATGCGCCTCGCAGAACCCATGCGCAAATACCCCAAAACCGTCCCGCTGTGGCATCATAGCGCACAGATAACGTCATGACAGGGGTGATAAACGTGAAACCGGTAACGCTATACGATGTAGCAGACCATGCAGGTGTCTCTTACCAGACCGTCTCTCGCGTCGTGAACCAGGCCAGCCACGTTTCCGCAAAAACCCGACAGAAAGTTGAGGCCGCGATGACGGAACTCAATTACATTCCTAACCGCGTTGCACAGCAGCTGGCTGGCAAACAGACGCCACTGATTGGCGTTGTGACAGCAAACCTTGCCCTGCATGCCCCCTCACAAATCGTTGCTGCCATAAAATCCCGCGCCGACCAGTCCGGTGCCAGCGTGGTGATCGCCATGGTCGAGCGCAGCGGCGTTGAGTCCTGTAAAGCCGCGGTCCACAATCTGCTTTCTCAACGCGTAACCGGGCTTATCATCAACTATCCGCTGGATGAAGAAGATGCCATTGCCGTGGCCGCTGCCTGCGGTACGGTGCCGGTGCTGTTTCTCGATGTCTCTGACCTGACGCCAATTAACAGCGTGATTTTCTCTCATGACGACGGCGCGCGTCTTGGCGTTGAACATCTGGTGCAGCACGGACATCAACGGATCGCCCTGCTGAGCGGGCCGCACACCTCCGTTTCGGCAAGGCTTCGGCATGCGGGCTGGCACAAGTATCTGGCACATTACCAGCTACAACCCGTAGCGGAGCTGGAAGGCGACTGGAGCGCGATGTCTGGTTTTCAGCAAACGATGCACATGCTGAATAACGGTAACCTCCCTACCGCCATGCTGGTCGCTAACGATCAAATGGCGCTGGGCGCGATGCGGGCAATCAGCGAGTTCGGTCTGCGGGTTGCGGTGGATATATCGGTAATTGGCTACGATGACACCGAAGACAGTGCCTGTTACATCCCACCGCTGACCACCATCAGGCAGGATTTTCCGTTACTGGGTGAAACCAGCGTCGACAGGCTGCTGCAACTCCCACGTGGCGAATCAACCGTGGGTAACCAACTGCTGCCTGTCACCCTGGTCAAGCGCAAAACGGTTCTGCCTCCCGATACGCAAACCACCACTCCCCAGGCGCTGGCTGATTCCCTGATCCAGCTGGCACGGCAAGTTTCTCAGCTCACACCCAAATTGTGAACGCATAACAATTGTGTGAGTCAGCTCACTTATTGAACGCCCCATCCTTTACAGAAAGGAGCGCTTGTTCGTATTTTGATTGAAATTGTGAGCGAGTAACAAATTCAAACAGGATACCGTTATGAACCTGAACACAGATTCACTCTCCGCTGTTCTGGCCCGCCGCGACTGGGAAAATCCCGGCGTCACGCAGCTCAACTGCCTGGAGGCGCACCCGCCTTTTTGTAGCTGGCGCTCAGCGGATGATGCACGTACCAATCAGCATTCGAGTCAGTTACGCTCGCTGAATGGCAAATGGCAATTTGCCTGGTTTGCCGCACCGGAGGCAGTACCGGAAAGCTGGCTGACAAGCGATCTGCCACAAGCAGACATCATCACCGTCCCTTCTAACTGGCAGATGGACGGTTACGATGCGCCAATTTATACCAACGTCACCTACCCAATCCCGGTGAATCCTCCATACGTTCCGGCGCAGAACCCGACGGGATGTTACTCGCTCACATTTAATATCGAAGACGCGTGGTTAGATGAAGGTCAGACGCGCATTGTTTTTGACGGCGTCAATTCCGCATTTCATCTGTGGTGCAACGGCCGCTGGGTCGGCTACGGTCAGGATAGCCGTCTACCGTCTGAGTTTGATCTTAGCGATTATCTGCTGCGCGGCGAAAACCGCCTGGCTGTGATGGTGCTGCGCTGGAGCGATGGCAGCTATCTGGAAGACCAGGACATGTGGCGCATGAGCGGTATTTTTCGCGATGTCTCCCTGCTGCATAAGCCCACTACGCAAATCTGCGACCTGCGCATTAATACCCGATTTAATGATGACTTCAGCCGCGCCACGCTGGAAGCGGAAGTCAGAGTGGCGGGCAGCGAGAGCAAAGATTTACGCGTCACCCTGCAATTGTGGGAAGGTGAAACGCTTACCCACGAAACGACCTCACCGCTCGGCAGCGAGATCATTGATGAACGCGGCGCTTATCATGACCGGGTGACTCTGCGTCTGAACGTCGAAAAACCGGCGCTGTGGAGTGCCGAAACGCCCAATCTGTACCGCGCCGTTGTGCAGTTACACACCGCGGGCGGAGTGCTGATTGAAGCGGAAGCCTGTGACGTTGGTTTTCGTCAGGTTTGTATCGAAAACGGCCTGTTGCTGTTAAACGGCAAGCCGCTGTTGATTCGCGGTACCAACCGTCATGAGCACCATCCGGTCAACGGCCAGGTGATGGACGAGGCGACGATGGTGCAGGATATTCTGCTGATGAAGCAGAATAACTTTAACGCCGTGCGCTGCTCACATTACCCGAACCATCCGTTGTGGTACACCCTGTGCGATCGCTACGGTCTGTATGTGGTCGACGAAGCCAACATTGAAACCCATGGCATGGTGCCGATGAACCGCCTCACCGACGATCCCGCCTGGTTGCCTGCCATGAGCCAGCGCGTCACGCGCATGGTACAACGCGATCGCAACCATCCGAGCATTATCATCTGGTCACTGGGCAATGAATCCGGCCATGGCGTCAATCACGACGCACTCTACCGCTGGATAAAATCAGAAGACCCGTCACGCCCGGTACAATATGAAGGCGGCGGCGCAAATACCGCGGCGACCGACATTATTTGCCCGATGTACGCCCGCGTAGATCAGGATCAGCCCTTCCCCGCAGTCCCCAAATGGTCGATTAAAAAGTGGCTGTCGATGCCCGGCGAGCAGCGTCCGCTGATCCTTTGTGAATACGCCCACGCCATGGGCAACAGTTTTGGCGGCTTCGCCAAATACTGGCAAGCGTTCCGCCAGTATCCTCGCCTGCAGGGCGGGTTTGTCTGGGACTGGGTGGATCAGTCGTTGATTAAATATGATGATAACGGCAAGGCATGGTCAGCCTACGGTGGCGATTTTGGCGACACGCCTAACGATCGTCAGTTTTGCATGAACGGGCTGGTGTTCGCCGATCGCACTCCGCATCCGGCGTTATATGAGGCCAAACATGAACAGCAGTTTTTCCAGTTCACGTTACTTCCGGGCGCTGAACGCCAGATTGAAGTGACCAGTGAATATCTGTTCCGCCGCAGCGATAACGAAGTTCTGCACTGGTCGATTGCCCTGGACGGCAATCCGCTGGCCGCCGGGGAAATCGTTCTGGATATCGCCCCACAGGGCCGCCAGGTGATTACCCTGCCTGATGTCCCGATGCCGGAAACCGCAGGCCAGCTGTGGTTGACAGTGCGCGTAGAACAACCTCAGGCAACCGCATGGTCAGACGCCGGGCATATCAGCGCCTGGCAGCAGTGGAAGCTGGAAGAAAAACTCAGTCTGGCACGGCAGCCAACTCACTGTTTCGCGCCACAGCTTAACGTTAGCGAAAACATCTTTACCGTTGAGAACGATAACAAGCGCTGGCAATTCGACCGTCAGTCTGGCCTGCTGACACAGTACTGGATTGGCGATAAAGCCCAACTGTTAACCCCACTGACCGACCAGTTCACCCGCGCACCGCTGGACAACGACATCGGCGTGAGCGAGTCAACCCGCATCGACCCTAACGCCTGGGTTGAACGCTGGAAGGCCGCCGGTCACTATCAGGCTGAAGCAACGTTACTGCACTGTGCTGCCGATACGCTGAGCAGTGCGGCACTGATCACCACCGAACATGCGTGGCAGTATCAGGGTGAAACGCTGTTCGTCAGCCGAAAAAGCTACCGCATCGACGGCAAGGGTGAAATGCAAATAACGGTGGATGTCGACGTTGCCAGCGGTACGCCGCATCCGGCCCGTATCGGCCTGAGCTGCCATCTGTCGCAGGTCGCAGAGCGAGTGAACTGGTTAGGTCTCGGCCCGCATGAGAACTACCCGGACCGCCTGGGCGCCGCCTGTTTCGATCGCTGGGATCTGTCGCTTGATGAAATGTACACCCCGTATGTTTTCCCGAGCGAAAACGGTCTGCGCTGCGGCACGCGTGAACTGCACTACGGCGCGCACCAGTGGCGCGGAGACTTCCTGTTCAACATCAGCCGCTTTAGCCAGCAGCAACTGATGGAAACCAGCCACCGCCATCTGCTGCAACCTGAGGCGGGCACCTGGCTCAATATTGATGGCTTCCATATGGGCGTCGGCGGCGATGATTCGTGGAGTCCTTCCGTGTCACCGGAATTCCAGCTAAGCGCCGGGCGTTATCACTACCAGGTTATCTGGGGTTAAACATAATAATAATGGGCAGGTTATGACCTGCCCTTATTTTTCCTGAGGAAGTCTGTTATGTATTATTTAAAAAACACTAACTTTTGGATGTTCGGCTTTTTCTTCTTCTTTTACTTTTTTATTATGGGTGCGTATTTCCCCTTCTTCCCTATCTGGTTACACGATGTAAACCATATCAGTAAAGGCGACACCGGCATCATCTTCGCCTGTATCTCACTGTTTTCTTTGTTATTCCAGCCAATTTTCGGACTACTGTCCGATAAGCTTGGTCTGCGTAAACATCTGCTGTGGGTAATTACCGGCATGCTGGTAATGTTTGCCCCGTTTTTTATTTACGTATTTGGCCCATTATTGCAGGTTAATATTTTACTGGGTTCAATTGTCGGCGGGATTTACCTTGGCTTTATTTACAATGCCGGTGCCCCAGCGATTGAAGCCTATATTGAAAAAGCCAGCCGCAGAAGCAACTTTGAATTTGGTCGCGCGCGCATGTTTGGCTGCGTGGGCTGGGCGCTGTGCGCCTCGATTGCCGGCATTATGTTCACCATCAATAACCAGTTTGTCTTCTGGTTAGGTTCTGGCTGTGCGGTCATTCTGGCATTGCTGCTGCTCTTTTCAAAAACAGATGCCCCCTCTTCAGCAAAAGTCGCGGATGCGGTAGGCGCCAACAACTCGGCATTCAGCCTGAAGCTGGCGCTGGAGTTATTCAAACAACCGAAACTCTGGTTCCTCTCCCTGTACGTGGTCGGCGTTTCCTGCACTTATGACGTATTTGACCAGCAGTTCGCCAACTTCTTTACCTCGTTCTTTGCCACCGGCGAACAGGGTACCCGCGTGTTTGGCTACGTCACAACGATGGGGGAATTGCTCAACGCCTCGATCATGTTCTTTGCGCCGCTGATTGTGAACCGCATCGGCGGAAAGAACGCCCTGCTGCTGGCCGGTACGATTATGTCGGTAAGGATTATTGGCTCGTCATTCGCCACCACTGCACTGGAGGTCGTTATTCTCAAAACGCTGCATATGTTTGAGATACCGTTCCTGATCGTCGGTTGCTTCAAATACATCACCAGCCAGTTCGAAGTACGTTTCTCAGCCACGATTTATCTGGTGTGTTTCTGCTTCTTCAAACAGTTAGCAATGATTTTCATGTCAGTTCTGGCCGGGAAAATGTATGAGAGTATTGGTTTCCAGGGAGCGTATCTGGTGCTGGGGATTATTGCGCTGAGCTTCACGCTGATTTCCGTATTTACCCTTAGCGGGCCGGGGCCGTTTTCCCGCGTTTTCACCCCGGCAAGTAAACAAGTCTGAAGACAAATAACAAGAAGGAATATCTTCGATGAGCATGTCTATGAGAGACAGAATGAAAGCAGGCAAGCTGTTTACTGATATGTGCGAGGGGCTGCCGGAAGAGAGACTGCGCGGAAAGGAGTTAATGTATGAGTTTAACCACACGCGTCCATCTGAGATTAAAAAGAGGGAAAAACTGATTCGCGAAATATTTGCCTCCGTAGGAGAAAATGCGTGGATTGAGCCCCCCATTTATTTCTCTTACGGCAGCAATATTCACATTGGCAAAAACTTTTACGCCAATTTTAACTTTACCATTGTGGATGATTACACGGTCACCATCGGCGATAACGTTTTAATTGCACCAAACGTCACGATCACGGTAACGGGTCACCCTGTGCACCATGAATTAAGGAAATCCGGAGAGATGTTTTCCTTTCCGGTCACCATCGGCAATAACGTATGGATTGGCAGTAACGTAGTGATCAATCCCGGCATAACGATTGGCGATAATTCCGTTATCGGCGCGGGGAGTATAGTCACAAAAGACATTCCGGCAGATGTCGTGGCCGTGGGGGTTCCCTGTCGAGTTCTCAGAACCATTAATGAACGAGATAAAGAGTACTATTACCAAAATTATAAAGTGGATCCGTTACTTTAAGTCGTCATGCCGGATGCACCACTCACGTGGTTTATCCGGCCTACAATACTAAAAGGCCCGGTAAGCATTGCGCCGCCGGGCATCACACGATGTTACTCTTCAATAGCCTGACGGATTTGCTGCAACGACGCGGGATCGTCAATGGTCGTTAGATCGCCAGGATCGCGGCCTTCACAGATCGCCTGGATCGTCCGTCTGAGCATTTTGCCAGAGCGCGTTTTCGGCAACTGCGACACAAACCAGACGTGCGCCGGACGGCCAAAATTACCAATCTGACTGTCCACCAGCGCCATAATCGCCTTCTCTTCCGAATGTGCGATGTCGCGATCTTCAAGGCTGTCGCTCTGTTTCGGAATGACAAACGCGACCGCGACCTGCCCCTTCAGCGCGTCCTTCACGCCGACCACAGCCACTTCGGCAACGTTCGGATAGCTGGAAATACTCTCCTCTATCTCACGCGTCCCCAACCGATGCCCGGCCACGTTGATGACATCATCCGTACGGCCAAGGATGAAGTAATAGCCGTCCGCATCGCGAATACCCCAGTCAAAGGTGGCGTACACCTGGCGAGAAAACAGCGACCAGTAGGTATTCACAAACCGCGCGTCATCACCCCAGATAGTCTGGATACAGCCCGGCGGCAGCGGCCCTTCAATCACCAGCATGCCCTTTTCATTCGCTTCGCAGGGCTCACCGGTCACCTCATTGAGCAACTGCACGTTATATCCGTACATCGGCACGCCTGGGCTACCCAGCCGCGACGGGCGGTCGTCCAGCCCGCGAGCGATCGCCATAATCGGCCAACCGGATTCAGTCTGCCAGTAGTTGTCGATAACCGGGACGCCCAGCGTTTCCGTTACCCAACTGGCGGTCGGTTCATCCAGCGGCTCACCCGCCAGATACAGCACCTCCAGCGAGGAGAGATCGTGATTGCGGATTTGCGCGGTCGGGAATTTCTTCAGCACGCGGATGGCGGTTGGGGCAGAGAACATCCGGCTGACCTGATACTTCTCAACAATTTTCCACCATACGCCACAGTCTGGGTACGTTGGCAACCCTTCGTAAACCACCGTCGCCATCCCCGCCAGCAGTGGGGCATACACGATATACGAATGCCCAACCACCCAGCCGATATCCGATGCGCAGAAGAACACGCCGCCCGCTTTACCGCCGAAAATTGTGTCCATCGAGGTCGCCAGCGCGACCGCGTAGCCGCCAACGTCGCGCTGCACGCCTTTCGGTTTACCGGTTGTCCCGGAGGTGTAGAGAATGCAGGACGTTTCGTTCGACTCCAGCCAGGCAACCGGCACCCGCGCGCCGAGATGCTGTTGGCGCAGCGCGGCAAAGTCGAGGTCTCGCCCCTCTATCCGCACCATTTTCGCCAGACCGCGATCGACCAATACCACATGACGCGGCTGGTGCTGCGCCTGATCGATCGCATCATCGAGCAGCTTTTTATACGGCAGGATTTTGCCGCCGCGCGCCCCGGCATCCGCCGACACGATAACCACCGGTCGGGCGTCGTCGATACGCGCCGCTACGCTGTGCGAGGCGAAACCACCGAACACCACCGAGTGGATCGCCCCAATGCGCGCGCAGGCCAGCAGCGTAATGTGCGCCTCGGCGATCATCGGCATATAAACCAGTACCCGATCGCCGCGCTGTACGCCCAGCGACAACAACATCGCCGCCGCGACGTTCACTTCGTCATACAGCTGACGAAAGGTAAACGTGCGTTCTTCTTCAGTTTCTGATGACACAGCAATCAGCGCCAGCGCGTCAGGCTGTTTCTCCAGCCAGCGGTCGATGGCGTTGTGGCACAGATTGGTCGTGCCGCCGCAAAACCAGCGGGCAAACGGCGGATTACTGTGGTCCAGCACCTGCGTATACGGCTGCTGCCAGTCAATACGCTGGGCCTGTTCGGCCCAGAACGACTCCGGCTGTGTAATAGAATGTTGATAAAACTCGCTATAAGACATAATGCTCTCCTGTTGAACTTACGCCTGATGAGTCGGGTTTTAGATAATGAACAAATCCAGATACTCATTGACCGGCATCTGCTCCAGACGAGTTCTGTCCAGGGAGACATCCAGGATGCGCTGCTGCTGACGGGTCGGGAACTGACGCGCCAGGTTAATTTTGAACTTCTCGACCAGCTTCGGCATACCGTCGTTACGACGGCGCGCGTGGCCGATTGGGTATTCCACTACCACTTCTTCAAAGCGTGAGCCGTCGGTGAATTCAAGCGTGATGGCATTCGCGATGGCGCGTTTTTCAGGGTCGTGGTAATCGGCAGTAAAGGCCGGATCTTCGAAGCAGTTGATCTTTTCACGCAGGGCATCAATGCGTTTATCCTGCGCCACGCCATCTTCGTAATCTGCCGCCGTTAAGCGCCCGAACAGCAGCGGGATAGCCACCATGTACTGGATGCAGTGGTCACGATCCGCCGGGTTATTCAGCGGGCCTTTTTTATCGATGATGCGGATACAGGCTTCGTGCGTACGAATGGTCACTTTTTCGATATCGGCAGCGGTCTTACCTGCGGCCTGTAACTGTTCGTACAGCGTCATCGCCGCTTCTACCGCGGTCTGCGAGTGGAACTCTGCCGGGAAGGAAATTTTAAACAACACGTTTTCCATCACGTACGAACCGTACGGGCGCTGGAAGCGGAAAGATTCGCCTTTGAAAGAGACATCATAGAAGCCCCAGGTTTTTGCCGTCAGTGCGGACGGGTATCCCATTTCACCGGTTTTCGCCATCAGCGCCAGACGTACAGCACGTGAGGTGGCATCGCCAGCCGCCCAGGATTTACGCGTGCCGGTATTCGGCGCATGACGATAGGTACGCAGCGACTGACCGTCGACCCACGCCAACGAGACGGCGTTGAGAATTTCATCGCGGTTCAGGCCGAGCATCTCGGCAACCACCGCCGTGGAGGCGACTTTTACCAGCAGGACGTGATCCAGACCGACGCGGTTGAAGGAGTTTTCCAGCGCGATACAGCCCTGAATTTCATGGGCTTTAATCATTCCGGTTAACACTTTTTTCATGGTGAACGGCGCTTTACCCACCGCCACCGCATTGCGCGACAGCCAGTCAGCCGTCGCCAGAATACCGCCGAGGTTATCGGAAGGATGACCCCATTCTGCGGCCAGCCAGGTGTCGTTAAAGTCCAGCCAGCGGATCATCGCACCGATGTTAAACGCCGCCTGCACCGGATCGAGCTGGAACTGGGTACCTGGTACGCGCACACCGTTAGGGACGACGGTACCCGGTACAACCGGACCCAGCAGTTTTTTACAGGCCGGATATTCCAGCGCTTCCAGGCCACAGCCAAGGGTATCAAGCAGGCAATAATGCGCGGTGTCATACGCCACCTTCGAGGTGATCTCGTAGTTCATGACATAATCAACGATATCAACGATTTCGCGGTCAAATTCAGGGCGGACATTCGAAATATGTGCGGACATAGGGTACATTTCCTGTTTTTTTATCTTTAGAGGTTTTGCATTAGCAACGTTTTTCAATCGGAACAAATTCGCGATCTTCCGGGCCGGTATAGTTGGCGGAAGGACGGATGATTTTGTTGTCCTGGCGCTGTTCGATGATGTGCGCCGCCCAGCCGGTGACGCGGGCGATAACGAACAGTGGTGTGAACATTTCAGTGGGGACGCCCATCATGTTGTAGGAAACCGCCGAGAACCAGTCGAGGTTGGGGAACATCTTTTTCGTTTCCCACATCACCTCTTCCAGACGGTCAGCAATGTTGTACATTTTCAGCGAACCGCCTTCCTGAGAAAGCTGTTTCGCCACGCGCTTGATCACCTGATGGCGCGGGTCGGCGATGGTGTAAACCGGGTGACCAAAGCCAATCACCACTTCTTTGTTTTCAACGCGTTTACGGATATCCGCTTCGGCTTCATCCGGCGTTTCGTAGCGCTGCTGGATCTCCAGCGATACTTCATTCGCCCCGCCGTGTTTTGGCCCACGCAGTGCGCCAATTGCACCGATAATCGCGGAGTACATATCCGAGCCGGTTCCCGCAATCACACGCCCCGTGAAGGTGGAAGCGTTAAACTCGTGCTCGGCGTACAGCACCAGCGAAATGTGCATCGCCTTTTCCCAGCTTTGTGATGGCTTTTCACCATGCAGCAAATGCAGGAAGTGACCGCCAATAGAATCATCGTCGGTCTCCGGCTGAATACGCTCGCCGTTATGGCTGTAGTGATACCAGTACAGGAGGATAGAACTGAGCGAAGCCAGCAGTTTGTCGGCAATATCGCGTGCGCCGGAGACGGTATGCCCTTCTTTTTCCGGCAGCGTACAACCCAGCGCGGAAACACCAGTGCGCATCACATCCATCGGATGCGAGGCGGCAGGCAGCGCTTCCAGTACGGTACGCACGTTAGCGGGCAATCCGCGCAGCGCTTTCAGTTTGCTTTTATAGGCGGTGAGCTCATCGCGGGTGGGTAATTTCCCGTGAATCAGCAGATGCGCAACTTCTTCAAATTCGCACTGTTGCGCCAGGTCAAGAATATCGTAGCCACGATAGTGCAGATCGTTACCGCTTTTACCCACGGTACATAAGGCAGTATTTCCGGCAGCGACGCCTGACAGCGCAACCGATTTTTTTGGTTTAATGACATGGGTACTATTTTGCAGGATCGTTGTGTCGCTCATGTTGTCCTCGTCATTATTGTAATATGTAGGGTACTAATTTATTGCCGGATGGCGGCTACGCCTTATCCGGCCTACGACGGTTACTTTTTTGTGTACAACGCGTCGAGTTTCTCTTCGAACTGGTAGTAATTGATGCTTTCATACAGCTCGTTGCGCGTCTGCATAATGTCGATAACGTTCTTTTGCGTACCTTCCTGACGCAGCACGTTGTAAACCTTCTCCGCCGCGCGGTTCATGGCGCGGAAAGCTGACAGCGGGTATAGCGCCATCGCAACATTCGCGCTGCGCAGTTCATCGGTGGTAAACAGCGGTGTGGCGCCAAATTCAGTAATGTTGGCAAGAATTGGTACCTGTACCGCATCGGCAAACTGGCGGTACATCGCAAGTTCGGTAATGGCTTCCGGGAACAGCATGTCAGCGCCCGCTTCGACATACGCCTGGGCACGATCGATGGCTGCCTCTAACCCTTCCACCGCCAGTGCATCGGTTCGCGCCATAATCACAAAGTTGGGATCGGTGCGCGCATCAACGGCTGCGCGGATCCTGTCGACCATCTCTTCTTTCGAGACGATCGCCTTGTTCGGGCGATGACCGCAGCGCTTGGCGCCGATCTGATCTTCAATATGCAGCGCAGCAGCACCCGCTTTGGAAATCGACTTGACGGTACGCGCCACGTTGAATGCAGACGATCCAAAACCAATATCCGCATCCACCAGCAATGGCAGCGGGCAAACATCCGTAATGCGACGAATATCAGTCAGCACATCATCAAGGGTAGAAATACCGAGATCCGGCAGCCCCAGCGAGCCCGCAGCGACGCCACCGCCGGAGAGATAAATCGCCTGATACCCGGCGCGTTGAGCCAGCAGAGCGTGGTTGGCATTGATGGTGCCAACGATTTGTAATGGGTTTTCTTTGGTAAGCGCAGCGCGAAACGCCAGCCCTGGGGAGTGTAGAGACATATCCCGTCCTCTTGTTATCAACTTGTTATCGTTCGTTGATATTTCTAAAGCAAGGGGTATGCCAGGGAGCTTATTTTCTCTTCAATTTAATTTTTTATCTTTTAAAACAATATATTAAATCCAATACTTCTATTTTTGTTGCACAAAAGCGTGTCAGCTATCGTTTCATGAAACGTTCCTTCACGTTTCATTGCAACATTTATGAAACACAACTAAACCCTACTACTCGGTTCCTTAATTTTTGGGGTTAGTTATGGCAGATACGCATCTACCGCCGCGAGTGAACGACGATAAACCGGTTATCTGGACAGTCTCGGTCACCCGCCTGTTTGAACTGTTTCGCGACATCAGTCTGGAGTTCGACCACCTGGCGACCATCACCCCCATTCAGCTTGGTTTCGAAAAAGCGGTGGCCTATATCCGTAAGAAGCTGGCTACCGAGCGTTGCGATGCCATCATTGCGGCGGGCTCCAACGGGGCATACCTGAAAAGCCGTTTATCGATTCCGGTGATCCTGATTAAACCCAGCGGATTCGACGTGCTACAGGCGCTGGCAAAAGCGGGAAAACTCACCTCGTCGATTGGCGTCATTACCTATCAGGAAACCATTCCTGCGCTTCTCGCGTTTCAAAAAACCTTCAATTTGCAGCTTGAACAGCGCAGCTATATCACCGAGGAAGATGCCCGTGGGCAAATCAACGAACTGAAGGCCGGCGGTACGCAGGCAGTGGTTGGTGCGGGATTGATTACCGATCTGGCAGAAGAAGCAGGTATGACCGGCATCTTTATCTATTCGGCGGCCACCGTGCGCCAGGCCTTTGTCGATGCGCTGGATATGACTCGCCTGACGCTGCGCAGAAACGGTCAGTACGCTTCTGGCGATACGTTACGCACCCGTTATGCGCTGGGAGATATGCGCGGTCACTCTGCGCAGATGGAACAGGTGCGGCACACTATTATGCTCTACGCCCGCTCGCGTGCGCCGGTCCTCATTCAGGGCGAAACAGGAACGGGTAAAGAGCTGGCCGCACAGGCCATTCACCGTGAGTTTTTCACCCGTCAGGAGAATCGACGCGGTAAACCCTCGCCGCCGTTTGTTGCCGTCAACTGCGGGGCAATCACCGAGTCATTGCTGGAAGCGGAGCTGTTCGGCTATGAGGACGGCGCCTTTACCGGCTCTCGCCGAGGGGGGCGCGCGGGCCTGTTTGAAATCGCCCACGGCGGAACCCTGTTTCTTGATGAGATAGGCGAGATGCCGCTGCCGTTACAAACCCGACTGCTGCGCGTGCTGGAAGAAAAAGAGGTTACCCGGGTCGGTGGACATCAGCCGATTCCGGTCGATGTCCGGGTGATTAGCGCCACACATTGTAATCTGGAGCAGGAGATGAAACAGGGGGAATTTCGTACCGATCTGTTTTATCGCCTGAGCATTTTACGCCTCAAGCTGCCGCCGCTACGCGAGCGGTTGCCCGATATCCTGCCGCTGGCGGAAGGCTTTTTAAAACAATCGCTGGCGGAACTGGACGTGCCGTTTTCTGAGCCAGTACGCAAGGGGCTGGGATTAAGTCAGCCGACGCTGCTGAATTATGGCTGGCCGGGGAATATCCGCGAACTGCGTAATATGATGGAGCGCCTGGCGCTATTTTTAAGCGTCGAGCCGCAGCCGGAGCTGAATATGGATTTTTTACAACAGCTATTACCGGAACTGGCCATTGCTGCTGACTCACCGCAAGCATCTTCATTGCTGACGCCGCAGCAGGTGTTGGCACAATTCAATGGTGATAAAACCGCGGCTGCACGCTATCTCGGAATTAGCAGAACCACGTTCTGGCGCAGATTAAAAGAAAACCCGCCGGTGCAATGACCGACGGGTGTCGTATTTTTTACAGCTGCACGTTATTTTTTCTTGTAAATATTGGCTGTGCCATGGATTTTGTTATCCGTTTGGCCGGAGGTTAATACCACCACGTCAGCACCTTTCTCTTCAGCTTTCTTCAGAAGGTCTTCTTTAGCATCCGAAGTAGATACTTCATTACTCGTTGAAATGTCACCGATTTTTGTGTACTGAGACTCAACCTTTTCAAACTCAACCTTCGTCATAAATTCCGCGGCATACGCGTTGGTCACAACAAAAGCTAACGCACCAATAAGTACTTTAATTCCAGTTTTCATATAAAAGCTCCAGATTTTGTTATATATGCCATCATCGCCCCCTGAACATTCGACATGCGAGTCAAGGATGATTAATAAGTAGTTCAGGCTGACAAAAAGATCCAGAGCAGGCGGAAATATAAAGAGATTTTGCGAATCGTTAATTACGCAAAACGCAGTGGCGCTACGTTTTCAACGCGCACTGTGAGTGAATGCGCAGAATGACGTGCGCACTAAAATTATAGTGTTAGCTGTCTTTCCCGTGTTTACTAATGGAAACGTTGTCTATGGAACCTTTGCACGCCGTTGTACTCACCGTCAGCCTGTTTGTTTTAACCTTTTTTAACCCCGGCGCAAATCTGTTCGTGGTGGTACAAACTAGCCTGGCATCCGGACGACGCGCAGGTGTGATGACCGGTCTGGGTGTTGCCTTAAGTGATGCGTTTTACTCCGGCCTTGGGCTCTTTGGTATGGCAACGCTAATCACCCAGTGTGAAGAGATATTTTCATTGATTAAGATTGTCGGCGGCGCCTATCTGCTGTGGTTTGCCTGGAACAGCATCCGCCATCAGGCCACGCCGCAAATGCCCACGCTACAGCAGCCGCTTTCCGCCCCCTGGTATGTATTTTTCCGCCGTGGATTACTAACAGATTTATCGAACCCACAAACTGTACTCTTTTTTATTAGTATCTTCTCGGTCACCTTAAGCGCAGACACACCTACGTGGGCCAGACTGATGGCCTGGGCAGGCATTGTGTTGTCTTCCGTTATCTGGCGTATTTTTCTCAGCCAGGCATTTTCTTTGCCTGCCGTGCGACGGGCGTATGGTCGTATCCAACGGGTTGCCAGCCGGGTAATTGGCGCAATAATAGGTGTCTTCGCGCTAAGACTTATTTATGAAGGTATTAGCCATCGATAAGAGAGTTTAACTTGACCATCGTGAGGTAATTGTCCGTAATACCGCCTGAATTTTTAATCGCAGGTTGAGTGGCAGTGAGATGGAACAGGTTGAACCGGTAAACGACACATTACTCCTTACGGAATGGCAGGCGCTGATACGACAAACATCGCCTGACGTTCACACGCTCCTCACATCGTTAAGCGATGAAGAGATCCGCCATTTAGTGACCGTTTTTTATGACTATATGCTCTCCCATGCCCAGAGCGCATTGTTCCTTAATACGGAACAGGTCAGTACCCGCCTCAGCGGTAGTATGTTTGACTGGTTACGCAGCGTGCTCGGCAGCGCGCACGAAGATCTACCGCAGCTGCTGGCCAAACAGCGCAAAATTGGCGTGGTGCATGCCCGCATCGGTCTGCCCATCGATCTGGTGAATCGCGGCGCGCGTAAGCTCAAGGATGAGCTGTATCGGGTATTGAAAACCAAAGCTGACGACTCGTCTTCCCTGCTGAGCAATGCTATCTGTTTCAGCAGCCTGGCAATGGATACTGCGCTGGAGGCCATGACCGTCTCCTATTCCCCAAGCCACCAAAACTCCCTGCATACGCAGGAGCAGTATCGCCTGCAGACCATTTACGATGACGTTAACGTCGAGCGCGAACGGCAAATTCGCTCATTTACCGACTGGGAAAACCAGTTTATCTATAACATTGCCACCGGAATGCCTTTCGGTGAAATGGTGTTTCTGGCGAACTCTGATTTTGGTATGTGGTTCTCACATAAGGGAAAACATATTCTTGGCAACAGCAATTTGCTCAAAGAAATGGAATCGCTAATTGCAGAGATCGACACCCGTCTGACGACCACCCTGTCACCTCAGCATCAGCCGACAGAACCCGAGCGGATGAGCTTATTACAGGATGTTCGCCAGCTGTCGGCAAAAATCCATTTCCTGCTCGCTTCGATGTTTGAGGCGCTGGTTAAGCAGGAAAATGGTAAAGATTCGCTGACCCAGTTGCTTAATCGCCGCTTTATTCCGACCATCATGCGACGCGAAATCTCGCTGGCGTTACATGCGCGTAAGCCTTTTAGCCTGGCGATGCTGGATATCGACTACTTCAAGCAAATTAACGATAACTTCGGGCATAATACCGGCGATCTGACGCTCAAAAATGTCGCAGCGGTCATTTATGATCATATCCGTAGCAGCGATTACGTGTTCCGCTACGGTGGTGAAGAATTTATGATCTTGCTCGTCGAGTCAGATGAATCGCAGGCCAGTATTATTCTGGAAACGCTGCGTATGAAAATTGCCGGGATGCGCATGGCAGCCTCTGCGACAGAAACGTTTTCTATTACCGTCAGTATCGGTATTGCCGAATATGATTATCATCCCGACTACAAACAGCTGGTTGATAAAGCCGATCGCGCACTTTATCAGGCAAAAAGTAATGGTCGCGACCGCGTTGAGGTTTATCAGGAATAACCATTGCCCTGCAGAGAAATAAATACCCCATTCAGGGTATTTATCTGACTTGCGATAAATATCGAGCTGTTATTTTTATTCAGGCATATTGGCATGATGAAAATAACAGCCACGTAATAAGATGCAAATCAAATACACCAAATCTGAATAGCGCTAGCATATCCCGGTGATGACGCCTTCTGAATGCAGAAGGGGAAATATGAGGGATAGTATAAAATCATGAACGGGAAGAAAAGAACGCGCTGGCAGCGCCGTCCTGGCACGATCGGAGGCAAACTGCCGTGGAATGACTGGCGCAACGCCAGCAGCTGGCGAAAAGCCACCCAGTTTCTCCTGCTGGCTATTAATATTTATATTGGCGTAACGTTCTATTACTGGGTCCGCTATTTCGAAACCGCCGGCACCAGCGTCTATATTCCAAGGCCAGGTGGTATTGAGGGATGGCTACCAATCGCGGGTTTGATGAATATCCGCTATACGCTGGAGACTGGTTTTCTTCCGCCTATCCATGCCGCCTCCATGCTGCTGTTAGTTGCGTTTATCCTGATTAGTCTGTTGTTAAAAAAAGCCTTCTGTTCGTGGTTATGCCCGGTGGGCACGCTGTCCGAACTGCTCGGCAATCTGGGGAAAAAAGTATTTGGTCGCAACTTCACGCTGCCGCGCTGGCTGGATATTCCGCTGCTCAGTCTGAAGTATTTGTTGCTGAGTTTCTTTTTGTATATCGCCCTGTCGATGCCTGCGCAGGGGATTCAGTATTTTCTAATGTCGGCCTATGGCATGATTATCGACGTGAAGATGCTCGATTTCTTTCGCCATATTGGCTCCGCTACGCTCATCTTTGTTATCGTTATCAGCGTCCTGAGCCTGTTTATTCGCAATGCCTGGTGCCGCTATCTGTGCCCTTATGGTGCGCTGCTCGGCCTGTTCTCATTACTCTCACCGTTTAAAATCCGCCGTAACGCTGACAGCTGTATCGACTGCGGAAAATGCGCGAAAAACTGCCCGTCGAATATCCCGGTCGACAGACTGATTCAGGTGCGTACCGTGGAATGCACTGGCTGCATGACCTGCGTTGAATCCTGCCCGGTAGCCTCAACGCTGAGCTTTTCACTGCAGACTCCGCCTGGAGCACAAGGCAACGGTGGTAAATCATTATGGCGCCAGAGGACGCTGTCAGGTGTTGCCATGACGCTACTGGTGCTGGGCATTCTGTTTGCCACTATTGGTTATGCCGTTTATGCCAATGTCTGGGATACGCCAGTGCCCGATCATATGTATTTCCAGCTGATCCCGAAGGCAAAGATGATCGGCCATTAATTTTTTTATCAGTATGTTCAAAACCCTGCCAATTCTGGCAGGGTTTCCCGCGTCTTTTGCCATTTTAAGACAATTGAACTTGTGCCATCGCGCTCTCGTTTATACAACCTTAAATATCATCTGTAATAATTTTTCTATTTTGTTATGGGCGACTGGGATCAAAATAATGAACGGGATAACATCATGACTAAAATAAAACTGGCACTGCTATTACCTCTTTTTCTGGCGGGTTGTACGATGAGCGACGGGGAATTAAGAAACGCTTACGCTCAGCATTATCAGCAACCTACCGCTTATGTAGATGCTTATAAACAGAAAATAGCCAGTATGGATATTCATGCGCTGGCCCAATATGCTGCCGCAGAAGATAAGAAAAAAATGCGTGGGCAGCCAAGACTGAAAATCGACGAATTCATTACCATTGAGAACGTGCAGGCGAAAGGAAATCGGGTAGTCTATGATTACTCACTGTCCGAAAGCTGGCTGGCGCTGTCCGCAGATAAACAGCGCGAGAAGCAGACCAATATGAATAAAGACCTGATCTACCGTACCTGCTCGCTGGAAACGGTACGTCTGGCGCAGGCAAAAGGGCTGGAAGAAGAGCATAACTATTACAGCCAGTACCCAGGCAAAGTTGCCTTTACTCTGAGAACCAGCGCGCAAATTTGTATGCAAAACGGTTTTACACAATAGCCGCAATCACAACGCCTGATGCGCTGCGCTTATCAGGCCTACATTTGCACGCTGCCGTAGGCCGGATAAAGCACCAGCGCGCAGATTTGTCTGCAGAACGGTTTTACACAATAGCCGCAATC